>NZ_JBXAFX010000011.1:0-128714 GCF_058793515.1 Novosphingobium sp. GW835-FHT14H07
GGCGAAAATCCGCCAATCAGGCCGCGTTCCTCCGCATTATGGGGACCTCGTGATTAGTCAAAGCACAGAAGAACGATGACCGCGACGCCGAGGGGATCGCCGAGGCCGCCTCGCGTCCAACGATGCGCTTCGTCGAACTCAAGACCCAGGAGCAGTTGGACATCCAGACGCTCCACCGGGTTCGCTCGCGCCTGGTGGCTGAGCGCAGGAGCCTGACCAACCAGTTGCGGGCGATCCTGCTGGAGCGCGGGACCATTTTCCCGGTTGGGCGGCGCAAGCTGGAACTCGGCATCGATGCCCTGCTGGCCGATGAGGATACGACCTTGTCACCGCGTCTGCGCCAGTTGGTGGCCGAACTGCGTGCCGAATGGCGCGAACTCGATACCAGGGTGGAAACGCTGAACGGCGAGTTTGTCGAGCTGGCGCGCAATGACGCGGCTGCCCGGCGGCTCACATCCATCCCCGGCGTCGGGGTGCTGAACGCAACTGCCCTGATTGCAGCCGTGGGCGATGCCAGCAGCTTTGCCAAAGCCCGAGACCTGGGTGCCTGGCTCGGTCTGGTGCCCCGTCAGCATACTACCGGCGGCAAGCCGCGGCTGCTCGGCATCTCCAAGCGAGGCAACACCTACTTGCGCACCTTGCTCATCCACGGTGCCCGAGCAGCATTGCCGTCGCTGGCGCGAAGCGAGACCCCGTTGGGGCGCTG
Organism: Novosphingobium sp. GW835-FHT14H07; assembly: GCF_058793515.1. Taxonomy (NCBI): domain Bacteria; kingdom Pseudomonadati; phylum Pseudomonadota; class Alphaproteobacteria; order Sphingomonadales; family Sphingomonadaceae; genus Novosphingobium; species Novosphingobium sp. GW835-FHT14H07. Next base: position 707 of record NZ_JBXAFX010000011.1, read on the forward strand.
GTTGACAGGAATGATCGAGCGAGGAGTCCACCGCAATGCTATCGTCGTCGCGCTGGCCAACAAGCTGGCGCGGATCGCATGGGCGGCCTTGCGCAAGGACGCGACGTTCGAACGCGGCTACCCAGTCGCGGCATAACCGGATCGGCCGCACGCATCTTCGTGCATAGGCCAACGATGTTTGCAGGAAGGATCGTGAAGATGGCCTGACAGTCGATCGGCGTCTGGAAAGCCCGGCCAAAAAAATGGCACTCGTTGCCGGCGTCTTTATTGTGGCTCCAGACGTGCGGATGTCCATCTTGGCCATGGGGTCACCCATGAGACCGCATACGTTGACGCAGACTGATCAGAACACTTCAAAATCCCCCTTGCAGACGGGGCGGGCCATACGTTTTTTTGTGCTCTGCCTGTTTGAGGGAGGTCCCGGGAGAGGCGGAGCCATAGAGACCGGGGGGACTGGCTCCGCCTCGAGAAGAAGCTACTCTTCGGGACATTATGACTTAAGCATTCTTCGTGCCAGTTTGCGGAAAAGGCCTGTTTTTCGGGATTGTCCGCGCCTGAAACCATCAGGCTGAAGCGGCAAATGTAAAGTGATCCGACACTTTCTCGAGACTTGGCAAGCGCGCTCGGGCGGGACATGATCGCCAGGATGGAAACGCATGATATCGAGCCCGAAAACTGGCTGAGCAAGACCACTCCGGCGGCAACCGTCATCATCTTTCGGCATGCTCCTGCCGGTGGCGCGCCACAGATTCTCATGGTGGAGCGCAATGCCAGCCTGAAGTTTGCAGGGGGCGCCACCGTCTTTCCGGGCGGCAAGATCGATCCGTCGGACTTTTCGCTGGCGGAAAGCCTGGGACAGAGCGCTGGGGGAGACCTAGGCGATCTGGCGGCGCGAGTGGCTGCTGTCCGCGAAACCCTGGAAGAGACCGGCCTGGTGGTTGGAATTTCGGGCGAGGTCGATGGCAGGCTTGCGGCCGAAGCGCGACGCATGCTGATCTCGGGCGGTGATCTTGCGCCGGTACTGGCAGAGTTTGGCTGGGAGCTTGAGATTGATCGGCTGGTGCCCTTCGCTCGCTGGTGGCCGAAACACAGGACTGAAAGAATTTTCGACACCCGCTTCTATCTCGCCGATCTGGGCACCGGGGCGGTCGATATCGAGGTTGATGCCACCGAGAACCGGCACCTCTTCTGGGCAAGTGCGCGCGAAGCGCTCGATCTTGCCGAAGAAGGCAAGATCAAGGTCATCTTTCCGACGCGGCGGAATCTTGAACGCCTGGCGTTGTTCGGCAATTTCGACGAAGCGCGCAATCATGCCGAGACGACACCGATCGGCACGATCAGTCCGTTTGTGGAAGAGCGGGAGGGGCGTCGCTGGCTGATGATCCCGGACGGGTTGGGTTACCCGGTCCGTGGCGAACCGCTCGAAATGGCGCAACGGGGCTAAGCGTAAATCCCTAGGTTTGTGGTGAGCTGTCGTTGGTGACCTCATGGCAGAGTGATGCCGAGGAGCCACCATGTCGGGATCGCCGGTACTGTCTGCCAAACTGCCTTCAGGTGTAGCCGAGAGCGTCGCGCCAAACATCGCGGTGCCCCGTCCTGCACGGCAGGAGGACGCCCCGGTTCGTTCACCCGTCCATCAGTTACAGGAAGAACTGATGGCCGGGCGATTCGGGCAGGCGGAGGGTGATTCGCCAACGGAAACTGCCTCGGGCTGGGTTCGCCTCGGGCTGCCGCTGGCGTTGTCGGTCCTGCTATGGACTGTAATTTTTGGATTTATTGAGATCATTTCTGGACCTTTCGTGCCGTAACGAATTGTTGAGAGGCTTGGGCAATGATCCTGCGCATGCGTAGCCCACTCGACATGCTGACCCCTGGTCAGATTTCCCGCACCGCCCGTGTTGTCGCAGTAGCCAGCGCGGTTGCGCTCGGCTTCGGTTATGTGACGGACCAGCTCAGCGTGACGACGGCCGGTGTCGGCTCGTTCTTCCTCGCGTGCTCCCTGCTATTGGCGGCGCCACGCCAACGCGCGACCGAGCTGCTTGGCGCTGCAACCGTATGGCAGTGCTTTGCCGAATTCCTGTCGACCGTGCAAAGCGGGCAATTCGCCATGTGGCGCCTGGGCGTTTCGATCGCGACGCTGGGTTGCGTGATGGCCGTGATCCGTGTGCAACACTTACGCGATCTTACCCGCCAAAGTCCTGACATACAGCTCCAGCATCTCGATCGTCGGACCATAAATGGCATGGGTATTTTGCCTCGGACCGACGCGCAGCTTGCAGAACTGCGGCACGAGGAAGCGGCCTGAACCCGGATTGAGGAAAAAGGACGGCGCAGATTGTTGCCGCTTCTTGTTGCGCAGGTATGATGGCGCCATTCGAAAGGATGGCGAATGCGGATTGTCCTACAGGTTCTTGCTGCTGCCCTGACGCTGACCGTTGCGGCTCCTTCGTTTGCCGGCGAGCGTTCCGAGGCGCTGACCCTGTTGCGGCCTGACGCCGTATTCGACGGTGAGACCGGAGTGCTGCGCAAGGGCTGGGCGGTTCTGGTAAGGGGCAACCGCATAGAAGCGGTCGGTCCTGACATTGTCGCGCCAGTCGAGGCTTCGGTCATTGCGCTGCCAGGCACCACCTTGATGCCGGGCATGATCGAGGGGCACTCGCACCTGTTCCTGCACCCCTACAACGAAACGCCGTGGGACGATCAGGTCCTGCATGAGTCTCTGGCGCTGCGTACGGCGCGCGCCACGGTTCACGCGCGGGTGACCTTGCTGGCGGGCTTCACCACGGTGCGCGATCTCGGCACCGAAGGCGCTGGCTATGCCGATGTGGGACTGAAGCAGGCGATCGAGCAGGGCATCGTGCCCGGGCCACGCATGCTGGTGGCGACGCGCGCCATCGTTGCGCCGGGGGCCTATGGTCCCAGAGGGTTCGAGCCGGGGGTGACGGTGCCGCTTGGTGCGGAGGAGGCTGGCGGGCCAGACCTGATCAATGCCGTGCGGCGGCAGATCGGCGCCGGGGCGGACCTGGTGAAGGTCTATGCCGATTATCGCTGGGGACCTGGCGAACCGAGCAGGCCAACCTTTACGGAAGCGGAGCTTAAAACTGTGGTGGAGGCTGCGCACGGTGCCGGACGGCAGGTTGTCGCCCACGCCAGCACGGCAGAGGGGATGCGTCGTGCCGTCGCAGCCGGTGTCGACACGATCGAGCATGGCGACGAAGGGACGCCTAACGTGTTCGCGGCGATGAAGGCCAAGGGCGTGGGCTTCTGTCCGACGCTTGCCGCAGGCGATGCGATTGCACGCTATCGCGGATGGAATGGTGAGGCGCCGGTGCCCAAGGGCGTGCAGGAGGGGTTCGAGGCCCTCGCCAAGGCGCGCAAGGCCGGTGTCGCCATCTGCATGGGCGGAGACGTCGGCGTTTACGCCCATGGCGACAACGCGCGGGAAGCCGAACTGATGGTGAAGGGGGGCATGACGCCCGCCGAAGTGGCAATCGCAGCGACATCGGGCAACGCGAAGATGTTTGGCATCGGTGACCGGCTGGGCAGCGTGAAGACGGGAATGCTGGCCGATCTGGTGGCGGTCGAGGGTAATCCGCTCACCGACATTGCCGCGATCCGCAAGGTATCGCTGGTGATGAAGGACGGCGTGCTGTGGAAGGGGCCGGTGGGGCGCTAGGTAGTTATCAAGGCTTCTGGGCCAGCAATCTGGCGGCATGTGATGGCCTTATGGCGAGCAAGTAGCCAATTTCGTCCGATGTGATGTCCGGTCGTTCACGTTTCAGCTCGTGAGCGGTGGCCACCAATGCGTGGCAGTTCGGATCCAGGAAGTGTGCAACCTGTCCGCATTCACGTTCCAGTCGTAGCACCGCGCCAAACTCAAGAAAGTCTTCAGGCCAGATAGCATCCGTGACGATCCGTGCTGCATCCTCGGCATCAATGCGCTTCAGGCAGAAATTGTCATGAACCCTTTCTTCTTGCGCGATCATCCAGAACTGTTGGCATTGGTTGCACCGGGACATGTAGAGCCACCATTGCAGGCCTCCGTGTTCGCTAACAAGATCAAGCGAACCTAGCACTTCCTCGTCTGGCTCAGAGCCCATGCCAATGACTGCCAGGTTGCCGAGCTCTGCGCAGCGGCAATTCGTGTGCGATTTCAAGTCCTGTCACCTTTGCGGCTTGCCTTCGGTTCCGCCAGGAGCGCCTCTGCGAGGGCCAGATAAGCTGCGCATTCGGAGCTTCCTTGCAGGCGTTCTTGCAGCGCCCGGTAGTGGTGCAGAACGGCAATGCCCAATGCAGTCAGCCTGGCTCCGCCGCCTTTTGCGCTGCCGGGAGAGGTTTGGACCAGAGGTTCGCGCCAGCAGCGATTCATGGCATCGACCAGCAGCCACGCGCGGCGGTAGCTCATGTCCATGGCGCGCGCGGCGCCGGAAATGGAGCCTTCGCGGTCAATCGCATCAAGCAGGTCGGCCTTGCCGGGACCCATCGCGATCTCGTTGCCGCAGTAGAGCTGGATCTTCAGTTTGAGGCGCTGCATCGGCGGCAGGTTATCGGCGCGGCCGGCAGGGTTGCAACTTGTTTCGGCGGCAACTAGCACGCTGCCATGATCGCCGAAGTCGAACCGTTTCACGCCATCGCCGTTTCCCGCATCGCGCACGATATGGAGGCAGCGGGCGACAGTGTCATCCACATGGAGTTCGGCCAGCCTTCGACCGGCGCTCCGGCCAAGGCAATTGCGCTGGCGCACGCGGTGCTGGACAGCGAGGCGATGGGCTATTGGGAAAGCGTGGCCCTGAAGGACCGCATCGCCCTGAGCTATGCCGAGAACTATGGCGTGACGGTGGAGCGCGAGCAGGTGATCCTGACGTGCGGTGCTTCGCCGGCTTTCGTCATGGCGTTGTCGTGCCTGTTCCGGCCGGGTGCGCGCATTGCTCTGGCCCGGCCGGGCTATGTTGCCTACCGCAATTCGTTGAAAGCCATGTACCTCGAGCCGGTCGAGATGGATTGCGGCCCGGCAGAGCGGTTTCAGGTCACCGCTGCCGCTGTCGAAGCGCTTGATCCGGTGCCCGATGGGCTGATCGTGGCGAGCCCGGCCAATCCGACGGGGACGATCATAGAGCCGGCAGAACTGGCCGCGATCGCAGAGGTCTGTCGCCGGAAGGGTATCAAGGTCATCTCCGACGAAATCTACCACGGGCTGAGCTACGGCGCGAAGGCGGCGTCGATGCTCGAGCATCTGCCCGACGCAGTGATCGTCAATTCGTTCTCGAAATACTTCAGCATGGCCGGGTGGCGGCTCGGCTGGCTGGTCGTGCCGGCCTCGCTCATCGACGCGGCGCGGGCGCGAATGGGCAGCCTGTTCCTGACGCCGCCGGTGCTGGCGCAGAAGGCCGGTCTCATGGCGTTCGAGTGTCGTGACGAGCTGGACGGGCATGTCGAGACATATGCGCGGAACCGCTCGATCCTGCTGGAAGCGCTGCCGCCGATGGGCCTGGGGCGCATCGCGCCGCCCGATGGCGCGTTCTACATCTATGCCGATGCGAGCGAGTTCACCGACAACAGCCTGGCGCTGTGCGAAGAGCTGCTGCGCGATACGGGCGTTGCGACCGCGCCGGGGATCGACTTCGATCCGGTCAACGGCAAACGCTTCATCCGCTTCAGCTTCGCGGTTTCGACGCCTCTGGTGGAAAAGGCGATGCGCCGGATCGGGCCGTGGTTTGCGGCACGGCGCAAGCGCTAGTCTGGCGTCAGCACCATCTTGAGCGCACCTGCCTCGCGCGCTTCGAACAGGCGGTAGGCTTCGGCGCCCTGTGACAGCGGCAAGCGGTGGCTGATGTAGCGTTCTGGCTTGAGGCGGCCGGAGGCGACCAGCGGGAAAAGCGCCGGCAGTTCCTCGGGCACGGAGCAGGTGCCGACGCGGAAGGTAAGACCGCCAGCAAAGGCGCGTTCAAGCGGGAAGGGGAAGCGTCGCGACTGCTGGACGCCGATCACCGAGACAGTGCCGCGCACGCGCACCAGACGCAGCGCCATGTCCACCGTGGCATCGGCGCCCACGACTTCGACAACGCAGTCCAGCCGCTTGCCGTGCGTGTCTTCCTTTATCCGCGCAGCGGCCTCGTCCGGGTGCAGGGCAATCGCGCCGAGGCTTTCGGCAATTGCGCGGCGCTCGGGCACCGGATCGATCGCGTAGACGACATGCGCACCCATGACGAAGGCGCTTTCCACCACCATCAGGCCAATCGGGCCGAGGCCGATCACGCCGACCGACGAGCCAGGGCGGATGTCAGCCTGCCGCGCGCCGAACCATGCGGTGGCGAGGGCATCGGTCATCATCAGTGCCTGATCGGTGCTGATCCCGTCCGGGATCGCAACGGCATTGGCATCGGCGGCAGGCACGCGCACCGCTTCGGCTTGGGAGCCCTGGAGTTTTGCCGAAAGGCCGTAGCAGCCCGATCCGTTGTTCTCGCAAGTGTTGACGACGCCTGCGAGGCATGAGCGGCAGGCGCCGCAGCCGACCGCTGCCGGAATCATCACCTTCTGGCCGACCTTCAGGCAATGGACGCCGCGGCCCACCTCGACCACTTCACCCACGGCTTCGTGGCCGACACAGAAGCCGACGTCTTCGGAGAAGCCGTGGCCGTGGTAGATGTGGAGGTCGGAGCCACAGATCGAGCAGGCATCGACCTTGACGATTGCGTCCCGGTCAGACTGCGGCAGCGGATCGTCCATGCTTTCATGGCGGATGTCGCGGGCACCGTAGTAGCGAAGGGCTTTCATGACAGCGGGTCCTTCAGCGGGCGTTCGAGGCGACGTATTCGGCGATCTTGAGCTTGCCCAGCTGGCTCATGTGGACTTCCTCCGGCCCGTCGGTGAGGCGAACGTAGCGATTGAGCGTGAAGAAATAGGCCATCGGGCCGTCCTCGCTGACGCCCATGCCGCCGTGGACCTGGATCGCGCGGTCAGCGACCTGCTGCGCCATCGAGGGAGCGACGACCTTGATCGCGGCGATCAGGTCTCGCGCTTCCTTGTTGCCCTTGCGATCCATCGCGTCGGCAGCCTTGAGCGTGAGCAGCCGCGCCATCTCCACTTGGCAGAACGAGCGGGCGACGTCCTGCCGCACGCTCGACTGGTCGGCCAGCTTCTTGCCGAAGGCGACACGGCTGTCGGCGCGGCGGGCCATCCATTCGAGCGCGCGCTGAGCCTGGCCGATCGAGCGCATGCAGTGATGGATGCGGCCCGGCCCGAGGCGACCTTGGGCGATCTCGAAGCCGCGTCCTTCGCCGAGGACCATGTTTGCGCGGGGCACGCGGACGTTGTCAAAGCGCAGCTCGACCTCGCCGCCCGGTGAATTGTGCGAGCCGAAGACCTTGAGGTGGCGGACCACGGTGACTCCCGGCGTATTGCGCGGAACGAGGATCTGCGAGTGCTGGCTGTGGCGCGGTCCGTCGAAGAAGGTCTTGCCCATGACGATCATGAGTTCGCAGCGGGGGTGCATGGCATTGGAAATCCACCACTTGCGCCCGTTGATCACGTAGTCATCGCCATCGGGAATGATCGAGAGTTCAAGGTTGGTAGCGTCCGACGAGGCCACCTGCGGTTCGGTCATCACATAGGCGGAACGGATCGTGCCTTCGAGGAGCGGGCGCAGCCAGCGCTCCTGCTGTTCGGGACTGCCGAACTTGGCGAGGACTTCCATGTTGCCGGTATCGGGCGCAGAGCAGTTGAACACCTGGCTGGACCACGGCACGCGGCCCATGACTTCGGCCAAGGGCGCATATTCAAGGTTGGTGAGGCCGGGCGACCACGCACCATATTCGTGAGGAAGGAACAGGTTCCACAGGCCGGCCGCGCGGGCCTTTTCCTTGAGCGGTTCCATCCCCGGCCATTCGGCCCAGAGATTCTGCTGGTCATGGACGAAGTCGTAATAGTCCTGCTCGGCCGGATAGACGTGTTCGTCCATGAAGGCTTCGAGGCGGGCAAGAAGATCCTTGACCTTGTCGGTATGTTCGAAGTGCATCCGGCAATCTTTCAGAGCGAGAGGCCGCCGTCGACCACGAGGGTGTGGCCGGTAACGTAAGAGGCAAGCGGGGAGGCGAGGAAGATTGCGGCACCTGCCATGTCGGCAGGAGTGCCCATCCGGCGCTGCGGAATGCTGGCAAGGGCCCCTTCGAGGCGCTGCGGGTGGGCGGTGGTGACCTTGGTCAGCTTTGTATCGACCAGACCGGGGGCGAGGCCATTGACGCGGATGCCCTCGGCAGCGAGCGCCTGCCCAAGTGTCTTGGTCAGGCTGATCGCGCCGGCCTTTGACGCGGCATAGGCCGGGTTGCCGATATTGGCCTTGAGACCGGAGATCGAACTGACGACGATGATCGAGCCGTTGCTTTCGCCAAGCTGCGCGCGGAACTTCATCGAACAGTGCATTACGCTGTCGAGATTGACGGCCATGACCTTGTCCCAGCCCTCCCGCGCAAACTCGCCGCGCTTGTAGACCACCGTGCCCTGGCAGAGGACGAGTACGTCGAGGCTGGAGTAAGGAAAAGGGGCTGCCGCGATGGCATCGGGATTGCCGACATCGACGCAGGTGTAACCGAGACCGGAGAGATCAGACCCATCGGCAGGATCATAGTCTTCTGCGCCAGGCCGGGTTCCCCAGACGTGGACTGCGGCGCCGCGTGCACGAAAGGCTTGTGCGATGCCGTTGCCAATGCCGCTGGAGCCGCCAACGACAAGGACATGCCTGCCGGTGAAGTCTGTATCGTCGATCATCGCTCTCCCTTTCGGCCGCTGCATGCCACTCTGTGCAATCAGCTTAACGGTCCGGTCGCCACGCAAAAGACCCTCGCTGTCTTCCGATAGCGAGGGTCTTTGCATCCATTCCTGCAACGTCAGAACGAGGCGCGGACGCGGATGCCGTAGGTGCGAGGCGCTCCGGGATAGGCGTTCTGATCGCCGGTCTGGAGCGGGGTGGGGAATGACTGGGTGAACCAGGTCTTGTCGAACAGGTTCTGCACCCAGCCTTCGATCAGCAGGCCGGTCTTCGGCAGCTTGAACCCGAGGTTGGCGTTGACCAGGGTGACCGGGCCCTGTTCAGCCGTAGTCGCGGTGCTGATCAGCTGGCGGCTCTGATACTGTGCCTGCACGCGAGCCAGCACACTGAGGTTGTCGTTGATCGGCTGATCGAGGTTCAGCGTGGCGTTGCCAGAGAACTTCGGGCTGAAGCGGAAACGCGAGTCCGACAGGACGGGGTCAATGTTGCTATCCTTCCCGTACTGGGCATGCGGGATCCACGTACCATCGAGGCCGAGCGTCAGGGTGTCGGTGATCTGGAACAGGTTCTCGATCTCGAGACCGTAGTCCTTCGCCGACTTGGCATTGAGCACTGTGAAGCGCAGCCCGATGAACTGCGCGATCTGGAGGTCGGACAGGTCATAGTAGAAGAACGCAATGTTGGTGCGAGCCCGTCCATCGAGGTACTGGAACTTGCCGCCGACTTCGAAGGCGTTGACCTTCTCCGGCTTGTAGCGCGGGTTCAGCGGTGCCTGTGCTGGCGCATTGCCGAAGAAGCCGATGCGGATTGCGGCAGGCAGGGCATTGTAGACAGCGGCGTTGTTGATCAGCGTGCCTGCCGCATTGACGTCCATGTTGACGCCGCCCGCCTTGAAGCCGCGGTTGTACGTCGCATAGAGCATGATGTCGTCAGTCGGGCGGTACTGGACGCCGAGGGTGCCCGAGAGCGCCTTGTTGGTCGTCGTGGCGTCGTATGCCGGCGATGGGGCGATACCGAGCAGGGTGAATACATCCGTCGGGATCGGGCGATAGAAGGCGTTGTTGAAGAAGCCGCGCTTCTTCTCGATCGAGTAGCGCACGCCAGCAATGACGTTGAACTTGTCATTCACCGCGAAATCGAGGTGGGCGAAGCCTGCGTAGGACTTGGCCGTGCCGCCCATGCGCTCGGTGGTCCATGTACCGGGAGCAGCGTATGCAGTGCCCGGGGCGACGCCGAGGCTGGCGAAGATCGCATCCCAGTAGAACTGCGCCTGGTTCGCCCATGGCAGGCTGCGGCCCATCTTGAGCTTCTCGTCGGAGAAGAACAGTCCGAAGACTGCCTCGGCGTTGAGCGCCGGAATCTTCGTGTTGTAGGTCAGTTCCTGCGAGATGAAGCGGCTGGAGAAGCTTTCATTGTAGCGGAAGATGTCGGCGCCCGAGAAATCGGGGTCGAGATCGCGCTGGTCGACGGTGAACTGGCGCAATGCCGTGACCGACTTCAGCGTGCCTTCGCCGACCTGTGCGTCGATCAGCATGGTTCCGCCGTAATCCTCGATCTCCTGCTGGCCATTGCCATTCAGGGTCTGCTCGAACTTCGAGGGATCGCGGGCAGGAAGCTTGCGACCGGTCGGCGTCATCGACGAGGCCGGGATCAGGCCGGCAAGCACGCCAAGGAACTGCTGGCTGCTGGCTGGCTGGTAGAGCGTCAGCAGATCGATGATCGGCTGGGTGGGACCGTCGATGAAGGCCGAGGTGGCGTAGCAGCAGTTGCCCTGGCTGTGCGAGTAGTCGCCAATCAGGCGGACGGTGAGGTTCTCGCTCGGCTCGAACAGCAGCTGCGCCTTGACCGCTCGGGTCTTGTTGTCGTTGAGGCTCTGGCCGGTGGTGCTGTCGGTGAAGAAGCCATCGGCCGACGAGGCGAGCCCGGCGATGCGGAATGCAACCTTGTCCGAGAGTGGAGCATTGACGGCGCCGCGGGCAATCAGGGTGTCGTAATTTCCGTAGGTCACTTCAACGGCGCCATTGACGTCGTTGAGGGAGGGTGATGCCGAGGCGAGCAACAGGGCGCCGGCGGTGGTGTTCTTGCCGAACAGGGTCCCCTGCGGGCCGCGCAGCACCTGAAGGTTGTCGATGTCGAGGAAGTTCTGCAGCGCCGCTGCCGCGCGGGTGCGATAGACCCCATCGATGAAGACGCCGACCGAGCCTTCGAACGAGCGGCTGTTTCCGGTCGTGCCCAGACCACGGATGATGAGGTTCGCGCTCGAGGTTGCGATGTTGGTGACGCGGAAGCTGATCGAGGGGCTGATGGCCTGGATGTTCGCGACGTTCTCGACGCGCGCCTGGGCGAGTGTTTCGGCGTTGGCCGCAGTTATCGCGATCGGCACGTCCTGAAGATTCTCGGTCCTGCGCTGTGCCGTTACGATGATCTCGGCAAGGCCGGGGGCAGATTGCTCTTCGGCCTGCTGGGCGTGCGCCAGGTTCGGCAAAGTGACCGAAGCCGCGATTGCGGCCAGTGCTGCGTTACGCAAGTACAATGCTTTCAAGGCTGCCTCCCATGCGCCGCCTTGTGGCGGCTGTAATTGGTGTTCCAGACGCTGTCCCGGACTGGACAGAAGCTGACTGCAGCGGCATTGTGCGTTTAATCGTTTAATTGATCTTGACGGATCGCGGCACAGTATTGTCAGATTGCATCATGATGGAATCGGAAAGCGGTCTCGCTCATGCCAGCGCCATGCGCCAGTTCGCCCACTTCGCGGAAGTGTCGGGGCTTGATCTGAGGAGCCTTTGCCCTCCCGACGTCTTTGCCCACGTGGAACAGGCGAACGAGGCGGAATGGCTGCCGGCAAGTGCGCACGTAGACGTTCTGCAGGCTGCCGCGATCGCATCCGGCCGCGATGATCTTGGCGTGGCCTTCTCCATGTGGTGCAATGTGCGCGGCTTCGGCCCGATCAGCCTGCTTTGGGATCATTGCACCACTCTTGACGAGGCGTCACGGATAACGCGACGCTACATGCACCTCGAAAGTGCGGCGATGCGTTCGAGCACGGATATTACCGGGCATGAGGCGGCCTTGCGCCATGTTCTCATGGTGCCTGCGCGGTTTGGCGGCTCGCAATTCCTGCAGGCCACGCTGACACTCCAGTTACGCATCATGCGGATGCTCCTTGGTGAGGAATGGACGCCGATCAGGCTGGAGCTGGATCATCCCGCGCCGCAGAGTTGGCGATATCATCAGGCGGTGTTTCGTTGTCCGATCGAGTTCGGGTCGGATCGCTGTGCGCTGGTCTTCCGCAAGTCGGATCTGCATCGGCCTTCGCAGCGGGCCAATCCCAACATGGTTCGCTACCTTGAAAAGCAGTTGGCCCAGGCCGATAGCCAATGGCCGGGCGATCTCATGCAGCAGGTGCGCTACTTCATCGCCACCAACCTGACGGAGCGGCGGGCAAACCTGCCGCATGTTGCCGGGCTTGCCGGCCTTTCTCCGCAGAGCCTCCAGCGCCGCCTTGCCGAAAGGGGCACGAGCTTCGCAGTGATTCTCGAACAGGTGCGAAAGCATACTGCCGACGAATACTTTCGCACCGCGCGACGACCCAACCTGACCGAACTTTCGCATCGCCTCGGCTATACCGACGCCAGCGCGGCAAGCCGCTTCCTGCGTCAGCATATGTCCACCGGCGCGCGAGCCCTTATGGCGCAAACGCGCCCGCGCAAGGCACCCGATGGTCAGTCGGCAAATGCCTGAGGCACAAGGGATTCTGCAATTTTCCAGAGCTGCATCTCGCTTGCCGCGCGCATTTGACGGTTGCTTCGCAGCACCGCCAGTTCGGTGAGGATGGAAAGGCCCCCGACGGGTCGATAAACGACGTTTCCGTGATCCTTCGGGCGAAACTGCGCGATGGAGATCGCCGGAATGCGATATTCGCGGCAATATCGTTCCAGCGCAAAGGCGTGTGCTTCGGGCGGGAGGAAGCCCGTCGCCCCGGCAGCCGCAAGCCACGTCGATATCGGTTGATACAGACTCTTGCCGTGCAGCGGGGCGAGCATCGCGATGACCGATCCGGACAAAGCTGCCTGCGGCACGACGTCGAACCGGGCGAGAGGGTGCTCTTGCGGAATGGCCAGGCCGATCGGTTCGCGGCTGAGAGTCAGGCGAGGCAAACCATCCGGAATTTCGAGTTCGCCGCATTGCTGGCGGGCCATGTCGGCCAAATACTTGTCGTGAGGCACGACGGCGGCAACCACCATGGCAAGATCGACGGTGCCCTTGATCAGCCCCTCGCAAAGCGAATAGGCAAAATCGTTGTCCACCCGCAGCGATATGTCCGGAAGCTCGCGCGCGATCGCCGATAGCAGCGCTCCGTGCTGAGGCAGTTCGAACGTATAGATTGGCGCGCCGAGGACGATCCGGCGATCAGGGCGATCCCGCCAAGCGGCAAGTTGGGCGGCGAAGGCATCGGCTTGGGCGACGAAGGTACCGGCCTGGTCGAGCAGTGCCGTGCCAACGGGCGATAGCTGGACCGCGCGCGTTGTCCGGTCGAACAGGCGCTGGCCGATCTGTTCCTCGAGCTTGCGGATCTGTGCCGAAAGGCTGGGCTGCGTCAGGTTCATGCGCTTCGCCGCACGGCCGAAGCTCAATTCCTGCGCAAGAGCGAGGAAGCACCGGATAGCTTTCAGATCGACATCGGGCTGCATGAACTCGATATATTCGAACACTCTATAAATCGAAAGATTAAATCGATTGGACGGTGCGGTCCGGCGCTTTTAGCTTGGCGGGAAAAAGCGAAAGGATGCCATGCCCCTGTCGGAGAATACCCCGGTCATTGTCGGTGTCGGCCAGTTCGTCGAACGGGTCGACAATCCTGGATATGTCGGCCTGTCGTTTGCCGATCTGGCCGCTGCGGCCGCCCGGGAGGCTCTTGCCGACACGCAGGCAGGTGCGGCAGTTGCAGCGCAGGTGCAGGCCCTCGGTTCGATCAGGACGTTCGAGGAATCCGGAGCGATGCAAGTCCCGTTCGGGCGGGCGGACAAGCTGCCACTGGCAGTTGCGCGAAGGCTGGGCATCAAGCCGAAAGTCGCCATCCTCGAGAAGGTGGGGGGACAGTCTCCGCTGGCCTTGCTGGCCGATCTTGGGAACCGCATCGCGACAGGTGCCGTGTCGGCAGCCTTGATGTTCGGCAGCGAGGCGATCTCGACCGTGCGCCATCTCGTGGCCAAGGGCGAGACGCGGGATTGGGCCGAGAGCGATGATCCCGATGCCACCGGCGTCGAGTGGATCGACAAGGGCAGGGGCTTTGAGGGCACCCTTTCGGCAGCCAGCATTGCCCATGGCATTCGTGCGCCGGTAACGGCTTACGCATTGTGCGAGAATGCCCGGAGAGCCCGTCTTGGCCTATCGCGCGAGGCCTATGCCGAGGCGATGGGGAAACTGTTCGCGCCGTTCACGAAAGTTGCGGCAGCAAACCGTTACAGCGCAGCCGCGGTCAAGCCGATGAGTGCGCATGAAATCGCCACTCCCGGCGAGCGCAATCGGATGATCAGCGATCCCTATCCTCTCAAGCTGGTCTCGCGCGACCAGGTCAATCAGGCGGCAGCGCTCGTGCTGATGTCAATCAAGGCCGCCCGCGCGGCGAGGGTGCCTGAGACCAGGTGGATATATCTTCACGGGGCTGCCCTGGCCAAAGAGCGGGAACTGCTGGAGCGGCCGGATATCGGGGCCTATCCCGCTGCAAATGCCGCCATTGCCGCCGCCTTGTCGCAGGCGAACGTGACGGCCGATGCAATCGCAGCTTTCGACTTTTATTCCTGCTTCCCCGTCCCGGTGTTCAATGCCGCGATCGACGGCCTTGGCCTTGCTGCAGATGACCCGCGTAGTTTGACGGTTACTGGCGGTCTCCCCTACTTCGGCGGAGCCGGCAACAACTACTCCACGCATGCGTTGGCAAGCATGGTCGAAATCTTGCGAGGCAAGCCTGGAGCCAAGGGCCTGGTAGGCATGAACGGCGGCTTCCAGTCCAAGTACGGCGCAGCGGTGCTGTCCAGCGACCCGCGTGAATGGCCGGGGTGCCTGAGTGCGGAACTGCAAGCTGAACTCGATGCAGTCCCCAAGGCCGCCATGGCGCTCGCGCCGCAAGGGAACGGCCGCATCGGCACATATACGGTGACCTTCGCCAAAGGCGTGCCGGAGCAGGCCATCGTGATCGGTGAACTCGACACTGGCGGACGCTTCGTTGCCACCACACGCGATGCCACCACCGTTGCAGCGATGCTGGAGCGCGATCCGCTTGGCAGACCCGTGGTCATTACGACGGGTGAAAAGGCAAACAGCTTTGCGTTCGACTGAAGGGACAGGGCAGGTGGCGGAAAATCCGGTTCTCCTCGAGGGCATCCGTGTTGTTGACCTGACAACCGTGGTCTTCGGCCCATACGCCACGCAGATCATGGCGGATCTGGGTGCGGACGTGATCAAGGTCGAAGCGCCAGGCATTGGCGATGCGTTTCGCTGGTCGGCAAGAGCGGCTGTCACGCCGGGCATGGCACCGGCGTGGATGGCGCTCAACCGTGGCAAGAAGTCCGTTGCGCTCGACCTGAAGGACGAGGGCGACCGGGCCGTGATGCTCGACCTGCTGCGCGATGCAGACGTGTTCGTGGTGAACGTGCGGGGCAAGGCGCTCGAGCGGATCGGGCTGGATTACGAGGCGCTCAAGGCGATCAATCCCGGTTTGATCTATGTCCACTGCGTCGGCTTTGGCCAGGATGGTCCTTATGCAGACCTGCAGGCCTATGATGACGTGATCCAGGCGGCCACCGGCACCGCCACGCTGTTGCCTCGGGTCGACGGCAACCCGCGCCCGCGCTATCTTCCGTCGCTGATCGCTGACAAGGTGGCAGGACTGCATGCCGCCTATGCCGCAATGGCTGCCATCGTGCACAAGCAGCGGACGGGCGAAGGACAACGGGTTGAAGTGCCGATGTTCGAGGTGTTTTCAAGCTTCATGCTGCTTGAACACCTTGGTGGCCTGACATTCGATCCGCCCAATGGACCCGCAGGATACCCACGGCAGGTCGATCCCGATCGCCAGCCTTTCCCGACAGCCGATGGCTGGATCAGCATCGTTGCCTATACCGACGATGCGTGGATACGCATCTTCACGCTGCTGGGGCAGCCGGACTTCCTCGATCAGGAGCATCTCTCGACGCCGCAGCTTCGGCTCAAGGCGCAGCCGGAATTGTACCAGGCGATAGCGCGTTTCACGCCGGCCTTGCCGACTGCGGAGTTACTGGCGCGGTGTCATGCTGCCCAGATCCCTGCGCAAGCCGTACGCGATCTGGCAGACGTGATGAATGATCCCCATCTTCAGGAGACACGCTTCTTCCGCCGACGCGAGCACCCGGTTGAGGGCGCCTATTTCGAGCAGGCCGCGCCTGTACGCTTCGAGGTTTCCGAAAATGGTAAATCTGTCTCTTTCCCTCCCTTGGCTGGCGCCGATAGTGAAGAGATCAGAGCTTACGGATGGCAGGCCTTTTCACGCACAAAAGATGGTTAAGATATCTGTTTGTTTCTATTGATAAAACTACGGATTAAATCCGACTAAAGCTCCTATGAATTCCCGATAAAGGTAAGGTTCTGGAAACCGTCGAGCGCCGTTTTAGCCAATGTCAGAAATGGCAGGGGCAAGCGGGACGGCATGGCAAGGTTCATCGAAAGGCTTTTTGCGAGCAATGTCGGCAGCGTGCTGCCGATCGCCGCTGCTAGCGTGCCGGTCATCGTCGCGTTGATCGGCGGCGGGCTTGATATCAACCGCGTCTACAAGGCGCGCAACCGGTTGCAGTCAGCCTGTGATGCCGGCACGCTTGCTGGCCGCCGCGCCGTTACGACCAATGGCTATGACGCTGCCGCCCGGAACCAGGCGAATGCCTACTTCAATACCAACTTCGTGGAAGGTGAGCTTGGCGCGACCGGGACGACGTTTACCACGGCGTCGACCAATGGCGGCAATCTGATCTCGGGAACGGCTGCGACGACGGTCCAGACGGCAGTAATGAATCTGCTCGGCGTGGACACGATCCCTGTCAGCGTGGCCTGCAGCGCCACGATGGGTGTGGGCAACAGCGACATTACCATGGTGCTCGATACCACCGGCTCCATGGGCAACACGCTTTCCGGCACCAGCCAGACCCGCATTCAGGCGCTGCGCGTGGCAATGAAGAACTTCTACGATACGGTTGCCACGGCCACGCAAGGCTCCAACGCGCGAATTCGCTATTCGTTTGTTCCCTACAGCTCGTCGGTAAACGTCGGGCGCCTGATCTACAATCTCAACCCGGCATATCTGGCCGACACGTGGCCGATCCAGACGCGCGAGCCGGTATTCAACACGATTACCGAGCAGGTCTTCACCGGCTGGTCTGCAGCGGTCAATACCAGCGAGCAGACATACTCCACCGAGACGATCGGCAGCACATCGCAGCACAGTTCGACCAATTATAATTCGCAGGCCACCTGCAACAACGCGCGCCCTGCCGATGTTGCCTGGGCCAACAACGGCAGCGCGACAAGTTCGTCCAGCACGACGACGAATGGGGCGGGGCAGCAGGTTGTCACCACCACAACCACCCAACCTCAGCGCAAGACCACATATGTCTGCCAGCAACAGAACAACAACCGCTGGCGCGTGTTCTACTATTATACAACACGCAACTTCATCACGCGCAATTATGCCACTTCGGATCCGATCTACGAGACGCGCACCCGGCAGGAATTCTCGAACTGGGCTTACCGGCAAGTCAGCAACGTCGATACCAGCGTTTACAAGACATTCACGGCGGTCAGCAAACCCAACGGCAGCAACGGGACAGCAGCCAGCTACACCTGGGGAGGCTGCATCGAGGAGCGCGAAAGCGATGCCACGAGCAGCATCAGCTACTCCAGCGTCACGGGCATGTCGCCTTCGACGGCGCTGGACCTTGACGTCGATCTAGTTCCGGATGGCAATCCTGAAACCAAGTGGGGTCCGATGTGGCCTGAACTGGCCTACTATCGAACGACGACGGTATGGGGCACAACATATCTCACCGATGCCGTGCAGACCTCGCAAGGGAGCAAGGCCTCGTCCTATTGCCCCCATCAGGCGCAACTGCTGTCCACCATGAACCAGTCGGCGTTCTACAGCTATGCCGATGCCCTTGCTGCTGCCGGTTCGACCTACCACGATCTGGGCATGCTGTGGGGGCTGCGGTTGAGTTCGCCGCAGGGACCATGGGCCGACACCGTGAACATCGCGCCGACCAACGGTGGCAAGGTTTCGCGCCACATCATCTTCATGACCGACGGGCAGATGGAGCCAAGCACCACGATCCAATCGAGCTATGGCATAGAATGGCATGATCGCCGGATAACCGACGATGGCTCGAGCAACCAGGCTGCGCGCCACACGCTGCGCTTCCGCGCCCTATGCGACAACGCCAAGGACAAGGGGTTCCGCGTGTGGGTGATCGCCTTTGCTTCGAGCCTCACTTCCGATCTGACCTATTGTGCATCGAGCAACAGCTCGTTTCTGGCCACCAACGCTACACAGCTGAACAGTGCCTTCCAGGAAATCGCGAAGAACGTGGGCGAATTGCGGGTGTACCAATGAAGAACCTTCGTACCCTGCGCGGCGAGGACGCCGGCGTTACCACCATCGAATTTGCAATCGTGGTCCCGGCGTTCCTGCTGGCGCTGGTGGGCTGCCTTGACCTGGGCCAGATGGTTTACGCCAAGGGCGTTCTCGATGGCGCGGTCGAGAAGGCAGCACGCGATTCCACGTTGGAGACCGGCGACACTTCCGTCGCCGACGCCAAGGTCGTCAGCGCCATGCGCCCGATCGTGCCCGGTGCGCAGGTGACTTCCACCCGCAAGAGCTATTATGACTTTGCTCGCACCAACAAGGGAGAGCCGCTAGACGACAAGAACGGCGATGGGGCGTGCTCACCGGGCGAGGGGTATACGGACGAGAACGGTAACGAATCGTGGGACGAAGACCTGGGGCGGTCCGGCAATGGCGGCGCTAACGATGTGATCGTCTACACGGTGCGGGTGCAATACGATCCCGTTTTTGCCGTTCCTCTCCTGCCGCTTGACTGGAGCCGCCGCGAGATTTCCGCGACGGCGGTGAAACGCAACCAGCCTTTCGCTCTGCAGGACGGCAGTTACGGATCGACACCGCGCGTATGCTGAAGACATTTGCCGCCAGATTTGGCCATTGCGCCAAGGGCCTCGCCCGGGATCGCTCAGGCGTTTCGGTTGTCGAATTTGCGATCATCACGCCGTTCATCCTGTCGATTGCGCTCTACGGGCTTGAAGTGGCCTACATGAACTCTGTCGACATGAAGATCAGCGAGATAGCGCTCTCGCTTGCGGACAACGCTTCGCGCATCGGGCAGACTGACAACAGCGTGGTCACGCCGACAGTGAGCGAGGCCGACATCAACGAGGTCATGCGTGGCGCGCAGGAGCAGGCGGCAGGGCTTGAATTCGCAACCCGAGGCAGGATCATTCTGTCGAGCCTTGAACGCGACGCAGCGACGGGCAAGCAGTACATTCGCTGGCAGCGCTGCTACGGACAGCTCTCGCGGCAATCCGCTTATGGCAATGACAGCACGCGAAACGGGCTGAACGGTACGGCGCTGGCCGGAATGGGAAGTGGACCGACCAAGATCACCGCGTCGGCCAACAGCGCGGTGATGTTTGTCGAAGTCTACTATCAGCACCAGGGGCTTATGGGTGATCTGTTTGTCGACAATCCCGTTATGCGCAAGGAGGGCGCATTTCTCATCCGCGACAACCGCAACCTCACGCCGGGGGTTACCGGAACGGGCGGGGCCTATCCCTGTGGCTGACCGGAGCGTGGACTGACGGCTTGCGCGCAATGAATTTCCGCAAGCGGTGGGAGGGTGTAGTCTCCTGAAGGTGCCCTGAAGCCATGCTGAGTCGATGGCGAGCGGGCTGAACAGGAGAGACCTCGATGAAGCATGCGGATATTGCAGCGATTGCCGGAATGGCTGCTCTTGTCACTGGCGCGACCGGACCAGCCATGGCCAAGCCAGTAACGCTTGTCGCCACGCTCGGCGGCGCAGCCGAGACGGCGGGCGGCGACCCTGATGGCATTGGCGGCTTCAAGGCCGATGGCGATGACGAGACCGGCGACTTCTGCTTCACCTTGTGGGTCGATAAAACCGAAAAACCGACCATGGCCCACGTCCATGAAGGCAACGCCGGAAGCGACGGCAAACCGGTTGCCACGATCGAGGTCACCGGCAAAGACAGCGACAATTGCATCGCGATGGAACCCGAACTGCTGAAGAAGATCATCGCCGCGCCGGGCGCCTATTACGTCAATGTCCATACCGCCGATTTCCCGAAGGGCGCGGTGCGGGGGCAGTTGGAGGTGAAGTGAGGGATTTGGTTCCTGTTTCGACAGCAGGAGGAACGAGGAATACCGCCGGCGGATTGACTGGTGGTAGATGCGCGCTGGCAAGGACTCACATGGGTGTCGAAATCGATGGAGAGGGGACATCCGCTACCTCCCAGCGCATGCCCTGCGCCCCTTTTTCAGTGAGCCAGTCGTTAACCAGCCATGCCAGGCCCTGATATGCCGATGAGGGGCCCAAGCGCGCAACAAACCGCCCTCCGTTGGTGTAGCTGAAACGGACGCGATGAAAGTGATTCCCAGACCAGGACACCCAGACTGATCGCCTTCCAAACAAGGAGGGCAGTACCTTATTTGCTTGAGCGCGCATGTCGGCACGGAATTCGCTTGCGATCCGGACCGCGCCAGGAAGGTTCGTAGTTTCCGGCATTTCGAAGCTCACGCGGTCTCGCAGCAGCAAAGATGCTGTTGTCGAATTACCGTGGTCAGCTTGGCTGGACATCCCTGCTTGAGCCAGCCTTTCAAGCATGGAGAGATCACGGCCGCGATAGCGGACGCAGTCGACTTCGCCCGACCACATCGCACGGATTGTTCTGTCTAACTCATCCGGCGAAGATGGTTGTCGGACTATCGAGCAATGGTGTTCACCTGTGCGAAAAATCTCCGGAGCGATGCTCTCTGGCACGCCGCACAGGAGGCAACAATCGGCATCAACATAGAAGTCCCCTTCAGCGATGGAGCATTTTAAAGCTGGCGGCGTTACTTCCATTGGAGAAGCATAGCCGGCGCGGCGGCGCGCGGCCATAAAAAGCATGTAGCAGATGGGCTGGAAAGGAATTCCGCTATTAGGCGTCGATCGGACGCGCAGCAGCTTTCCGGAATGTCGAAAAACTGTAATTAAGTCCAGTGTGCCGCGTGTGAGCCCAAACAGCAAATGGGGGCCAGCATCGCTGCCGGCCCCCACTCTACGTCCGCTCTGGCTTTTCTCGTCGCGTCTCGCTTCGGCCGTTTCGGGCTGGTCCGTCATCGCTGACGGCCATGCGCCTTGCGGCTTTGCTCGACGGAGCGCGCTCTGCGCTTGGCGGGCGTCTGGCTGGATGCCGTCCGGGGCGCGTAGCCCCTGGGCTGCTGCCGATCCGTGCTTTCGCACAAGGTCGCGCCGCTATCCGTCCTTCCGCCTATCCGCGCCGGTCGAGTGCCAGGCACTCCTCCGTCGCTCCGCTTTTCCGCGACTCTCCCGGCTGCTCTTTCAAGCGATCCGGAAAAAGCCGTCTGTGGGCGTTACCCTTTGTCTGGTGGCTCGCTCCCGACCGGGCTTGCACCTGGCCGGACGAACGCCGCCGTTCGCCGGGGTGGAATGCTGTCCGTCATCCTTGTCTTCGCCGCATCGCGCTTGATGGAGGCCGAAGCCTGCCCGCGCGCTGTACCGTGGAAAACGATGCCGTTCCGCATTCCGTTTCCGATCACGAAGGCCGCAGTTTCGCGCATCCGCATATCAGCCCGAAGGTGCCTGCCGGTTGGTTACGCTGCAAACTATCCGTGTTCGTATCGTTGCGCACTTAGTCCTGAAAATTCAGAGGTTTGGTCCCTGAACTTTGGGGTTCGTGCGCTCTCGACAATCAAAAGCTGCGCCTGTTGCTCGAGTCGCGCAAGCAAAAAGTGCGGGAGTTATCCACAACCCCCGCACCTTTCGGTGGATAGCTATTGTGCAGCGCCGAAGCGCAGCAATCAGCGGCCCTGCTGTGCCAGAAGACGCAGGCGTTTACTGGTTTCTCTGCGCCAGAAGGCGCAACCGGAGCGCGTTCAGCTTGATGAAGCCGGCCGCATCCTTCTGGTCATAGGCGCCTGCATCGTCCTCGAACGTCACGTGGCGTTCGGAGTAGAGGCTGTCGGGCGACTTGCGGCCGACGACCGAGGCATTGCCCTTGTAGAGCTTGAGCCGGACGGTGCCGTTGACGCGAACCTGGCTGTGGTCGATCGCTGCCTGCAGCATCTCGCGCTCAGGCGCGAACCAGAAGCCGTTGTAGATGAGCTCGGCATACTTCGGCATGAGCTCGTCCTTGAGATGCGCGGCACCACGATCGAGCGTGATGCTTTCGATCCCGCGATGGGCACGAGCGTAGATCTCGCCGCCCGGCGTTTCATACATGCCGCGGCTCTTCATGCCGACGAAGCGGTTCTCGACGAGGTCAAGACGGCCGATGCCATGCTTGCGGCCAAGGTCGTTGAGCGCAGTCAGCAGGGTCGCCGGCGACATGGCTTGACCATTGAGGGCAACGCCATCGCCCTTCTCGAAGTCGATGGTGATGTACTCGGGCGCGTCCGGCGCGTCCTCGGGATTGACCGTGCGGGAGTAGACGTAGTCCGGGGTCTCTTCCCACGGATCCTCCAAAACCTTGCCTTCGGAGGAGGTGTGGAGGAGGTTGGCGTCGGTCGAGAACGGGCTTTCCCCGCGCTTGTCCTTCGGCACCGGGATCTGGTGCGCTTCGGCCCAGGCGATCAGCGCGGTGCGGCTGGTGAGGTCCCATTCGCGCCACGGTGCGATGACCTTGATGCCGGGTTCAAGAGCATAGGCCGAGAGCTCGAAGCGGACCTGGTCATTGCCCTTGCCGGTCGCGCCGTGGGCGACGGCATCAGCGCCGGTTTCGCGCGCGATCTCGATCAGGCGCTTGGAAATCAGCGGGCGGGCGATCGAAGTGCCGAGAAGATAGTCGCCCTCGTAACGGGCATTGGCGCGCATCATCGGGAAGACGAAATCGCGCACGAATTCCTCGCGCAGGTCGTCGATGTAGATGTGATGGTCGGGCACGCCCATCAGCTTGGCCTTGGCGCGCGCAGGCTCCAGCTCCTCGCCCTGGCCGAGGTCGGCGGTGAAGGTCACCACTTCGCAGTTGTAGGTGACCTGCAGCCACTTGAGGATGACGGAGGTGTCGAGGCCACCGGAATAGGCGAGGACGACCTTCTTGATATCGGACATGAGCGCTACGACTCCCGTGAAATACGCGCCGCGCGCCTAACAGGGAGGGGGCGGGGGTGCAAGGTTTGCCGGGATGTGGCTGCCTGACGATCAGGGCGCAAAGGCGGGCAGGGGCCTGTCCTTGTAGTAGCTTGCCAGTTTCTGCAGGTTCTCGTGGTGCGCCTCGCGATAGGCCCACCACAGGCTGACAGTGCCTGCCTTCAGTTCGGCCGGGATGAATCGCTCGATGGGCTGGTTGGCAAAATCCTTGTCGTGCGCGTGTTCGGCCATGCTCCGAATGTAGTTGCGGGTCATGTCGATCAGGTCGGTGTGATAGCCGCCTTTGGCGATGATCGCCGGATCGCCATGGTTGGGCAGGATGCCCACCGGCGCCCATTCTTTCATCGCGCCGAGGTTGCGGTACTGTTCCGCAAGGCTTTCCGGTTCGGCAATGAAGGTCAGGGTATCTTCAAGCGTATCCCCCGCCAACAGGAGCCTGTCCTGCGGGAGCCACGCGACGAGGCCGTCGGCGGAGTGGATGTTCACCGGGCGCAGTTCAACCGTGTAACGCCCGACACTGACCATTGTCGGTTCAGTGATGCCAACTTCGGGCACCTTCAACGGCGATATGGCTGGCGGGCCTTGCAAGGTGCCATCCTCGATCTGCGCCTTGTGCCGGATCAGCTGTGCCCGGGCCTTCTCCGTCGCGATCACCGTGCTGTCCGCATAAAGCGCATTGCCGCCGACGTGATCGAGATGCCAGTGGCTGTTGACGACGATGAAGTGCTTCACGCCGCGCTTTTCAAGCCAGGCGCGCACCTGCTGCGCCTGCTCGATGCTCGGGTAGGTGTCGTAGACCAGCGCCTCGGCGCCATCGACCACGGCATAGGTAGCGACGCCGACAAAATTCGCGCCATGGTCCGCCCAGGTGGCCTTCGACAGATCGACGCCTTTCTCTTCCGGACGACCGTCATAGAAGGCGATGAGGTGATCGTTGATTGGCAGGACGCGGACTTCGCCCGCGTGAACAGTCGTCACCGTCTCGAGCAAGAGCCCGATTGCCGCAAGTGCTCTCCTGATCGCCATGTCGTCCCTCATGCCTGTTTCAGACAGGCTAGGAAGCCACCGGGCGATCAGGAATAGGCCGAACGACGCAGAGTGCGCCTTACATGTGCCGGTAGATCGCCCGTTCGTGGCTGAAGCACTTGAAGCCGAAATAGCCGTGATAGCTGCCCATGCCGCTGGTGTTGACGCCGCCGAACGGCAGGTTGTTCTCAAGGTAGTGCGAGAACACCCCGTTCACGGTGACGCCGCCTGAAGAGGTGCGGGCGAGGACCTTCTCGATGTTGTCCTCGTCCTTGCTGTAGACGTAGAGCGCCAGCGGCTTGTCGCGGGCCTCGATGTAGCCGATTGCCTGATCGAGGGTGTCGTAAGTCATCACTGGAATGACCGGCGCGAAGATCTCGTCCTGCAGGATCGTCATCTGCGGGGTGACGTCGGTCAGCATCGTTGGGTGGACGGTGAGGTCATCTGGTTCGAACGTGCCGCCAACGGCGACGGTTGCGCCCTTGGCAACGGCATCGTCGAACATTGCCTTCACCCGGTCGAAGTTCGCCTTGTTGACGACCTGGGCGATGCTGTCCTTCTTCAGCGCGCCGCTTTCGTCATAAAGGTTCCTGGCGACGTTGGCGCGGAAGCCTTCGACCAGCGCGGCCTTCTTGTCTTCCTTCACGAACACGTAGTCAGGGCTGATGCAGGCCTGTCCGCCGTTGAACTGCTTGGCAGCGGCAAGTTGTGCCGCAATCTGGTCGATATCGGCGCTGTCGTCGACGATCACCGGAGACTTGCCGCCAAGCTCCAGCGTCACGCTGGTAAGGTGCTTGGCCGCTGCCGCCATCACGATCTTGCCGACGCGAGGGCTCCCGGTGAAGAAGATGTGGTGGAAGGGCAGGTCCAGCAGCGCAGTTGCCACGGAAACATCGCCTTCGAACAGGGCGACGTCCTTCTCGTCGAAGGCCTCCTTGATGATCACCGCAGCGATCTTCGCGGTGGCAGGGCACAGGTCGGTAAGCTTGACGATGCAGGTGTTGCCCGCCGCAATCGCAGCGGCGACCGGCCCGAGCGCAAGACCGAGCGGGAAGTTCCACGGCCCGAGGATGAGGCAGACGCCCCGCGCTTCATAGGCGATCTGGGCGCGGTCTGCCGGGTTGAGCGAGGTCTGGACTTCCGTCGGCTTCATCCACTCATCGAGATTGTCGATGTTGCGCTGGATGTTGGCGGTGACGTTGAGCACTTCGGTAACGCGGATTTCACCCACCGGCTTGCGGGTGTCCTCCAGCACGGCTGCCACGATGTCGTCGGCATGGGCTTCGACCGCAGCCTTGAGGCGCGCGAGCTTTTCCTTGCGCACATCGGCGCTCGAGGCCTTGGCTTCCCACATATGCGCTTGCTGGAGCGCGAACACGCGCTGGATGTCGGCGGAAAGGTCGGCGGCGGTAGGAGCGGTCATCGAAAAGCACCCTGCTGAGATTTGTTCGTTAGCCTAGCTAACGAACCGCCCCGCGAATGGCAACGTCTCAGCGATGTTGACCGCCCCAGCCCACCGCGCATTTCACCTGATGGCTCAGGGCAGGGTTCGCCACGCCAGATCGGCAAACTCGCACAGCAGGGGGCGGGTGTCGCGCGGATCGATGATGTCCTCCACGCCGAAACGCTCGGCAGTGCGGAAGGGCGAACGTACCCGGTTCAACCGGTCACGGATGCTTTCAAGGTGAGCTGCCGGGTCCTCGGCCGCCTCGATCTCGGACTTGTAAGCAACTTCGATGCCGCCTTCGATCGGCAGACTCCCCCAGTCCCCCGATGGCCAGGCAAAACGGTACTGGAAGCTTTCGGCGTTGCTCATCGCGCTGCCGGCGATTCCGTAGGCGCGACGGACGATAACCGAACAGAGCGGCACGGTGGCCTTGTAGATGGCGTTCATCGCCTGGACGCCATAGCGGATCGTTCCGGTGCTTTCGGCGGTGTGGCCGATCATGAAGCCGGGGTTGTCGACAAGGTGGACGACTGGCAGACGGAATTGGTCCGCCAGCTTGATGAAGCGTTCGGCCTTCTCGCTGCTGCGCGCATCCCACGACCCGCCGAGATAGCTGGGGTCGCTGGCCAGCACCGCGATTGGCCAGCCGTCAAGCCGGGCAAAAGCGGTGATGACCGCGCGGCCCCAAAGGCGGCCCATCTCGAACAGTGAGCCCTTGTCGACTACCGCATCGAGCAGACGGCGCATCGAATAGACCTGCTTCGCCTCGCGCGGGACAAGATCGATCAGGAAATCCGCTCTTCGTTCGACGGGATCGTTCGAGGCAAGCCGAGGGGCGGGAGCACCGGCATTGCTCGGCAGGTAGGAGAGGAACCTGCGCGCACGGGCGAAGGCTTCGGCTTCGCTCGTGACTTCCTCATCAACCACACCGTTGCGGGTATGAATGGCACTGCCGCCGAGCTCTTCCTTGCTGCGATCCTCGCCGATGGCCGATACAACCGCTGGACCGGCGGCGAATAGCTGCGACAGGCCCTTGACCATGATCGAGTAATGGCTGGCAACAACGCGCGCCGCACCTAGGCCTGCAGTTGGGCCGAGCGAAAGCGCGACGACCGGAACGGAGTCGAGGTTCTTGACGACATGACCCCAGCCCGGCGTCGCCGGAACGTAAGTTGCGCCGATATCTTCCAGCGTCCGCACCGATCCACCGCCCCCGGTGCCGTCGATCATGCGGATCAGCGGGATCTTGAGCGTGTGCGCCATCTGCTCGCACTGGATGAACTTGCGCGCGATGGCGGCGTCCGCCGCCCCGCCGCGCACGGTGAAGTCATCTGCGGAGGCAACGACCGGGCGCCCTTCGATGTTCGCGCGGCCGAAGATCAGGTTGGACGGAGCAAGGTCAAGCAATTCGCCGTCCGATCCATAAGCGCCCTTGCCGGCGATCTTGCCGATCTCGCGGAACGATTTGGCATCGACAAGACCGGCGATGCGGGCACGGGCATCGAGCTTGCCACGGCCATGCTGGCGGGCGACCTTTTCGGCGCCGCCCATCTGCTCGGCCAGCGCCGCGCGGCGGCGCAATTCTTCGACCTCGGGTTCCCAGCTCAAGCGATGTCCTCTCTGTCTATAAGAGGCAGTTCACTCGATTTGCCCGGACAGCGCAATCGGCATTGCTTGACGCTTTCCGCGCCTACTCCGCCGCCTTGCGCTCCAGATGCCACTCCGGCGCCTCGTCCAGAGCTGACAGCCGCGCCCATTCCTGCTGCATGTAGTCGCGGGTCATGGGCAGGGCGCTGCGACGCTTCACGCTCTGGATGTGGAAGTTGACCATGCCGCCGTGGCGGAAGCTCTGCTCGGCTCCGGCAAGGTAGAACTGCCACATGCGGAACAGGCGCTCGTCATAAAGCGCGACGATCTCGTCACGGTGCATGGTGGCGCGGCGGTACCATTCGGCGAGCGTGTAGGCATAGTGGTAGCGCAGGACTTCGATGTCGCCCACTTCCCAGCCGGTCCTCTCCAGCGCCGAGACCAGTTCGCTCATCGCCGGGATGTAGCCGCCGGGGAAGATGTACTTGCGCGTCCACTTGTCGGTCGTGCCGGGCGCGCCCTTGCGGCCGATCGTGTGGGTCAGCATGATACCATCGGGATCGAGCAGCTCGTTGGTCTTCGCGAAGTATTCGCCAAAGTTGGGTGCGCCGACGTGCTCGATCATGCCGACGCTGGTGATGCGGTCGAACTGGCCTTGCACATCGCGATAGTCGATCAGCTGGAACTTGACCTTGTCGGCGACGCCAGCTTCTTCGGCGCGCTCCTGCGCGAATTTCACCTGATCGGGCGCAAGGCTTACGCCAAGCACTTCGCAGCCGAAGTGGCGGTTGAGATAGAGCGCAAGACCGCCCCAGCCGCAGCCGATGTCCAGCACGCGCATCCCTGAACTCTGCCCCGGCACCAGCCGGAGCTTGGAGGCGATCAGCGCCTTCTTGTCGACCTGAGCGCGCTCCAGTGTGTTTTGAGGATCGCGGAAGTAGGCCATGGTGTATTGCCGGTCCTCGTCGAGGAACAGCTCGTAAAACTGGCGGGTCAGGTCGTAGTGGTGAACGACGTTCTTCGAGGCCTGCGCCCGCTGGTTGATCTGGTCGATGCGCGAGACGACCCTGGACAGCGCCTTGCGGACCGGACCCTTGCGGTCGATGCCGCCGGCGCTGCTGGCATTGCCCATGACGAACAGGACGAAATCACGCACGTCATGCGGCGGTTCGATGACCATGCGTCCGTCCATGTACGCTTCGCCCGCGCCGACTCGCGGGTCCTTGGCAACGTGCATGGCCGCGCCCTTGTCCGTGAATCGGATCTTCAGGGGCGGAGCGGTTGGCTCACCGTAGGCGTACTCCTTGCCATCATGATCGATTACGACAAGCTTACCCTTGCGGATCAGCCTCTTGAGCATCTGGTCTAGCAGCCACATGCCCACAGGTTATGCGAAGCCGATCCTGTCGCAAGGGTTTATTGACGAAGATTGCATGTAACATTGTCACTTTAAAATCCGTTCATGTCGTGCGATGGTCAATGCGATTGCAATTGTAACTTTCAGGACCGGGTGCCATGGCCAAATTCCGTCTTGCCGCTTCCGCCGCGCTGCTGTCGTTGTCATTCCATTCTGCGCAGGCTCTGGCTGACGAGGGCATGTGGACTTTCGATGCATTCCCGACGGCCAGGATGCAGAAGGACTACGGGTGGGCACCCGATGCGAAGTGGCTGGCCCGCGTGCAGGCAGCAGCAGTGCGCCTGACCGGCGGCTGTTCGGCCAGCTTCGTCTCGTCCGAAGGGCTGATCCTTACGAACCACCATTGCGTCGTCGAATGCGCGCAGGACAACTCGACCGACCAGCGTGATCTTCTGAAGGACGGCTTCGTGCCCGCCCGGCGCGAAGACGAACTCAAGTGCCCCGGCCAGCAGGCCGAGGTGGTGACCGCAATTTCCGACGTGACCGCACGGGTCAAGGCGGCGATCGGCAATTCCACCGGCGAAGCGCTGGTCAAGGCGCGCGATGCCGAAGTTGCACGGATCGAGAAAGACGGGTGCAAGGACGGCAAGACCACGCGATGCGAGGTTGTAACGCTGTTCGGCGGCGGCCAGTACAAGCTCTATACCTATCGAAAGTATTCCGACGTGCGCCTGGCCTGGGCGCCACAGTTTCAGGCGGCGTTCTTCGGGGGCGATCCGGACAACTTCAACTACCCGCGCTATGCGCTCGATGCCGCGTTCCTGCGGGCCTACGAGAATGGCAAACCGGTTCCAACTCCTGCCCATCTCTCATGGAACTCTCGCGGGCCGAAGGTAGGCGAAGCGACGTTCGTGGTTGGCAATCCGGGGGCAACGCAGAGGCTTTTCACCACTGACCAGATCGCCTTCCAGCGCGAAGTCGGACTTCCGTTGACAACGACCGTCCTGTCCGAACTGCGCGGGCGCCTTATTGCGGCAATGGACAAGAGCCCGCAGCAGAAGCGCGAGGGCGCTGACGAACTGTTCGGGATCGAGAACAGCCTCAAGGTCTATATCGGGCGGCAGAAGGCGTTGAACGATCCGGCATTCCTCAAGATGCTTGGCGATGCCGAGGCGGACCTGAAGGCGAAGACCAAGGGCAAACCGGGGATCGGCGATCCATGGGCGGATACGGCAAAGGCAGTCCAATCCTATCGCGACATCTATGTGCCGTGGCGCTTCATCGTGCCGCACTCCGCATTGATGGATCAGGCCATGAAGCTGGTGCAAGGCGCGGCAGAGCGGGAGAAGCCCAATGCCGAGCGCCTGCCGGAATTCCGCGATTCCAGCCTCGAACTCACGGCCAAGACGCTGCTCGACGATGCACCGGTGTATCCGTGGATGGAGCAGCTGGAACTGGCATGGAGCCTGTCGAAGGCGCGCGAGTATCTTGGTGCCGACGATGCTGACACCCGGCTGTTGCTGGGTAAGGAGTCGCCGGAGGCTTTGGCCGAGCGACTGGTTGGCGGGACGACGCTGGCCGATCCGGCGGTTCGCAAGGCGCTGTGGGAAGGCGGCCGCAAGGCTATCGAGGCGTCATCCGACCCGATGATCGTCTATGCCCGCAAGATCGACGCCCGAGAGCGGGAACTGAAGAAGCTGGTGGACGAACGCTATGCCGGACCTCTGGCCGAAGCAGGAGCCCGGCTCGCCGATGCGCGGTTCATGGCCTATGGCAACAGTGTCTATCCCGACGCCACGTTCACGCTGCGCATCAGCTATGGGAAGGTCGAGGGCTGGAAGGAGCGCGGGCAGGACGTTGCGCCGGTCACCACCATCGGAGGTGCCTTCGACCGGGCGACCGGTGCCGAACCGTTCGATCTGGCCAGTGCATTTGCGGCGAACGAGGCGAAGATCGACAAGTCCTTGCCGTTCGATTTCGTCACGACCAACGACATCATCGGTGGCAATTCGGGATCGCCGGTAATCGACCGCGACGGCAGCGTGATCGGCGCGGCGTTCGACGGTAATATCCATTCGATCGGTGGCAACTACGGCTATCAAGGTGAAGTCAACCGAACCGTCGTCGTCAGCACCGCAGCGATCCAGCATGCGTTGGACGTGATCTACCCTGCGCCCGCGCTGGTCAAGGAACTGGCGCGCAAATAGCAAAAGGGCGGCCCTTGCGAGCCGCCCTGATGCTTGAAGCTGAATTCGCTTAACGGCAGCGACCACCACTCCGTTCGATCTCGCGCCCGAGCAGTGCGCCGCCCGCTGCGCCGAGGATCGTACCCAGAGCGCGATCGCCTCGCGTATCAATGGTGCGGCCCAGCAGCGCGCCGCCTGCAGCGCCGATGATCAGCCCAGTCGTGCCGTTGTTGCGACGGCAGTAGTAGCGTCCGTCACGACCGCGCCACACGGTATCGCGGCTGCTGATGCGACGCGGCTCAAGGTAGCGGCCACGGCTGTCATAGATGCGGTCATGCTTTGCCCGGTGACCGTGGGCGGGAGCCCAGTGCGGGGGATCTGCCAGCGCCGGTGCGGCGGGAAGAGCGATGGCTGCCAGGGTTGCGGCCAGAATGGTCTTTCTCATGGGATGCTCCCGTAGTCGAAACGATGCTTGCAGTTCGGTTGATCCGATTTGCTGCGACAACGGCGATCCTTGCGACACGATCCACAACGTCGGATGAACAGGCACGGCATCACCGCGGCAAGCGACGATCCGCCTCTTGCCTGCGATAAGCGGACGCCCAAGGACAGGCATTTTCGCGGTGCCGGACCGACCGGCACCATTCAGGCCCACATGATCAATAGTTCCACTGCACCTGCGCGCGGATGACATCGCCCTTGGCCTGCCCGGTCCGTCTCTCGTCTGCTTCGGTACGCGAGACGTTGGCATAGTTGAGCGTGACTTCCAGTTCCTTCAACGGGAGCCACTCGACGCCCACCTCGTACTCGTCCGTTTCGAGCCGTGGCGCGTTGATCGCGCTCTTCCAGCCGCCGCGATACTTCTGCCAACGCGCAAACGGAATGAGCTGGCCGATCGGGGTTTCCGGCATGCGGTACATGGCCATGACATAGCCGCCGGACGCCCGCTGCGAACGGATGGCGCCAAGCGTGCGGTCCCATTGCGGTGCCGTCCCGAAGGTCCATTCGGCCTGGATGCCAAAGGGCTTGGGATAGATCATGCCGTGAAAGTTCACGTGGTTGTCGTCATAGGAGATCGTCGAGACGCCGCCCGTGCGGACTTCGGGTCGGAACTGGTTGCGCATTGCGGTTACGCCGAATTCCGCGACCTGGCCGTCGAGGCCGATGCCGTCGAGCCGGAACGGCACCGTCGCCATGGCGACCGTCATCAGACCGCCGTTGCGTTCAACCTTGTTGATGCCCTGGCCGTTGTACGCGGCAATGGCGAAGGCGCCGTAATTGCCAAACAGCTTCTGGCCATCCTGGGTAAGCTCGTCCCAGATCTTCTGGATCTTCGGCGGGGTGTAATAGATGACGGCGCCAAGATCGCGTTCACCGGGAACGGGCGCGTTGATCGCATCGGTACGATCCAGCGGCACACGGTTCGAGGAGCTCTGGAGGTTCTCCCAGCCATAGGGCACCTTCGACTGGCCAAGACGCACCTTCAATGTCTTGGCCTTGTCGAGGAACACGTCTGCATAGGCATCGCGCATCTGGAAGAAATGCTGGCGCGATTCATTTGCCGACTGGTTGCTGACCGCAGCCGCCATATCGCCTTGCATGTAGAGCGAGACGCGGTCGGAGATTTCACCCTGCACGACAAGGCGAGCACGGCGCAGCGTGAAGTTCCCGTTCTCGCTGATCCCGCTGTCCTGCACCGAGCGCAGCCTTGATACTCCTGCAGGCGCGTTCTTCGGCCCGCTGACGATCTCGTTGAGGCGCATCTGGGTGTAGCCCCGGATCATCAGCTTCTCGTGCCAGGCCTTCTTCTTTTTCTCGACCGGTGCGGCGCTGGCCAAGGCAACGGGCGTGGCCGTCGGCGCCGTGGCAGCAGGATTGGTCGGTACGGGCGCTGCCGGGGCAAGAGGCGTGGTGGTGGCCGGCGCGGCCGCGATCTGCGGAGCCGCCTGGGCCGCCTGCATCGCCTTGACAATGGCCTTCAGTTCATCGACCTGGCGCTGAAGATCGGCGATCTTTGCGTCCTGATCTTCCGCCGCTGCCGCGATCTGCGGCGCAGACAGGAAGACGGTTGCTGCCAACGCCGCCTTGAACGCCTTGCTTGCCGACACTTTGCTTCTCCGTTCGCTGTGTTGCCGGAGCCGCTAGGCGCTGAAAATGACGAGTTTGTGACAGCCAGTTGACGCGATGGCAGATTCCGTTTCGTATAATTCGATTTATCCATATGAATTTCAATGGAAAAATAATATTTCGGCTTTGTGTCCGATGTCGAGAAACTGACGCACATCTGAAAAGAATCGCGTCTCGGGGCTTTCACCGATGCAGACTCGGGCCATCGTGACTCGCTGGATCACACCTGCTAACGGCGCTCCGGTGCGCACCGCACCGCTTTCATTCAAAGACCGACATGACCGACCTTTCGCTGATCCGCAATTTCTCCATCATCGCCCATATCGACCACGGCAAGTCGACGCTGGCGGATCGTCTGATCCAGTACACCGGGGGCCTTTCCGAGCGTGAGATGTCTGAGCAGGTGCTCGACAACATGGATATCGAGAAGGAGCGCGGCATCACGATCAAGGCGCAGACCGTGCGCCTTGATTACAAGGCCAAGGACGGAAAGACCTATCAGCTCAACCTGATGGACACGCCGGGCCACGTCGACTTTGCCTATGAAGTCAGCCGCAGCCTTGCCGCCTGTGAAGGCGCGCTGCTGGTCGTGGACGCGGCGCAGGGCGTGGAAGCGCAGACGCTGGCCAACGTCTATCAGTCGATCGAGCACGATCACGAGATCGTGCCGGTGATCAACAAGATCGACTTGCCCGCCGCCGAGCCCGAAAAGGTCAAGGCCGAGATCGAGGACGTGATCGGCCTCGACGCCAGCAACGCCGTGATGACCAGCGCCAAGTCGGGCATCGGCATCGAGGAAGTGCTGGACTCCGTGGTCGAGCGCATTCCCCCGCCGAAGGGCGATCGCAGCGCACCGCTCAAGGCCATGCTGGTGGACTCGTGGTACGACCCGTACCTCGGCGTCGTCATCCTCGTTCGCGTGATCGATGGCGTGATCAGGAAGGGCCTGCAGGTCAAGTTCATGGCCGGGGGGACCGAACACCTGATCGACCGCGTCGGCTGCATGCGGCCAAAGATCGAGACGCTCGACGAACTGGGTCCGGGCGAAATCGGTTTCATCACCGCGCAGATCAAGGAAGTGGCGCAGGCCCGCGTGGGTGACACGATCACCACGGTAAAGCAGGGCGCCAAGGAAGCACTGCCGGGCTTCAAGGAAGTGCAGCCGGTCGTGTTCTGCGGCATCTTCCCGGTCGATGCTGCAGAGTTCGAAAAGCTGCGCGAAAGCATCGCCAAGCTGCGCTTGAACGACGCATCGTTCAGCTTCGAGATGGAATCGAGCGCAGCATTGGGCTTCGGTTTCCGTTGCGGCTTCCTGGGATTGCTGCACCTCGAGATCATTCAGGAGCGTCTCAGCCGCGAGTACGATCTTGACCTGATTACCACTGCACCTTCAGTGGTTTACCGCATCCAGCTGCGCGCCAGCCGCAACGATGATGCGCGCGAGATCCTGCTGCACAATCCGGCCGACTATCCCGATCCAAGCCGCATCGAACAGATCGACGAACCGTGGATCAAGGGCACCATCTACACGCCGGACGAGTACCTCGGCTCGGTGCTCAAGCTGTGCCAGGACCGGCGCGGCGTGCAGACCGGGCTGACTTATGTCGGCGGGCGTGCGCAGGTGACCTACGAACTGCCGTTGAACGAAGTCGTGTTCGATTTCTACGACCGCCTCAAGTCGATCAGCCGTGGCTATGCCTCGTTCGACTACGAGCAGATCGGCTTGCGCGAGGGCGATCTTGTCAAGATGAGCATTCTCGTCAACAACGAGCCAGTCGATGCGCTGTCGATGATTGTCCACCGCAGCGCGGCCGAGGCGCGCGGACGCCACATGTGCGAGCGCCTCAAGGACCTGATCCCGCGCCACCTGTTCAAGATCCCGGTGCAGGCAGCCATCGGCGGCAAGGTTGTTGCCCGCGAGACGATCGCGGCGATGCGCAAGGACGTTACCGCCAAGTGCTATGGCGGCGACATCACCCGCAAGAAGAAGCTTCTGGAAAAGCAGAAGAAGGGCAAGGCCCGCATGCGCGAGTACGGCAACGTCTCGATCCCGCAGGAAGCCTTTATCGCCGCCCTGCGGATGGGCGAGGAATAAACCGCCTTACTGCGGTTGCGACTGCATTGGCGTTGTGCCGTCAGCCGAGGAGCGGTCCTCGGCTGGTGAGTTCACAGGCGTGTCCGCGCCGGTGCCTGACGGAGTCCCCGTCGGGTTTCCGTCATAGGCGCCGCCCATGCCCTGGTTCTCAGGAATATCCTTGGCGTCCATGGGCTGTGTCGGCGTATCCGCCGCGTCGCACGCACCGAGCATCAGTGCAAAGGGCAGGGCCAGCGCCCCGATCAGGCGGAAGGTGGCAGGCTTGGGCATCAGGGACATGTGAAAACTCCGGCTCGAACATCATGTCCAAGCCGGAGCAGGCGATTCCGTTCCACGAGGTTGATCAGCGAGGCTGCGCAGGGCCCTTGCGATGCGGCTTGCCTTGCGGACGCTGGCCGGCCGGGTGAGGGCGGCGCGGGCCGCGATGGTCGTCGCCGCGACGGTCGTCGTTGCGCTGGAACTTGCGCGGGCCGTCATTGGCGCCGCGGCGATTGTCGCGCGCCATTTCGCGCGGACCATCTGGCGCGGCTTCGATGTGGATGCCGTTCTCGTCCTCGCCCTTGGGATCGGCGGTGCGGCGCACGGCATCGGCGAAGCGGTCGGCAATGGCGCGAGGGACCTGGAACCAGGTATCGTTCGGCGCGATGCGGATCGCGCCGATCTCCTGGCGCGAGACGTGACCGCGACGGCACAGCGTCGGCAGGATCCAGCGCGGATCAGCGTTCTGGCGACGGCCCACGTCCATGCGGAACCACACCACATCGTCAAAGCCGGGGCGGTGCGCGGCCTGCTTGCGACCTTCGTCGGTGCCGGAGAGCAGCTCTTCGGGCTGGGGCAGGGCGGCGCGATGGGCGCGGACCAGAGCGGCGGCCAGTTCCTCGGCGCTGCGCTGTTCGAGCAGGGTGCGGGCGATTTCGAGATCGGCCTCGTCCGGCTCCACCGGTGCGAGGATCGTCTCGAGCAGGCGTTCGCGGTCCTGCGCGCGGATCGCTTCCGGCGTCGGCACTTCGGCCCACTCGGCGTTGATCTTGGCCCCGCGCAGCATCATCTCGACGCGGCGGCGGCGCGGGAACGGCACGATGAGCACGGCCGTGCCCTTCTTGCCGGCGCGACCGGTCCGGCCCGAACGATGCTGCAGCGTTTCGGCATCGCGCGGAATCTCGACGTGAATGACGAGGCTCAGCGAAGGCAGGTCGATGCCGCGCGCGGCCACGTCGGTGGCAACGCAAACGCGAGCGCGGCGGTCGCGAAGGGCCTGCAGCGCGTTGTTGCGCTCGGACTGGCTGTGCTCGCCCGAAAGCGCGACGGCGGTGAAGCCGCGTTCCACCAGCGTGGCATGGAGGCGGCGGACGTTGTCGCGCGTGGCGCAGAACAGCATCGCGGTTTCGGCCTCGTGGAAGCGCAGCAGATTGACCACGGCGGCTTCGATCTCGGCAGGAGCAACGGCGACGGCGCGGTAGGCGATATCGCCATGGCCACGATTTTCGCCAACGGTGGAGATGCGCAGCGAGTTCTTCTGGTAGCGCTTTGCCAATGCCTCGATCGGCTTTGGCATCGTCGCCGAGAACAGCAGCGTGCGGCGGTTTTCCGGCGTTGCGTCGAGCAGTTCCTCGAGGTCTTCGCGGAAGCCCATGTCGAGCATCTCGTCGGCTTCGTCGAGCACGACGCAGGCGAGCGCGGAGAGGTCCAGCGCGCCGCGTTCGAGGTGGTCACGCAGGCGGCCCGGCGTGCCGACGACGATATGCGCTCCGCCCTGCAGCGTGCGGCGTTCGCGAGAAGGGTCCATGCCGCCGACGCAGGTGGCGATGCGCGCGCGGGTCGGCGCATAGAGCCACTGCAGTTCGCGGCTGACCTGCAGCGCGAGTTCGCGGGTTGGCGCCACGACCAGGGCCAGCGGCGCGGTGGCGAAGGGGAGGGCGCTTTCGTCGCCGATCAGTTCCGGCGCCATGGCAAGGCCGAAAGCCACGGTCTTGCCCGAGCCCGTCTGCGCCGACACGACAAGGTCGCGCCCCGAAGCTTCGGGTTCGGTAACGGCAGCCTGGACGGGCGTAAGCGCCGTATAGCCATGCGCTTCGAGTGCCTGCGCGAGCGGGCTGGGGAGGTGTGCAAAAGTCATCGTCAAAATCGCCATTCCTGCCGCCGAAGCGACATTCGCATATGTGTTGGGCCAATATCGGCTGGGTGGCCGGGGTACTTCCCCGGCACGAATCGCCTCAGCCCGTTCCCACACAGTGCACGGCGATACCTGTGCGGCGGCCCCTACACGTGTTTTACGCGTTTGGCTTGCATTTCTTTTCAAGGCACCACTTGATTAGGCAGGCTAACATATGTGAAGGTCGGCCGGATCAGAAACAAGGCCTTGGGAGAGGCAGATGAACGTCACTGCGCAGCTTGAGCCGATCGAGGAATCTGTCCGCCGCGCTCCCGCGCTGATCCGGTATCTGGGCGAGGGGGACTACGTCACGCGGCGTTATGTCTCGCAGGGCGCCGAGATGAACACCGGCGACTATTTCGATTACGCTTGCGAAGTGCGCGACGGGATGACCATCCGCGATCACTTCACGCTCGACACGCATGGCTTCGTGCTCGGCAAGCATCGCTCTGCCATTGCCGATTTCCACGATAAGCCCGCGGTCGACGCCGCCTATCTGGCTGAAGTCGAGGACCTGGTGACGCGCCTTTCCGGGGCAAACCGAACCGCTGCTCAAGGGTGGATGATCCGGACGTCGGCTGATCTGTCGGCCAGGGCGAAACAGAAGGTCGAGGGTTATCAGCACTCCGGCGGAATCCAGCCACCGGCAGGCGAAGCGCACGTCGATTATAACGAGATTACCGGGCAACGCGCCGCCGCGCGGGTCTATGCCGATCGGTTTGCCGATGGTCCGGGGTACAAGCGCTATATCTGCTTTTCGCTGTGGCGGACGTTTTCGCCCGGGCCGCAGGACTGGCCGCTGGCAGTATGCGACGGACGCACGGTGAGTGATGAGGAAACCGCCTCGAACACCCTGTTCGTGGTCGATGAATTCCCTACCGGCGACGCCCTGACCGCTCCTATCGAAGGGGAGGACCAGATGATCGCCGCGACGATCTTCCGCCATCGCGAGCGCCACCGCTGGTGGTACTTCTCGAACATGCAGGCAGACGACGTGCTGCTGTTCAAATTTCAGGACAGCGATCACTCGGTCACCTGGCGCTGCCCGCACACCGCGTTTCACGATACCAGCCTGCCCGATGCGAAGATCCGGGAAAGCATCGAAGTGCGCTGTATCGCGTACTTCGAATAGCCCGCCAGACCTTCAGGGACGGTTGACGCCCGCGCGAAATGGCGACAGGCAGGCGCGCATGATCGATCCCCGCCATTTCCGTAACGTCCTCGGTACCTGGCCGACAGGTGTCTGCGTCATCACTTCGGTCGAGCCGGATGGAACGCGGCACGGTCTGGTCGTGGGCTCGTTCAGTTCGATCTCGCTAGATCCGCCGCTTGTGGGATTTTTCCCGGACAAGCGATCGAGCACATGGCCCAAGATCGCGGAGACGGGCCGGTTTTGCGTGAATGTGCTGGGCGCTGACCAGTTGGAGCTGTGCAAGCGCTTTGCAGCGAAGGCTGAGGACAAGTTTGCCGAGCTTGCGCACGATCACACGCCGTCCGGCATGCCGCTTCTCGAGGACGCGATTGCCTGGATCGACTGCACGGTCGAGCGGGTCGAGGACATCGGCGATCACTTTCTGGTGGTTGGCGCAGTCGAGGCGCTGGACCGTCGCGAAGACGGCACACCGCTGCTGTTCTTCCGGGGCCAGTATCACGACGTGACGCAGCTTCCCGCGCTCTGAATTCTGCAGCAATCCTAAAAATTGTTGGTGTTTTTGACTTCCGTCAACGCGGGCTCGGGCGCGCGCGGATAGTCATGACTTCGACGAAGCGGGGTGGATGCACCCCACCGGCCTCCGCCCCGCTTCGGCGATTTCTCCCCAACTCGGGCGGCCCGGCAGAAACGGACCGCCCAATTTTTTCGTGCTTCGGAGAGCCCGAAGACCGATCCTTTTCACCAATTGCCCGAAATGGTTCGGAATGATAACGAAGCACCATGTCTTCCTGTGATACCTGTGTCGTCCGCAATCGTGCCATTTGCGCCGGACTCGACAACCGTGAGATTGAAGCGCTCAATCAGATCGGTCGACGCAGAGTGGTGACGGCGGGCGAACCGCTGATCTGGGAAGACGATGATTCGCTGCTCGTCGCCAATGTGATCGAAGGCGTCCTCAAGCTGACCACCAGCACGGAGGACGGGCGCGAGCAGATCGTCGGCGTTGCCTATCCATCGGATTTCATCGGCCGTCCGTTCGGACAGACCAGCAGCGCCAGCGTGGTCGCGCTGACCGATGCGCGTGTCTGCGTGTTCTCGCGCAACGATTTTGACCGCTTCGCCCGCGAACATCCCGAGCTTGAGCACAAGCTGCTGGAGCGCACTCTTGCGGAACTCGACCGCACGCGTTCGTGGATGATGCTCCTCGGGCGCAAGAACGCATCGGAAAAGATCGCGACATTCCTGCTGGAAATGTCCGATCGCCTGGCGGAAACGGGATGCACTCCAGCTTTCGGGCCTGCACGCCGTTTTTCACTGCCGTTTTCCCGCCAGCAAGTTGCTGACGTTCTGGGACTGACGATCGAAACGGTCAGCCGTCAGTTCACCAAGCTCAAGAATGAAGGCGTGATCGAACTTCCCTCGCGTCGCGAGGTGGAGATACTGAACCGGCAGGCGTTGGTCTCGCTCGCCGGTTGAATCCGGCTCCAGCGTTGGAAATGGAAAAGGCCGGCCCCTTGCGGGACCGGCCATTCTCTTGTCCGATCCCCGAAGGATCAGAACGACTTGCGCACGGTCATGCCGATCTTGCGCGGCGTGCCGACGTTGTAGCCGAGGCGTGCGCGGCCACCGCGTTCGCGGTCGAGCGAGAGCAGCGGCGTTTCGTTGAACAGGTTGTTGGCATAGACCAGAACCGACAGGCCGTTCTCCCAGTTCAGACCCGCCGAGATGTTGACGAGGTTGTAGCTTGGCAGCTGGTACGACCCGAAGTTGTAGGCGCCGCTGCCGTAGGCGCCGGTTGCCGGATTGAAGAACAGCGAGTTGCCGAACACGCCTGCGCCGGCCTCTTGATCCGAGGGCTGGGTGAAGCGGTTGCCGACATGCTGGAAGCTGGCATTGGCCGACAACTCCATGCCGCTAGACACTTCAGTGGTGTAACCGGCTGTTGCCGACATCTGGAACTTCGGCACGGTCGGCAGGCGGTTGCCGTCACGGATGCCCGCGATGATCGCGCCAGTGCCGTCCTTGACGCTGCTGTCGAACTGCGATTCGATCACCGAGCCGTTGACAGCGAGCGAGAAGCCCATGCCGAGGTCGGCAGCGAGTTCCATTTCGACACCGGTGGTGTGCGCCTTTGGCACGTTGAACACCACGCGCGACGAGCAGCTTCCGGCGTCGGCCGTGACCTGCAGGTTGCGGATATCGTTGTAGAACGCCGCCGCATTGAAGGTGACGGGGCCGCTGGCGAGCTTCACACCGGCCTCGTAGTTCCAAAGGGTCTCGTCCTTGTAGGTCTGGCTGTTACCGAAGATGACCTTGTCGTTGGCCGAGCAGAGCGGCAGGTTCAGCGGGTCGTTCACGCCACCAAGGCGGAAGCCTTTCGAAGCCTGCAGGTTGATCGAAAGATCCCGGCTCGGCTGATAGCTGACGATGAAGCGGGGATTGAACCCGTCGCTCTTGGTCTTGTCGGCAATCCGGCGGTCACCGTTGGCGAAGACGCCGCCCGAGATGAAATCGCGCGATTCCTTGAAGTCGTAGTAGCGACCGCCTGCGGTCATCTTGAAGTCGCCGATCTTGTAGCTGGCTTCACCGAAGATCGCGAACTGCTCGATGTCGTATGGGATATCGGCATTGTAAGGCGAGTTCGCGGGGAACCCGTTGGCGATCGCAGCGTCGGTCGACACGAACGGGGTCCGCAACGCCGGATTGGCGTTGGGAACGCGGCACGTGTTTTCGGCTTGGCACAGGGCGGCAAGGAACAGGTTGCCGAAGGCGTCGTAACCCGGGGTGGGCAGGCGCTGGGCGTATTTACGGTCGATCTTGCTGTAGAACCCGCCAAGTACCCACTGGAGTGGGCCCTTGCCTGACGAGGCCAGGCGCACTTCCTGGGTCCAGGTCTTCAGCTTGGTGCCATCGCGCAGGTTCGAAGGCAGGTTTGCGCCCGGCGCCACAAGCGGTTCCAAACCGGCGAACGAGACCGAGACCGAGCCGGTCAGGGCCGAAGCATCGCGGCTAACCAGAATATCGCGGTTGATATAGGTCGTGACGCTGGTGACCTCGATCGAATCCGAAACTGGAGCCGAGATCGTGAGGTCAGCCAAGGTGGTCTTGTCGCGGAAGCCTTCGCGCAGCTTCAGATACTGCGTGTTTTCCGGCAGCGCGGGAGCGCCAGCCAGCGGGCTCTGGTAGAAGTGGTACACGTCCGCGCGGTTGAAGCCGTTGGTCTTGATGTCCTGGTAGACGATGCGCGGCGTGATCTTCACGCCAGCAACAGGTTCGAACAGCACTGCTGCGCGAACGCCGTAGCGTTCGCCGTCGTTGATGTTCTTGCCGGCCGCCGGGCCGACTGCGTCGATAAAGCCGGCAAAGTGCTCGCCATACCCGACCACGCGCAGCGCGGCGTTCTCGCCCAGCGGCACGTTGACGGCGCCCTTGGCCGAATAGCCGACATCGCCGCCGTCGAGAACGTTGACGTCAGCGGCGACCTGGCCTTCGGTCTGGCCCAGCTTGGGCTGGTTGGTGATGTAGCGGACAGTGCCGCCCACCGAACCCGAACCGAACAGCGTGCCCTGCGGCCCGCGCAGCGTTTCCACGCGGTTGAGGTCGAACAGGTCGAAATCGGGGGTGAACAGCGACAGCGAGGTGACGGATTCGTCGAGATAGATGCCGACCTGTTCCTTCACGCCCGGCTGGTCGCGGACGATCTGGCCTGCCGATACGCCGCGCACGGAAACCTGGCTCTGGCCGGGCCCGAGGTTCTGGACAGTGAGGCCGGCGACCGAGCGCGAGATGTCTTCGATCGAGCTGGCGCCGGTCTTCTCGATGTCGGCTGCGGTCTGCGCGTTCACCGAGAACGGCACTTCCTGGATCGTCTGGGCGCGCTTGGTTGCGGTGACGACGATTTCGTTGCCGGTGCTGCCGTCTTCAGCCTTTGCTTCATCGGCGGACTGGGCGAGGGCGGGCGTCGCGATCACCAGCGAGGCGACGGACGAGAGCAGAATCCTGCGAATGCGGGCTGGGTTAGCCATTGTTGTATCCTCCCGAAATGGCGCAATTGTAGTTGCGATGGCAACTTGTTCGTTGACAAGTGCTGGAGTTCCCATGCGCTAGAGCAACGGTTCGGCGCAATCAGGCTTTGGGGAAGTTCCGCCTATTCAGCCACACCTGTGGCTGCGGCGCAACAGGCCTGAAATGCCCGGAATTGTTGGGATTTGTAAGTTGAACAAACAAAAAAGTGGCGGGCAGAAAACCAGCGAGGCGATCCCAGAACCTCGTGATTTCCTGCCCGCCGTCCCCTGATCCGGCGCGCGTGGGGGCGCCGGACGGGAAGGGGATTTCGTCAGAAGCGGTATGCGAGTCCCGCGCTCACGACCCACGGGTCAAGCGAGTGCTTGGTGGTCAGGACTTCGGCATTTCCGGCATAGAAGTGGGCGGTCGTGTCCTGGAAATACTTCTTGGCATCGATGCTGACACCGAGACCCTTGTCGTTGACCGGAATGTCCACCCCAGCCTGAAGGGCAAAGCCCACTTCGTTGGACATCTTGACCTTGGTCACGCCCAGGCCAGTGATGCTCGAACCAGGCTTTTCACCGAAGATCAGGAACATCGACGGACCGGCGCCCACATAGGGCTTGATCCCGCCGCCCATCGGCAGGTGATACTTCAGTGTCAGCGTGGCAGGGAGGACCAGCACGTGGTCGACGATGTTGGTAGCTGGCGCCAGGGCGCCAACGCCGCTGACATGGTGCTGGGTGAAGCAGCAGATCGTCTCG
Organism: Novosphingobium sp. GW835-FHT14H07; assembly: GCF_058793515.1. Taxonomy (NCBI): domain Bacteria; kingdom Pseudomonadati; phylum Pseudomonadota; class Alphaproteobacteria; order Sphingomonadales; family Sphingomonadaceae; genus Novosphingobium; species Novosphingobium sp. GW835-FHT14H07. Next base: position 43,793 of record NZ_JBXAFX010000011.1, read on the forward strand.
GCCGAGACGTTGGGCGTCAGGAAATATTCGACCGCCAGCGTCGGCACATAGTTGTCGTTGGCCTTGGTCTGCGCGCCGGTGGTCAGGCCCAGGGGGTCTTTCTTCACTTCCACGATCTTGCCGTCCGGAAGCACGCCAGTGCCGAGCACCTTGACCTGCAGCTTGCCTTCGGCCGAGCCGGCAAGGGCCGGTGCCGGTGCAAGAGCGGCGGCTGCGAAGGCCAGGGGCAGGGCGGCGGTAATCAGCTTCTTCATCGGTCTTGTCCTGCACCACGGATGGCCAGCCCCTCGCTGGCCCCAGATCGTCCGTGGCTTGGACAGCTTGATGCACAGCACCGAATCACGAGACATTGACGAAGCGCAAAAATGCGAAAACGCGATCTACGACCAAAGTATAAGGCTGATTTTGCGCGATTTGACTCTGGTCAATGTTCCTCCCCGCCCTTGGGTGCAGCGCGGCATGCACATCACTCATGGAAGGGAAGGCTCCATGGAATCGGCACTATCGCGCTCGGGCCTCTGGCTCGTTGCGCTCTTTATCGCCGTCGCCGCCTGCGCTGCAGCCGTCGACACGGGTTTCGCGATCCACATGGGCATCGTGGCACTGGCCTGCATCATCGGGCTGATCGTCACGCTGCGCGGGGTGGATCTGTCGAAGGCCATCCTCGCACCTGATCAGGGCCGCTACGACGACGACGTGATCCGCTGGGGCGTGATCGCGACCGTCTTCTGGGGCATGGCAGGGTTCCTGGCAGGGCTCTACATCGCACTGCAGCTGGCGCTGCCGGTCCTGAACCTCGGTCTTGAATGGACCGCGTTCGGCCGCCTGCGCCCGCTGCACACCTCTGCGGTCATCTTCGCTTTCGGAGGCAACGCGCTGATCGCCACGTCGTTCTACGTCGTGCAGCGTACTTGCCGGGCGAGGCTGGCCTTCCCCGGCCTCGCCCGTTTCGTGTTCTGGGGATACCAGCTGTTCATCGTGCTGGCGGCAACCGGCTATCTGCTCGGCATCACGCAGGGCAAGGAATATGCCGAGCCCGAATGGTACGTCGACCTGTGGCTGACCATCGTCTGGGTGGCCTACCTCGCGGTCTTCGTCGGAACGATCGTCAAGCGCACCGAACCGCATATCTATGTCGCCAACTGGTTCTACCTGTCGTTCATCGTGACCGTGGCGATGCTGCACATCGTCAACAACCTGAACTGGCCGGTCAGCTTCGTCGGCAGCCGCAGCTACCCGATCTTTGCCGGTGTGCAGGGCGCGCTGGTGCAGTGGTGGTACGGCCACAACGCGGTCGGCTTCTTCCTCACCGCCGGCTTCTTGGCGATGATGTACTACTTTGTTCCGAAGCAGGCCGAACGCCCGGTCTATTCCTACCGCCTGTCGATCATCCACTTCTGGGCGCTGATCTTCCTCTACATCTGGGCGGGTCCGCACCACCTTCACTACACCGCGCTGCCCGACTGGGCGCAGACGCTGGGCATGGTCTTCTCGGTCATGCTGTGGATGCCGAGCTGGGGCGGCATGATCAACGGCCTGATGACGCTCAACGGCGCCTGGGACAAGGTCCGGACCGATCCGATCATCCGCATGATGGTCATGGCGCTCGCCTTCTATGGCATGAGCACCTTCGAAGGCCCGATGATGTCGATCAAGTCGGTGAACAGCCTGTCGCACTATACCGACTGGACCATCGGCCACGTCCACTCCGGCGCGCTGGGCTGGAACGGCATGATCACCTTCGCGGCGGTCTATTACCTCGTGCCGCGCCTGTGGAACCGTGAACGGCTCTACTCGCTGCGCATGGTCAACTGGCACTTCTGGCTCGCGACCGTGGGCATCGTCTTCTACGCCGCCTCGATGTGGGTGGCAGGCATCACCCAGGGCCTGATGTGGCGCGAATATGGTGCCGACGGCTACCTGGTGAACAGCTTTGCCGAAACCGTCCTTGCGCTGAAGCCGATGTTCTTCCTGCGCGCCTTCGGTGGCCTGCTTTATCTCGCAGGAGCCGTGGTCATGACCGTCAACGTCTGGCGCACGATCCTTGGGGCGCTGCGTGACGAAGCACCGATGAGCGACGCCCCCTACGATCCCGAAAAGGACCGTCCGATCCTCGCCGCGCCTGCCGCAGCCTGATCAGACGCATCCGGAGAAAATCCCATGACGACAATCGTGGAAAAGCACAAGAAACTGGAGCGCAACGTGACGCTCCTCGGGCTCGCGGCCTTCGCGGCAGTGACCGTGGGCGGCATCGTCGAGATCGCCCCGCTGTTCTGGATCGACAACACGATCGAGAAGGTGGACGGCATGCGCCCCTACACCCCGCTCGAGCAGGCCGGACGCGACATCTATGTCCGCGAAGGCTGCTATGTCTGCCACAGCCAGATGATCCGTCCGTTCCGTGACGAGGTCGAACGCTACGGCCACTACAGCCTTGCAGCGGAATCGATGTACGACCATCCGTTCCAGTGGGGCTCGAAGCGTACCGGGCCTGACCTTGCCCGCGTCGGCAATCGCTATTCCGATGAATGGCACGTGCAGCACCTCAAGGATCCGCGCGCCGTGGTGCCGGAATCGATCATGCCGACGTACGCGCACCTTGCCGAGCATGACCTGAACCCGGGCGACATGACGGCAGAGTTGCGCACGCTCTACCAGGTCGGCGTGCCCTATTCGAAGACCGACATCGAGAAGGCCAACGAGGACCTCAAGGCCCAGGCCGATCCGAACGCAGACGCGACCGATCTGCTCAAGCGCTACCCCAAGGCGCAGGCGCGCGACTTTGACGGCGATCCGACGCGTCTGACCGAGATGGATGCGCTTGTCGCCTATCTCCAGATGCTGGGCACGCTTGTCGACGTGAACGCCCCTGCCGCGCAGGAGAAGCTCGCCAAGGAGAAGGGCCGATGAGCACCCACTCCACTTACGACATGCTGCGGCATCTCGCTGACAGCTGGGGCCTGCTGGTGATGACGGCCATTTTCGTGGGGTTGAGCGCATGGCCGTTCCGCCCCGGCGCCAAGCCGCTGAACCGCGAGGCTGCGAACTCGATCTTCAAGGACGAAACCGATGTCTGAGTCTAACAAGATTCCGGCCTCCGCCGGAGGGCGCATCGACGACGCAACCGGCGTCGAAACCGTCGGCCACGAATGGGACGGCATCGAGGAACTGAACAATCCCCTGCCGCGCTGGTGGCTGTGGTCCTTCTACGCCACGATCGTCTTCTCCATCGCCTACTGCGTGGTCTACCCGGCCTGGCCGATGATCGACAAGGCGACGGCGGGAACCTTCGGCTGGACCAGCCGCGGCCAGCTCGACCAGGAGATGAAGGCAGAAGCCGCGCGCAAGGCGGGGCTCTTGGCCGAACTCGACAAGGCCTCGATCGAACAGATCGCCGCTGATCCGCGCCTGCGCCGCGCCGCGATCGACGGTGGACGCGCCGCGTTCAAGGTCAACTGCATCCAGTGTCACGGCAATGGCGCCGCTGGCAGTGCGGGCTATCCCAACCTCAATGACGACGACTGGCTGTGGGGCGGCGATGTCGCCACGGTCCACCAGACGCTCGTCCACGGCGTGCGCCAGCCCGGCGACGACGTCACCCGCATGAGTCAGATGCCGGCCTTCGGGCGCGATGGCATCCTGACGCCGGCCCAAGTGCAGGACGTGGTCAGCCATGTCCGCGTGATCAGCGCGCAGGAGAAGCCGAGCGGTTCCTCGCAGCGCGGCGCCGAGATCTACGCCGCAAACTGCGTCGCTTGTCATGGCGCCAGCGGTGAAGGCGATCGGGCTTTTGGCGCGCCCAAGCTCAGCGATGCGATCTGGCTCTACGGTGGTGACCGCAAGGCGCTGACCCAGACGGTGACCAACGCCCGGTACGGCGTGATGCCATCGTGGGGCACGCGTCTCGATCCGGTGACGGTGAAGATGCTGGCCACTTACGTCCATTCGCTGGGCGGCGGCGAGGAAGCTCCCGCTCCTGCCGCAGCCCCTGCCGCTGCCAAATAACCCGAACACAGGACAACACGGTCATGACTGCGCACGATCCCAAACTTCGCGCGGACCACTCGAACGAAATCGGCCTCTACGAAAAGCGGAAAGGCGTTTTCCCGAAGGCTATCAACGGACCGTTCCGCCGCTTCAAGTGGCTGGTCATGATCGTGTGCCTGGGCATTTACTGGGGCACGCCGTGGATTCGGTGGGACCGCGGCCCCTATGCCCCCGACCAGGCGGTGCTGATCGATCTGGCGCACCGCCGGTTCTTCATGTTCGATATCGAAATCTGGCCGCATGAATTCTACTTCGTGGCAGGCCTGCTGATCATGGCCGGGATCGGCCTGTTCCTCGTCACCTCGGCGGTGGGTCGCGCCTGGTGCGGCTATGCCTGCCCGCAGACGGTGTGGACGGACCTGTTCCAGCACGTCGATCGCTTCATCGATGGCGACCGCAACGCCCAGCTGCGCCTGCAGAAGGCGCCGTGGACAGCCGGAAAGATCGGCAAGCGCGCGCTGAAGTGGACCATCTACCTCGCCATCAGCTTCGCCACGGGCGGGGCCTGGATCTTCTACTTCGCCGACGCACCGACGCTGCAATACGAATTCTGGACCGGCACTGCCGCTCCTGTCGCCTATGCCACCACATTCGTCCTGACGATGACGACCTTCATCTTCGGCGGCTTCATGCGCGAACAGGTCTGCGTATACATGTGCCCCTGGCCGCGCATCCAGACCGCGATGCTCGACGAGAAGAGCCTGATCGTCACCTACAAGGACTGGCGCGGCGAGCCGCGCGGCTCGGTCAAGAGCGCGGTCAAGGCTGCCACTCCGCTGGGTGACTGCATCGACTGCATGCAGTGCGTCGCCGTATGCCCGACCGGCATAGACATCCGCGAGGGGCCGCAGATCGGCTGCATCACTTGCGCGCTGTGCATCGACGCCTGCGACAAGGCCATGGCCGACGTCGGCCGCCCGCGCGGACTGATCGACTACTGCACGCTGGTCGATGCCGAAAAGGAGAAAAAGGGCGAGGAGCCCACCCCGGTCCTCAAGACCATCTTCCGTCCGCGCACGCTGATCTATCTCGGTGTGTGGTCGGCGATCGGCGCGGCAATGCTCTTCGCCCTTGGCCAGCGCGCCCGTCTCGACATTTCGGTGGCCAAGGACCGCAATCCCGAGTTCGTGACGCTGTCTGACGGGACAATCCGCAACGCCTACACGATCAAGCTGCGCAACATGGAAGAGCGCCCGCGCACCTTCCGCGTCGCGTTGGAAGGCCTTGAAGGCGCTGCCATGTTCACCGACGAGATGGACGCAGCCGCTGCCAAGCGCGATCTCACCTTCCGCGTCCCCGCCGACACCACGCAGCGCCTGCGCATCTACGTCGTTGCCCGGCGCCGTGGTGAACATGGCGAACACCGCCGCGACGGCCACGGTGAGGGCCATCATGACAGGGGCCACGGCGAATTCGCCTTCGTCCTCACGGCCCCCGATGACGAAGGCGGCATGGACCGCAGCGAAACCAGCTTCACCCTCCCTGAAGGACACGGCGAATGACCCAGAACAGCCGTACCGCTCGCCCGTTCACCGGCAAGCACATCACCCTGATCCTCGTCAGCTTCTTCGGCGTGGTCATCGCGGTCAACGTCCTCATGGCGCGGCTTGCCACGGAAACTTTCGGCGGGGTGGTGGTCGAGAATTCCTACGTTGCCAGCCAGCAGTTCAACGGCTGGCTCAAGGAAGCCAGCGCTGAGCAGGCGCTCGGCTGGAAAGCCGACATCGCCCGCGACGAGCAGGGCAGGGCGGCGATCACATTGCGCGACAGCAAGGGCAGCGCCATCGCTGCCGCCAAGGTCTCTGCCGTTGCCGAACATCCGCTCGGCCAGCGTCCGGAGACCGACCTGACCTTGCACGAACTTGCACCGGGCACTTACGCCGCCCCGCTCGAAGCCGGTCGCTGGCGCTTGCGGGTCATGGTCCAGGCCGAAGGCAAGGTGTGGCGCACCGTGGGTGAAGTGCTGTGACCGTCGCCGCCCGCCTTCGCGCTGTCCCTGACGATGCAGTCCACACTGTCCTCGCCGTGCCGGGCATGCACTGCGCCGGCTGCATGGGCAAGGTCGAGCGCGCGCTCGCCGCGCTCGACGGGGTGGCCAGCGCAAGAACCAACCTGACCGCACGGACGGTGGAAGTCATCCACGCCCCGGAGGTCGAGCCGCCAACGCTCGTGGCGACGCTCGCAGCTACCGGTTTCGATGCGCAGCCGCGCGAGATCGAGGCCGAACCCGTTTCGGCCGTCAGGCCACTTCTCGCCCCACTCGGCGTCGCCGCCTTTGCCTGCATGAACGTCATGCTCATGTCGGTCAGCGTCTGGTCGGGCGCCGACGGGACGACGCGATCGCTGTTCCACTGGGTCTCGGCGATGATCGGGGTGCCCGCCATCGTCTATGCCGGCCGCCCGTTCTTCGCTTCGGCCTGGAAGGTGCTGCGCCATGGCAGGACCAACATGGACGTGCCGATCTCCATCGGCGTGACCATCGCCACCGGATTGTCGTTCTACGAAACCCTGACCGGCGGGGCAGAGGCCTGGTTCGACGGCGTGCTCATGCTGCTGATGTTCCTGCTGGCAGGGCGCGTGCTCGATGCGATGATGCGCGATCGCGCGCGTTCGGGCGTCGATGCCCTGTTGCGCCAGGTCGCCAGTGGCACGATGGTCGTTGAGGCGGATGGCGCAACCCGCTGGCTCGACACGAAAGCCCTGCAGCCCGGCATGCTCATGCGCGTCGCGGCGGGCGAGCGTCTTGCCGCCGATGGGGAAGTCCTGCGCGGCACCACGCGCTTCGACCAGTCGCTGCTGACCGGCGAAAGTGCGCCCGTCGAAGCCGCGCCCGGCACGGTCGTTCACGCCGGGACACTGAACGTCGATGCACCGGTCGACGTGCGCGTTACCGCCATCGGGCAAGATACCGCCCTGTCCGAAATCGCCCGCCTGATGGAGGCGGCCGGGCAATCGCGCTCGAAGTTCGTGCGCATCGCCGATCGCGCCTCGCGCCTCTATGCCCCTGCTGTCCACACGCTGGCGGCGCTCACCTTTGCCGGATGGATGATCGCGGGCGCTGGCGTCTACCAGTCGCTGGTCATCGCCATTGCGGTGCTGATCATCACCTGCCCTTGCGCGCTCGGCCTTGCCGTCCCGGTAGCGCAAGTCGTAGCGGCAGGCGCGCTGCTGAAGCGCGGCATTCTGGTCAAGGACGGCTCCGCGCTCGAACGCATGGCCGAGGTCAACCGTATCCTGCTCGACAAGACCGGTACGCTCACGCTCGGACGCCCCGTGCCGGACGAAGTCGCGCTCGGCGCATTGACGGAAGCGCAAGGCTCGGTCGTCATGGCCCTTGCCAGCCATAGCCGCCACCCGCTGTCGCTCGGCCTGGTGCAAGCCCTTGGTGCCCGCGGCGTGCGGGCCGCAGTTGTCGAAGATGTGCGCGAGGAAGCAGGGCAGGGCATCACCGCCCGCTGGAACGGTCTGGCGGTCGCGCTGGGCCGTCCTGCCTCGTCGCAGGGCATGGCCACGGCGTTCCGCATCGAAGGCGATGCCGTCCGCGTCATTCCCTTTGCTGACCGTCTTCGCCCCGATGCAGATGAGGCTCTGGCGCAGTTGAAGGCTCTGAATGTCGATCCTTCGATCCTTTCCGGAGACTCGGTCCCGGCAGTGGCGGCGGTAGCCCGCGCCACCGGTCTGACGGCGCAAGCCGCAGCTTCTCCTGCCGACAAGCAGGAGGCTCTCCAGCGCCTGCAACGCGTCGGCTGGAAGGTGATGATGGCCGGCGACGGCCTGAACGACGGCCCGGCGCTCGCGGCAGCAAACGCCTCCATCGCGCCCGGTTCGGCCAGCGATGTCGGGCGGCAGGCGGCGGACATGGTGTTCACCGGAGACTCGCTCCTCGCCGTCCCTCGCGCGATCCGCGTCTCGCGGGCGACCATGCGCGTGGTCCGGCAGAACTTCGCGCTCGCCATCGGCTACAATGTGCTGGCTGTGCCGCTGGCTATCCTCGGCCACGTCACCCCGCTGATCGCCGCCGTCGCCATGTCGACCAGCTCGCTGATCGTCGTCGCCAATTCGCTGCGCCTTGCCGGAGAGACGAAATGAACGGCATCGCCTTCATGCTCCCCATCGCACTCGGCATGGGGCTGTTCGGACTGGCCGGGTTCTTCTGGGCCTTGAAGCGCGGGCAATTCAGCGATCTCGATGGCGCCGCCGCGCGCATCCTGATCGAGGAAGAGGATCAGCCATGAACCGCCTCATGCGCCTGTTCGCGCCATTGGCCGTGCTGCAGATGGCCATGCCGTCGCCCGGCCACGCCAGCGTCATGATGGTTGCGTCGTGCGGCGGAACCGGCGCACCGATACCGATCCGCATCCCTGCCAAGGATGATGGCAGCAAAAATCTGCCCTGCTGCAAGGTTTGTCATATCTCAATGCGCAAGCGCACGGGCACCGATAGCTGTTGCGGAAATGGAGACGACGGAGAAGGTGAAGGCGATGGCTGCTGACATGATGACGGGGCCTGAAGTCTTCGGCCAATGGACCTACTGGCCAGAGCTGCTCGAACGCCCGGTTCCGCGCTACACCAGCTATCCCACCGCTGCCGAGTTCGTCGAGGAGAGCTTCGAGGACCGGCAGCGTGAAGCGTTGAAGGCCCTGCGCGGCACGGTCTCGCTCTATCTCCACATCCCTTATTGCCGTGAGATATGCTGGTACTGTGGCTGCAACACTGGCGCAGCCAACAAGACCCAGCGCCTCGCCGCCTACATGGAAGCGCTGCATCACGAGATCGACTTGGTCTCGCGCTTGCTGCACTCGTCGGTCAAGGTTTCGCGCATCGCCTTCGGCGGCGGCAGCCCCAACGCCATCAAGCCGACCGATTTCGTCCGCCTCGTCGACAAGTTGACCCTCAGCTTCCGCCTCGCCAATCCGGTGCTGTCGATCGAGCTCGATCCGCGCACGCTCGAGCCCGGCTGGTTCATGGCGATCCGCGGCATCGGCGTGATCAAGGCCAGCCTCGGCGTGCAGACGCTCGATGCCCGCGTCCAGCAGGCGATTGGCCGCGTTCAGCCGCGTGACGATATCGATCGCGCGGTTGCAGGCTTGCGCAAGGCCGGCGTCGATTCCATCAATTTTGACCTCATGTACGGCCTGCCGTTCCAGAACGACGATATCCTCAGCCAGACGCTGGACCAGTCGATCGCCATGGGTGCCGATCGCTTCGCCTTGTTTGGCTATGCCCATGTGCCCCACATGATCCCGCGCCAGCAGCGGATCGATGCCAGCGAACTGCCAGACCAGCGCGCGCGCTTCCGCATGGCCGCCGAAGGCTATCAGCGCCTGATCAGTGCCGGGTACCAGGCCGTCGGCTTCGATCACTTCGCCCTGCCGGACGATGACCTTGCCATCGCCTCGCGCGCGGGCACCCTGCGCCGCAATTTCCAGGGCTTCACCGAAGACCAGTCCGAAGTGCTCATCGGCCTTGGCGCATCATCGATCAGCGAATTCCCCGAGCTTTACGTGCAGACCGAGAAGAACGCCGGCCGCTATCGCATGCTGGTCGGCGCCGATCAGTTGCCGGGACGGAAGGGCGTGGTCCGCACGGCCGAGGATCACCGCCGCGGCGCGATCATCAACGACATCCTCTGCCGGGGCAGGGCGCAGATCGACTCCGATCTTCTGGCCATGAACCGCAGCCGGCTGGAGCCATTTATCGCACGCGGCCTCGCCCGTCTCGAAGGCAACGTGCTGAGCCTGTTGTCGGGCAACGAGCCCTACGCCCGTTCGATCGCCTCGGTGTTCGACGCCTATCGCACCGGTGAGCGGCAATTCAGCTCGGCAGTGTGAAGTTCCAGTTGTTCTGCGTTCCCCAAGAATAGCTATGCGCCTGCCCTTAGCAGGTGCACAATCCGGCTGAGTCGCGTTAAGTCCGCTTCACCAAACGAAGCGCGCAACCGTTCTGCGCCAGGGGAGACGCCATGAAGCCGATCGAATCCATCATGCGCACCGCGCCGGTCATCCCGGTTCTGGTGATCGAGGACGTCGACCACGCGCTTCCTGTCGCCCGCGCGCTCGTGAAGGGCGGCCTGCGCGTGCTCGAGGTTACCTTGCGCACGCCCGCCGCTCTCGACGTCATCCATGCGATGAAGGCGGTTGAAGGCGCCATCGTCGGGGCGGGCACTGTCACCAACCCCGATGAGTTGAAGGCCGCGATCGACGCAGGCGCGGAATTCATCGTCTCCCCCGGCCTGACCGAGAATCTTGGCAAGGCCGCCGTGGCATCGGGCATCCCCTTCCTGCCCGGCATTTCCTCTGCGGGCGACATCATGCGCGGTCTCGACCTCGGCCTGAACCACTTCAAGTTCTTCCCGGCTTCCACGTCGGGTGGACTTCCCGCGCTCAAGGCGCTCGCTGCGCCGTTCTATCAGTGCAAGTTCTGCCCCACCGGCGGCATTACCGCCGCCACCGCGCCTGATTGGCTGGGTTTCGACCCGGTCCTGTGTGTCGGTGGCAGCTGGGTGGTCGGCAAGGGCACGCCCGATGAAGCAGCGATCGAAGCCGCAGCGCGCGAAGCCTCGGCTTTGGGGAAGTAACGAATTCAAGGGAATACAAGGGCCATGAAGACGGTCGCCAAGCTCAAGGCCAGGTTGCAGAAACTCCATGAGCGGACGGCGGAAACGCCGCTGTTCAACCCGGTCTTCCAGCTCAGCCACGATCTTTCGCGGTCGCTGGAGGGTGGCGACCTTTCGCTGTCAGACATCGATGCCCTTGTCGCGGAACTGGAATGCGAGGCGCTGAAGAGCCGCGCGGCCCGGCTCAAGCGTCTCGTCGCGCCCACAGCGGCTACCGAGAACCTTGCCACTATCGAGGCGCTGAACCCGGAAGAGGCGGGCTTTTCGGAATTCCGCCAGCGTTGGGAAAAGCCGCTGCTCCACGCGGTGTTCACAGCGCACCCGACTTTCCTGCTCAGCCCGGCACAGTCCGATGCGGTGGCGACGGCCGCCCTGTCCGACGATCCGCAGGCCTCGACCGTCTGCACCGTCCCGCACGAGGGGCCGAAGATCACGCTCGAATTCGAGCATGTCGAGGTGTGCAACGCGATCGAGCGTGCCGCCAAGGCACGTGACGCGATCAACGCCACGCTTCTCGGCCACGCCCGCCAGCGCTGGCCCGGGCGCTGGCTGGATTTCAAGCCTTTGCCGTTCCGCTTCGCCACGTGGGTCGGCTACGACATGGACGGCCGCACCGACATTGGCTGGACCACTTCCATCGCCTTCCGCCTGCGCGAAAAGGCGCTGCGCCTTGGCAGCTACGCCGCCTCCCTGCGCGGCATCGACGAGGCACACCCGCTCCTCGCCACGCTCGATGCGGCGCACGCCCATTCGGCGGAAATGGCCGAGCTGTTCTCCTCGCCGCTCGACAGCCCCGAAGCGCTTGCCGCTGCCGCCAACCGCCTGAGCGCGGACCACGAGGCCAAGCTTCTCAGCCTTGCTCCGCTGATCGAGGCGCTGGAAACCGAGGCACGGAATGCGGACGAGGCCAAGGCCATCCCGCTTGCCACGCTCGCTGCTGCCATGCGCGCCGATGGCCTCGGCATCGGCTGGATCCACTTCCGCGTGAACTCGTCGCAGCTGCTCAACGCCTTGCGCCGCCGGATCGACCCCGAAGGCACGCTGGACCTCGGCAGCAAGAGCGCGCTGTCGCGTCTGCGCGAGCTGCTGGCCGACGTGAAGCCGCTGCGCGTCAACTTCGCTGCTTTGGCGATCGAAACCAGCACCGCGATGCGCCAGTTTCTGGTCATGGCGAAGATGCTCCAGCACATCGACGCCGACGCGCCGATCCGCATGCTGATCGCCGAATGCGAGCAGCCGCAGACAGTGCTTGCCGCGCTCTATTTCGCCAAGCTGTTCGGCATCGAAGGCAAGGTCGATGTCTCGCCCCTGTTCGAGACAGAGGCCGCGCTGGAACATGGCGGTCGTTTCCTCGAAGCGCTGCTTTCGGAAGAATCCTACCGCAGCTACGCCCGCCTGCGCGGCCGCGTCTCGATCCAGACCGGCTTTTCCGACGCCGGCCGCTTCATGGGCCAGATCCCCGCCGCGCTCGCCATCGAACGCCTGCAGGGCCGCCTTGCCGAAGCGATGAAGGCCAATGGCCTGACAGACGTCGCCGCGCTGATCTTCAACACTCATGGCGAATCCATGGGCCGCGGCGCGCATCCCTCGGGCTTTGCCGACCGTCTCACGTGGCCGCTCTCCGGCTGGGCCCGCCGTCGCTTCGCCCGCGCAGGCGTGACGATCGAGCCGGAAGCCAGCTTCCAGGGTGGTGACGGCTACCTGTTCTTCCGCAACGATGAACTCGCCCTCGCCACGCTCACCCGCATTGCCGAGCACGAGGCACGCGATCAGGACCTGTCGGCCAAGGACCCGTTCTACGATCGCACCGATCTCAGCCTCGATTTCTATCGCTCGATCCGCCGCGTTCAGCGCGAACATCTCGAAAGCGCCACGTACTCGCGCGCTCTGACCGCCTTCGGCCTCGGCCTGCTCAAGGGCACCGGCAGCCGCGTCTCGCGCCGCCAGTCCGATATCGGCGCCGACCGCACGATGAGCCTGCGCCAGATCCGGGCGATCCCGCACAACGCCATCCTTCAGCAGATCGGCTACCCGGTGAACGTTGTCGCCGGGGCGGGGACTGCGGCTGGCGAGGAGATGGAATCGGTCGCCGAACTGCTCGGACGGTCTGAACGCGGCAACCAGCTGGTCCGCCTGCTGCGCGCTGCCAACGGTCTCGCCTCGATCAAGACCGTGGCTGCGTACGGTGAACTGTTCAACTCCGCCTACTGGGCCAGCCGCCCCTATCGTGGCACCGAAACGGCGCTTGAGGGCGCGTGCCTCGCGCTTGCCGAATATCTAACCAAGGATGACAGGGCCGGAGTATTCCGCCGCCTGACCTCGCGCCTGCGGGTCGATTGGATGAAGCTCCACCGCCTGCTCTCGCTGGTGCCGGGGCAGAAGGCCGGGCGCGATGCCGCGCAGGACGCTGACCGCCGCAACATCGGCCTGCTTCAATCGGTGCGTCTCGCCCTGTTGATGCACATGTTCATTCGCGCCGTGCAGGTCCCGCCCTTCGCCCGTTCGAACGACGTCAGCCGCGAGGACGTGCTGGAGATGGTCCTCTCGCTGCGCGTCGACGATGCGCTGGCCCAGCTGCGCCGCGCCTATCCGGTGATCGAGCCCGAGATCACCGATTTCCCGGTGGACGAGCCGACCGACTATCCGGACCATCGCGGCGAGGACTACGGCGCCATCCGCGCCCGCTTCATAGACCCGATCGACCGCGCCCACGCCCTCAACATCCGCGTCGCCGTAGCCATTGCCAACTACTTCGGCGCCCACGGGTAACAGGAAAAAGCCCACCCCCGACCCCTTCCGCCTGCGGGAAAGGGGTGGGCGTTCAATTACCCCACAAACGAACGCCCATGCCGCACCGGTGCCTTCGCGGCACTGAACACCGCCCCGGCTGACAGCCTGCTGCCGCGAACGACGAGCATGACCTTGTCGCCCTGTTCCAGCGTCACGTCCTCGCCGGGGTGCTGGATCGACTGGCCGCTCGTCCGATCGATCTGCACCACGAAGAATGCGCCGTCGCCGCGTCGCTCGGCCTCGCCGACGGTCTCGCCGGTGAGGGCGCTGTCCGCGCCCATCTCCACCATCTCGATGTCCAGCCCGAAATCGTGCAGGTTGCGCCGCACCGCGCCGATGTCGTCCAGCTGTCCGGTAGCGGGGTAGAGGATCATCTCGACAATGCGCTCGGCGCCGATATGCGTGGGCATCACCACCTTGTCGGCGCCGGCGTGGAACAGCTTGTTCTCGGTCGTCGGCGCCTCGCCGCGGGCGATGATCTCGATTGCGGGATTGAGATTGCGCGCCGATAGCGTGATGAAAACGTTCGCCGCGTCGTCGGGCAGGACCGATGCCAGCACCTTCGCCCGCGCGATCCCCGCAGCCTTGAGCGTCTCCTCGTGCGTTGCTTCGCCAACCATGCACAGAAAGCCCTGCGCCTTGGCATCCTCGGCCTTGGCATGGTCTCGCTCAAGGATCAGGAAAGGCTTCTTAGCCTCGGTCATCGCCTTGGCCAGTTGCACGCCGATGCGGCCGTAACCGCAGATGATCACATGGCCGGTCAGCTTTTCTATTTCGGTCATCATCTTGTCCAGACCCAGCAGGCGGCGGAATTGGAAGAGTGTGAACACCTGAACCAGCGCACCGGTCAGCACGATCATTCCGGTGCACCCCAGCATGATCGTCGCGCTCGTCCACCAGCGCAGGAACAAGGTGTCGACCGGGCGGATCTCGCCATAGCCGACGGAGAACACGGTCAGCAGCACCATGTAGGCGGCATCGCCGAACGGCCAGCCCGCATAGACAAACCCGCACGTCGACACGACATAGACGGCGAGAACAAAGATCAGCGTCCCCGTCAGCAGGCGCAGCGGCGACCCCAGCACCGAATTTGCCCCCTGCGTCAAGGCAGAGCTGTCATCATCGCGTATCATTCACAGCCCCCTCAGCCTTCTGATAGGGTGGCGCGGGCCGATATGTCCATATCAGGAAAGGCCCAGTCGCTCCGACAGCCAGACAAGGGCAGCGATACCGGTCAGCACCGCCAGAACCAGCCTCGCGCGATTGCCGTATCGCCAGCGGGCAAGCATCAGCAGGACTGGCAGAGTGACCGCCACGACGGCCAGTTGGACGGCTTCGATGCCCAAATTGAAGCCAAGGATAGCGACGATGCGCGTGGTCGTGCCAAGTCCGAAGTTGCTGACCAGCGTGGCGAAGGCGAGCCCGTGGACGAGGCCAAACAGCCCCGCAACGAGTGGTTCCTTGCCGGGAAACACGGGCCGCGCCGCATGAATGGCCGAGACGAGAACAGAAAGCGCGATACCCGCTTCAACCGGCTGTGGTGGAAGCCGAACGCCGAAGAGTGCGGCCAGGATGAGCGTCGTCGAATGACCGACCGTGAAGGCCGTGACGATCCATGCCAGTTTGTGCAACGTGGCTGCTGGCGGCCGCGCCTCGCCCCAGCGTCCGCCTGCCGCGAGCATCGGGGCAGGGAGAAGCAGCGCCAGCAGGAACAGCAGATGATCATAGCCCTCGGCAATATGCCGGGCACCAAGCGCCATGGCATTGAGGAACAACGCTCCCAGCCCCGCCTTTCCGCGCTCCACCAGCAATTCTGACTTACCGGCAGTGAGCGCGCCAATCAGTTCGCGCTCCCCACTCACACCTCCCGCCAGATCCCCGTCCACCACCAACAGGGCGAAGTGGTTCGGCGCTTCGCGCGTCACGACATGCCAGCGCCAGAGCAACGACCTGTCCGGAGAACCGGGCGGGGGTGTCAAGGACAGCTCCAGATGCAGGTCAGGCGGCCCGGCAATCTGTTCGAATGCGATGCGATCCACAGCGACGCGCCACGGCTTTCCATTTGCGTCGAGCACGGCCATGTCGGCCACTACGCGCGCCTGCGCCTTGGCAAGACTGGCCGTGCTGTTGTCCGTCGGCAATCCCGTGGCGTAGCCGAATTCGGCCTGCGGCACGACGATGTCGGCCTTGACCAGCCCCGGTGCGAAATCGAGGCGGATTTCCGAGTTGGGCGTAAGATGCGCGGCGGCAGGGCTGGCGAGGCAAAGCCAGGCCAGCGCCGTCAGTAGCGTCCTAATCGTGACCGAACCAGATGTAGCGCGCCGCCGGATCGGTGGCTTTGGGATTGAGATCAAGCGCGTCCTCCCGCGCATCTTCGGCGGCATCGGTGTCTCCAAGCGCGGTGTGGACGTCTGCCATGGCAAGATAAAGTCCTGCCGTCCGCCAGCCGGTCTTCTCGGCACGTTCAAGCGTTGCAAGTGCACCTCTGGCATCGCCGGTCAGAAGCTGCGCCCGCGCCAGCAAGATCAGGCTGGACCCGTGCGGGCGCGCCTGTGCATCGGCCTTCGCGATTGGCAGGGCTTTGGCCGGATCGCCCAAGGCAAGTTCGTGCTCCACCACGTGCGCCGCTGCCGCCTCTGGCATCACGCTATAGCGCTCGGTCCAGATCGCGCCGGCCTTCTCGGCCCACGCCCGACTTTCGGCGCCGCGGCCCTGCAGGCGCAGCGTGAAAGCAAGCGCGTCCATGATCTCCGGCAAGGGGGCCTTGGCCAAGATCGCTGCATATTGCCGAACTGCTCCAGCCACGTCCCCTTCGAGAGCCTTCTGCTGTGCGACATGCGCCATGGCGAGCGGGCTGCCAGGGAAGAAGCGCTCGGAAAACCGGGCCCATGTGCCCGCCGCCTTCCAGTCTCCCGTGGCATATGCGATCGTCACCCGCTGCAAGCCGACCTGCGACTTGACGTAGCGGCTCAGCTTCGGGGCGCGCAGCACTGCGTTGATGCGGCGGCGGGCAAGATCAGGATCGCCCGTGCGCAATGCGAGCATAGATTGCCTTAACGCAACGGCGGCGTTGTTGTCGTATTCCTCCGCGCGGCTGAACGCGAGGCGCGCTGCCTTCATGTCGCCGCGCTGGAAGGCGATGTCCCCCTTCAGGCTCCATGCGCCGGCAGACTCGCCGTCGTCCGGCTCCCCCACTTGCGCGAAGAACCGTTCGAGCCCCTTTCCGGCAGCGTCGAGGCGGTGTGCCAGGACCGAAACTTCGGCGCGAGACAGGCTCGGCCCGGCGGGGAAGGGGGCACCCGCCATCCCCTTGTCCAGCAATCCGTCCGCTTCGGCGAGATCTGCATATGCGCCTGTCGCGCGGAAGCGCCTGACTAGAGCTCGTGCCAGTACCTCCTGCCGCAGCCACTCCTCAGGATTCAGCGCCAACCGCGCGCGTGCGCCATCCACTGCAACTTGCGCTGCCTGCTCCAGTTCGAGCTGGTTGCGTGGTCCGAACCATGGCTTGATTTCCGAAGGCAGCGGATCCGGCGGGCCTTGCCGAGCCTTGTACTTGTCAAAGGCAATGCTGGCGGCGGTTATCAGGAAAACCGCCGCCAGCAGGATCCACGGCCACTTGGGGCCGGGCTTGTCGCTCATGCCTGTCAGGACTTCGTCGCGCAGATCTTCAACTGCAGCTTTTCCAGATCGTCGCCAATCAGCCCGAACAGCTTGTCGAGTTCGTGCTCGTATTCGGTCAGATACTTGTCGCCAGCGACGTCTCCGGTCGGCGTATCATCGTTGTAGCTCAGCTTCATCGAAGAACTAACCAGCGCCGTAGCGATAGCCGGATTGCCCATGCGGTCCACACTGACATAGGCCGAATCCGGGTCGGTGCGGAAATTGAAGTTTGTGCCGGTGCCGGTCGCTACCTGCGGCGTGCCGTTCGGCGTTGCCAGGAACGGGAAGGTCAGCAGGAAGAACTTGTCATTGCGCTGCGGATTCAGCGGCACATCTGCCAGCGTGTATGGTCCTTGGCCGGTAACGCTCATATCGAGCAGCAGGGTTGCAAGCAGAATGTCGACGACCTGATCTTCGGGATGGCGTCCATTCGGAAACTTGGTCGGTCGGGTCAGGTCGAGCTTCAATGTATCCGGAATGATGAATGACTTGAGGTTTGCGCCGTTCTGGCCCTGGATCGGCTGCAGGAAGCATTTGGTCGAGTCGTAGGCAACCGCGGTTGCCGTGGCAGTCGGCGTCGCGGTCGATGTCGAGCTCGGTAGCGGGGCCGGGACGACGACTTGGCTACCAGCACCATCATCGCCGCACCCGACCAGCGTCAGGGCCAGAGCGAACGGCGTCGCGATCCGGATGATCTTGCGCAGGCTCATCAGATGTTCCCCCCAAAGCGGGCGGTCTGTCCCCAGACGCCAAGATTGGTTACCCCTGCGCCAAGGTTCGCGTCAGGAATTTCAAGCACGATCGCGGTATCGTTCTGGGTGTCGAAGAAGTTGCGGTCGTTGCGGATTTTCAATGTGCCGGTGGATCGCGTCTCGCGGAAACCGATCAGGTCGAAGAAAAAAGGTTCGTCGAACAGGCCGACGCGGACCTTCACGCCATCCTTTTGGAGGTTCTGCTCGACCGGACCTTCGATCACGCCGTTAACGCCGGGCACGCCTTCGATTCGTACTCCCCATTCGCCAGGATTTTGGCCCGGCCCGAAGCGATACTTGATTGTGAACTCGGGGGTATTGCCCGGTGCCGCAGTCGAAATGTTGATTTTGTAGAGCACGTCCCGGTCATAATAGAGCGGCGTCGTCGCGGCGGCGGAGACGGGTCCTGCAAAGGTCATCGCGATCTTGGTCGTGCCATTCGAATGCCAGGCAAACACGTCGGCGATGTCGGCCGGAATATCCGGGTTGGGATCTACGCCGCCGTCGGTGCGGCTCGGCGGATCGAGGTGGTCGGCGCTTGTCGCGACGCCGGTCGGCACCAGCATCAGCGCGGCGAGGCTGGCGGCCCCGGCGCTGCCCGCCAGCAATGTCTTGAAAATGCGGCGCACGGCGAATCTCCCCACTGCGAATTCTGACGAAAGAACGTGCGACCACTCTTTCGCCTCATTCTGCGCCGTCTGCTGTGAACTGGTTCACAGGGAGTCAGCGGGAGGCCTGTTTCTTCGATGTTAGACTATTTTGCACCGATTGGTGAAGCCCAAATCAAGCAAGACTACGTAACATAATCATGAAAAGGCGGCGACGGTCCAAACTACGCCGACCAGCAGGAACACCCCGACCACGTCGAGCGCGAAGCCTGCCTTGACCATCGCGCGCATCGAACAGTGCCCGGTTGCCCAGGCCAGCGCATTGGGGCCGGTTCCTGCCGGCAGCATGAAGCCCCAGGTCGCGGCGAAGGCTGCCGGAAGAGCCAGCAGGATCGGATCGGCCCCCAGCGCCGCCACCAGCGCTGCCACGACCGGCATGATTCCGCTCGCCGCCGCGATGTTGCTGGCAAACTCCGTCACCACGATCACGAACCCAACGAGAACCAGTGCAACCACCGGAAGTGGCACATGGGCAAGCGGCAGCAGCATCTCGCCCATCCACTTGGTCAGCCCGCTTTCGGTCATGCCCATCGCCATGGCAAGGCCGCCGCCGAACATCAGCACCACGTCCCACGGTGCGCGATTGGCCTCGGGCCAGGTCAGCATCGGGCGGCCGGTGCCGTCGGGCAGGAAAAACAGGACCAGCCCCGCGATCGCAGCCACCGTGCCATCGGTGAAGCCACCCTTCGGAAACACCCCTTCGATCAGCGGCTGGAACACCCACGCCAGGAAGGCCAGTAGCACCACTGGAAGCAACCGCCGCTCGGCCACGCTCCATTGCGCGGAATGGCCAACGGCATCGCGCGCAGCCGCAGGATCGAACGCATCCTCCTTCAGCTTCTGCACCCGCGCGATGATCCACGCGGCAATCGGCACGGCGGCAACGGCGATCGGCACGCCGTACATCGCCCATTGCAGGAACGTGACCCGGGTCCCGAGCGCCTTCTCGATCAGTCCTGCCGCGATGGCGTTTGTCGGCGTGCCGATCAGCGTCGCCAGTCCGCCGATGGATGCGGCAAAGGCAATGCCCATCGGCAGCGCTCCGGCCATGCCCCCGGTTTCCCCTTCGCGTACGCCGCCCGCACGCAGCATGGCAATCGCCATCGGCATCATGATGAGGGCCGTCGATGTGTTGGAAATGAAGCTTGAAAGCACTGCCGTCGCGGTCATCACGCCCAGCAGCAACTGCCCCGGCCTTGCACCGGCCAGGCCCATTATGAACAGCGCCAGCCGCCGGTGGAGCCCGGTCCGCTCGATTGCCAGCGCCAGAAAGGCGCCACCTACGAAAAGGAACATGATCGGCGAGTAGTAGGCGGCAGCCGTCTTGTTGGCATCCGCCACGCCGGTCAGCGGCAGCACGAGGAAAGGCAGGAATGCCGTTGCCGAAAGCGGCATCGCCTCGGTCATCCACCAGGCTGCCATCCACCAGACAAGGCCCGCCGCACTCCATGCCGCATCGGGCATGCCTGCCGGTGCTGCCGCCAGTTGCGTTACGGCAAACCCCAGCGGTCCGGCCCAGAACCCGATCCTGCGCGCATCCACTGCCAACCGACTACTCCCCCATGTCCCGGCGCAGGGACCTAGCAGAGCACTGTCGCGACTGGCAAATGCCGATCAGAAGATCGGATCGTAGCCCGGTGGCAGCTCGTCGCCCGGCTTGCTGGCATCCGTCGGCGAATGGATGCCGCATTCGGTCTTGTCCCAGCCCTTCCACCGGCCAGACCGGGGATCTTCACCGGGGGCGACCTTGCTGGTGCAGGGCGCACATCCGATCGACGGATAGCCCTGGGCCACCAGTGGGTGCGCCGGCAGGCCGTGCTGCGCGAAGTAGGCTTCGAGCGCGGTCTTGTCCCACGATGCCAGCGGATTGATCTTGAGCCGCCCTTGCGCGTCGGAGTGGTCGATCTCGAAGCGGGGCAGGCCGGCGCGGGTCTTGGACTGGAAGCCCTTGCGCCCGGTCAGCGATGCATCGAAATGCAGCAGCGCCTTGGCCAGCGGCTCGACCTTGCGGATCTCGCAGCAGCCATCGGGGTCCCACGACCAGCGCAGGCCGTTCTCGTCCTTCTTGGCGATCACTTCCGGATCGGGCTCGATGATCTGGAGATTGGTCATCCCCAGAAACCCGATCAGCTCATCGCGATAGGCTACCGTCTCGGGGAAGTGCTTGCCCGTCTCAAGGAACAGCACCGGCACCGAAGGATCGACCTCGGCAATAAGGTGAAGCAGGACAGCACTTTCCGCGCCGAAGCTCGAAACCACCGCAAGGTCGCCCGCCAGCCCGTCGCGGATCACCGAACGCAGCATCTCGTGCGTGTCGGTGCCCCGGAACAGGTTGTTCAGGCGGATCGCGTCCGTCTCGGTAAAGCGCGGGCGCACATCGATCAGGTCGATCTTGCGGTTCACGGTGCTGTCCATACTTCTAAGTCCTTTTCCCGCAGCTCAGGCGGGGTGACGCTTCGCCCAGATTGCCGGGCGTCCGTCGACGGTCTTCTGGTAGACTTCAGGCCAGGTCGCGAAGGCCTTTTCGGCGGCCTCCACGCTGATCGGCTGGTTCGGCGCAAAGCTGTCGAACCCGCAGCGGCGCATGTGCGAAAGCTGGTCGAGCAGCACATCGCCCACGGCCCGCAGTTCGCCCTGATAGCCATGCTCGCGCAGGATACGCGCCGCCGAATAGCCGCGCCCGTCGGTGTAGGCCGGGAAGTTCACTTCCACGAGCGCCAGCCGATCGAGATGCGGCAGCAGCGCGCGGGCATCGTCGCCCGGTTCGATCCGCACGGCAGTTGCGTTCGACTGGTCGGCAAAGGCGTCGACCGTCACCGCAGGATCGCCGACCGGCTCGTCATCGCGAAAACGCAGGTTCTGCTCAACCATTGGCGGTCTCCTTGGCGTAGATCGCCTCCTTGAACGGGGCCATGCCGATGCGGCGGAAGGTGTCGACGAAACGCTCCCCTTCGGCGCGCTGGGCGAGATAGACATCGGTTGCCTTCTCGACTGCATCGACGATGCCGTCCTCGTTGAAGCCGGGGCCGGTGATCGTGCCGAGCGAGGTGTCCGCGCCCTCGCAGCCGCCGAGCAGGAGCTGGTAGTTCTCCACGCCCTTGCGGTCGACGCCGAGGATGCCGATGTGGCCCGCGTGGTGATGCCCGCAGGCGTTGATGCAGCCCGAAATCTTCAGCTTCAGCTCGCCCAGCTCGCGCTGACGGCCCAGGTCGGCAAAGCGCTCCGAGATCTTCTGCGCCACCGGGATCGACCGCGCATTGGCCAGCGCGCAGTAATCCAGACCCGGGCAGGCGATGATGTCGCCGATCAGGTCGAGGTTGGCAGAGGCAAGGCCTGCTTCGTCCAGCTTCTGCCACAGACCATAGAGGTCAGCCTTCTTTACATGCGGCAGCACGATGTTCTGCGCATGGGTCACGCGCAGTTCGTCGAACGAATGCTCAAGCGCCAGGTCGGCCATCAGGCGGATCTGGTCAGCCGTGGCATCGCCCGGAATGCCGCCAACCGGCTTCAGGCTGATGTTGACTATGGCGTAGCCCGGCTGCTTGTGGGCATGGACGTTCTGGTCCACCCACAGCGCGAAGTCGGGATCGGACAGGTCGAGTTCGTCGGACGCATTCGCATCGAAGCCCGGCTGCTCGAAGTAGCCCTTGATGCGCTCCAGCTCGGCCGCTGGCGGCTCGAGGCCCAGCGTCAGGATGTGCTTGAACTCTTCTTCCACCTGGCGGCGGTATTCGTCGGCACCGATCTCGTGGACGAGGATCTTGATGCGCGCCTTGTACTTGTTGTCGCGGCGGCCATAGCGGTTGTACACGCGAAGGCACGCTTCGAGGTACGAGATCATCTGCAGCGGCGGCACGAAATCGCCGATCACTGGAGCGATCATCGGCGTGCGGCCCATGCCACCGCCGACGTAGAAGCGGCAGCCGATCTCGCCGGCATCGTTCTGCACCAGCTGGATGCCGATATCGTGCAGCTTCATCGCTGCGCGGTCGGTTTCCGAACCGATGATCGCGATCTTGAACTTGCGCGGCAGGTAGTCGAACTCCGGATGGAAGGTCGACCACTGGCGCAGGAGTTCGGCATAGGGCCGCGGATCGACCAGCTCGTCCGCGGCGGCACCGGCGAACTGGTCGGCGGTGGTATTGCGGATGCAGTTGCCGCTGGTCTGGATCGCATGCATCTCGACCGAAGCCAGATCGGCGAGAATGTCGGGCGCGTCCTGCAGCTTGATCCAGTTGTACTGGATGTTCTGGCGCGTGGTGAAGTGACCATAGCCGCGGTCATACTTGTCGGCGATATCGCCCAGCATGCGCATCTGGCGGCTGCTCAGCGTGCCATAGGGAATGGCCACGCGCAGCATGTAGGCGTGAAGCTGCAGGTAGAGGCCGTTCTTCAGGCGCAGCGGCTTGAACTGGTCCTCGGTGATGTCACCGGCAAGGCGGCGCTCCACCTGGTCGCGGAACTCCGCGACGCGGGCATCGACCATTGCCTGGTCGTATTGGTCGTATTGATACATCTCAGATCACCCAGGTGCCGGCATTGGGGTCGGCAGGCTTGAGGGAAAGGTCGAGGCGGACCGTTGGCCCGAGGGCGCGGATGCGGTCCTTGATGTGCGCCGGGCGCACGCCTTCGTCGGTCAGCGTGGCTTCGATCACCTGCGTATCGGTGACGATCTGCTTGGCGTTCTCGCGGGCGATGATCGCCTCGGCATGTTCGCCTGCTTCCACCGCATCGTTGACATGGCGCGACCAGCCTTCGCCGGTCCACCAGATCACGTCGCCGGTGCGCAGATCACTTCCAGTGATGATCTTCACTGCACTGCCTCCAAAACTTGCTTCAATTCCATCATGTCTCCCCGGCCTGCCACTTCGCCGATCACGATCAGGGCAGGACTCTTGACCTTGTTTTCCGATACCAGCGGCCCGAGAGCCGCCAGCGTTCCGCGCAGCACGCGCATCTGCGGGCGCGCCGCGTTCTCGATGACTGCCACCGGCATGTCGGGCGCGAGCCCGTCTGCCATGAGCTTTTCGGCAATCGCTTCCGAAGTCGCCACGCCCATATAGATCACCAGCGTCCTGCCGACCCCGGCCAGGCCAGCCCAGTTCTGATCGGTCAGCCCCTTGCACTGGCCTGCCACGAACGAGACGATGCTTGCCGCGTCGCGGTGGGTGAGGGGGATCATCGCCGAAGCAGCCGCGCCCATGGCGGCGCTGATTCCGGGCACGACCTGCACCGGGACACCAGCGGCAAAGCAGTCTTCCGCTTCCTCGCCACCACGCCCGAACACGAAAGGATCGCCGCCCTTGAGACGCACCACGTCATTCCCGGCCAGGGCCTCGCGCACCAGCAGGGCGTTGATCTCTTCCTGACGCATGGTGTGGCGCGAACGCTGCTTGGCCACCGAGATCATCCGGCAGCCCTTGGGCGCCATGGCGAGGATCGCCGGATCGACCAGCCCGTCGTGGACCAGCACGCGCGCATTCATCACCAGCCGCGCCGCACGCAGCGTCAGCAGGTCCGGATCACCGGGCCCCGCGCCGACAAGGAATACGGTTCCGACTCTTGAAGAGGGATTGCTCATGGGGGCCAGATGGGCGCGGTGAGCGCAAGTCACCAGCGAGAATGCTTTTCCCACCGCCTAGATGTTCTTTAGCGGCTGCGCTGGACCTGGTTACACGATCTTCAAGATCTAACGTCACCCCGGGCCTGACCCGTGGTCCCGCTTTCACTTCGGACGACGGTGCAGAAACAAGCGGGACCCCGGATCAAGTCCGGGGTGACGGTGGAGAGTGAGGGGAACCTTCGCCCCGCAAAGCCTCTACCAGCATCCGCAAACCCTCGCTGTCCTTCAGGTTCAGATCCTGCTGCGGGAACGGAATTTGAACCCCGTGGTCCCGGAACAGGCGCCACACCGCCTTGAGAATGTCCGACCGCACGTTACCTACGCCACCCTCGGGATCGTCGATCCACACCACGATCGTCATGTCGATGCTGCTCGGCCCGAACGCGCTCAGCAGCACGCCGGGCGAGGGGAAGCTCAGCACGCGCGGGACACTGGCCACCGCCTCGAGCATCAGCTTCTCGACCTGCTCCAGATCGCTTCCATAGGCCACGCCAACGGGAATGTTGATCGCCACCTCGCGCGAGGAGTACGACCAGTTCTCGACCTGGCTGGTCATCAGGTTTTCGTTCGGAATCAGGTATTCCCGATTGTCGCGCGTGGTCACCGAAACCGCGCGGATGCCGATCTTCTTGACCTCGCCGAACGAATTGCCCTTGCCGTCGTTCACCGCGATCACGTCGCCCGGCTTGATCGAGCGGTCCATCAGCAGGATGATCCCGGCGATCAGGTTGCCGAAGGTCTTCTGCAGGCCGAAACCGATGGCGAGGCCAAATGCGCCTGAAAACACCGTCAGCGCGGTCAGGCTGATCCCCAGCACGTCGATCCCGACCAGGATCGAGATGCCCCAGACCACGATGGTGGCGATCTTCTCGCCCAGCAGTTGCTGCGTGCGGTCAAGGCTGGTCAACCGGCGGAACGTGCGCCGCGCCAGCTTGCCGATCAGCTGCGCCGCGACGATCACCAGCAGCATCACGATCACGATGCGCAGCGCGCCCCAGACCGAGATGTGGTAGGTCCCCAGATCGAACCCGATCTCGTTCAGCACCCGGATCACGTCGGCCACTTGCTGCCTGAAGCTGTTCATGCGGTCGCTCCTGCCCACACGGCAAGCCCACGCTCGAGATCGGCAATCAGGTCGGTGCTATCTTCAAGCCCGATGGAAAGTCGCACGCCGAAACGATCCTCGGCGTCCATCCCCTTGAGCGGCCACTGGCTTGCCGTGCGGATGCCCGCCGGATCGACCGGCGTTGCCAGGCTCTCGAAACCGCCCCATGAATAGCCGATGCCAAACAGCGTCAGCGCATCGATCAGCGCATCGCGCGCCGCGCTCGTGCCGCCCTTCAGCACAAAGCTGAACAATCCGCAGCCGCCGGTGAAGTCCCGGCGCCAAAGCTCATGCCCGGGCGATCCCGGCAGCATCGGGCACAGCACCCGCGCCACCTCCGGCCGCCCCTCCAGCCACTGTGCGATTCCCAGCGCCGATGCCGTCTCCGCCTCGAGCCGGTGCTTCATCGTCCGAAGGCCGCGCAGCATCAGCGCGGCATCGTCGGGCGAGACCACTGTCCCCATGCCCTGCGAGCGCAGCCGCAGCTTGCGATACCACTCCGGCCCGGCGCTGGCGCTGCCCATCATGCAGTCGGAATGGCCGGAAACGTGCTTGGTCAGGCTCATCACCACGATGTCCACACCATGGCGCAGTCCCTGAAAGCCGAGCGGCGAGGCCCAGGTATTGTCGAGTACGCTGACGATCCCGCGTGCCTTGGCCGCCGCTGCGATGGCGGGCACGTCCTGCACCTCCATGGTCAGGCTGCCCGGGCTTTCCAGCAGCACGCAGCGCGTCCGTTCGCAACATGCCGCTTCGAAGGAGGCAAGGTCGGTCGGATCGAACCAGCGCGTCTCGATACCGAAGTCCTTCAGCAGCCCCCGTCCCATGATGCGCGAGGGTTCGTAGGCATTGTCCGTCATCAGCAGCACGTCGCCGGGACGCAGCACCGTGAGCAGCGCTCCGGCTATTGCCGCGACGCCTGAGGGATAGAGCACAGTTCCCGCAGAGTTGCCCTCGAGTTGGGTCAATGCCTCGGAGAGTCCCCACTGAGTTGGAGATCCCCTGCGCCCATAATAGAACCGCCCGTCCTCGTTGGCTGGATGGGCCCTGAGTGCTGACATATCGGGATAAAGATGCGTCGAAGCGCGCCAGACGGCGGGGTTGACGACGGCCCCGGGATGCCCCGGCGTCCCGGTCCACTCCTCGCGCCGTCCAGCCAGCACGCCCCGCGTCGCCGCCCCATAATTCTCGAAATCGTCAGAACTGCTCATGGCCTCGGGCGATAGCAGCAATGATCGCTGACAGGAACCTCAGGCCGCGCCGGTTGCCTTGGGGGTTGCCGGGTCCATCCCCCATTCGCTCCACGATCCGTCGTAGAGCGAGACATCTTCCTTGCCGATCAGATGTGCCGCGAAAATCAGCACGTTGGCCGTCATTCCCGAGCCGCACGAGGAGATCAGCGGGCGCGAAAGGTCGATGCCGGCTGCCTCGAACAGGCTGCGGATCGCGTCAGGCGATTTCCACGTGCCATCGGGATTGAACAGGCTCGAATAAGGAAGGTTCCGCGCGCCGGGTATATGGCCGCTCGCCAGCGCAGGGTTGGTCTCCGGCACTTCGCCAGTAAAGCGCCCGGCGCCACGCGCGTCGATGACCTGCTCGGCGTTGCTGTCGAGATTGGCCAGCACATCGGCTTTCGAACGCACATGGCTCTCGTCAGACCACACCGTGAAGTGGCGTTGTCTCAAGGTTTCAACGCCTTGCGCGCACTTGCGGCCCTCCGCCTTCCACTTGGCGATCCCGCCATCGAGCAGCGCCACGTTCTGGGCACCGAACTTGGTCAGCATGAACCAGGCACGGGTCGATGTCTTCACCGGGCTGTCGTCATAAATCACGATACGGCTGCCGTCGCCAAGGCCGAGCGTCTGCATTCGGCTGGCGAACTTTTCGGCCGACGGCAGTGTGTTGGGTACGGGCGAGGCCGCATCGACCAGTTCGGCCAGATCCATGAAGACTGCACCGGGAATGTGGCATGCCTCATATTCGAGGCGCGGCACGCGACCATGCTCTGGCAAGAATGCCGTAGCGTCGACAATACGTAGATCGCTCGCGCCCATTTCGTCCGCGAGCCACTGGGTCGAAACCAGTGAGTCCATGGTTAATCGTGCTCCTGCCTGCTGTGCGACCCGTCTGGCGCGGGTTCGTTAGGCCAAGACTAGACGCGGCAATCGGGTGCGTCGACCACAAAAACGGACAGCCGCGCGACCTTTCCCGATGAACTCACGCAAACGCTGGAACGGTGAGCGCGCGCTGGCTGATCTTCGGGTAGATGCGCGGGCCGAGGTCAAGCCGGAAGGGCTGCAGCCTTTGCCCCGCTGCACCTTCTTCCAGGCCGACGACGAAGGCCGCGCGCATGGTGAACGGTCGTCCGTCGACGGTGGCCGTCATTTCAAGTCTGACGAGTGGCACGAACAAGGCGGCATTGCCATGACGGATCGGTGTGATTTCGGCGAGGGGCAGGCGTATTTCGCCCGCAACTTCGATGATCTCGCCAGCGCCTATTGACCGAATCGTATGCAACTCGGGCGCATTGCGCGGGTCGAGCTGGTCCTGCACTGGCCGCGAGGCGTGCGCGGCAGTCATTCCGCCAAAAATCACCACGTCTTGCGCTTGCGTTGTGGCCGACAGCACCAGCCGATAGGAAAGCGTGGCATTGACGAGGGTCGCGCTCATGCGCGCGGCAGCGAGGTCGAGCGTCAGGGCAGCGTCCGGCACAAGCGCGGTCTCCGCCAGGTGGGGACCTTGTGCAGGAGAGCTGGCGGGGGACGCGGCCTTTATCGCTGGCGGTTCGAAGGCAACCTCGGGCGGCGCCGTGCGTCGACGGCGGAGCAGCGCCCATGATGCCCCGGCCGCGAGCAAGCCGACAAGCGCTGCCACCCACGGCCAAAGCGTGGCGCCTCGCGCTTCGGGCTCTGTCGTCGTCGCCGTGACCGGCACCGCGGGAGGCGACATCGGCTCGGGCAAATTTGGTGTAGCCGCTGTCGGTTGGGGAAGCGGAGGCGCACTTTCGGCTGCTTGCGTCGGCAGGGCCGCGGTCTCAGCTTCGGGTACGTCAGCTTGGGCGGATGGCCGAGGCGCTGGCTTGGCAGAAGGGAGCGCAACAGGCGCTGCCGGTGACGGTACCGGCGCCGGTACAGGGACGGCAACAACCGGTGGCGACGGCGTTGCACCGGGTTGCCCGGTCGTGGCGCGGGGTGGGGGCGCATCGGGAACGACCGGGCCCTGCGCGGCGGAACTGGGCTTCTCCGACGGGGGCAATTGCCACGTGGTGGCATCCTGCGCGCGCGCCGCGCTTGCGCAAAGCGCTAGCGCCGCCGCCGAAATGACAAATGACCCCGGGAACAACCTCATCGCCGGGGCATGACAACCCGCCAGTTTAATGCCTCGTGAACCAAGAGGCACGATCGGGCCACTTGCTCCCCGTCTGCGACGGGTGCATGGGCGGGCCAATTCTATTCTTGAAGTGATCGCTTGGCGGGAAACCAACTCGCACCGCCTGCGCATCCAGAGGCCAGACAATGACCAAGACTCCTCTTTTCCTTGGGCAGAACACCGCCCTCCCGGCATCGCCGGAAGAGGCCGTGCTCGATTATGTGCCAAATCCGCGTCCGGGCACGCTCTACATGATCCGCTTTGCTGCGCCCGAATTCACCTCGCTATGCCCGGTGACCGGCCAGCCCGACTTTGCCCATCTGGTGATCGACTATGCTCCGGGTGAGACGATCGTCGAATCCAAGGCGCTCAAGCTGTTCCTCGGGTCCTTCCGCAATCACGCAGGATTCCACGAGGACGTCACGGTTGGCATAGGCCAGCGGCTGTTTGCCGAAATGAAGCCGCGCTGGCTGCGGATTGGTGGCTACTGGTATCCCCGCGGCGGCATTCCGATCGACGTGTTCTGGCAGTCCGATGCCCCCCCGGCAGGCCTGTGGCTGCCCGATCAAGGCGTGGCGCCCTATCGCGGTCGCGGTTGAAGCGTCAGGCTGCCAACCAGGAAGAGCCGGAGCCTTTTTCTTCGGCTCGTTCCGAACGCTGGGACTGCTGCCCCGCCTTTGACGGGGTGATTCCCATCGCGATTTTCTCCCATCCACTTTCGGTGAGAGATACCCAGATGCGCCGCCGG
The DNA here is from genome assembly GCF_058793515.1 of Novosphingobium sp. GW835-FHT14H07. NCBI lineage: Bacteria > Pseudomonadati > Pseudomonadota > Alphaproteobacteria > Sphingomonadales > Sphingomonadaceae > Novosphingobium > Novosphingobium sp. GW835-FHT14H07. The sequence continues at coordinate 73,171 of NZ_JBXAFX010000011.1, forward strand.
TCAGCCGAATCCGGCTCGCGCAGGATCAGTCCGGATTCGTGGAACATGGCAAGCCAGCGCAGCACCGTTGCGCCGGGCACATTCGCGCTCAATCCCAGACCCGTCACGGAGATGCGCCGGCCCTCGGCCTGATTGATGAACAGCTCCAGCATCAGGTCCCATGCAGGGTCAGCAACCTGAATGTTCGGGAAAAGCTCCTGCCGGCGACGGCGGGCGCGGATTTCGCTCTTGGCGATGGCGACCAGGTCAGCGGTCGATGGAGGCGTGTCGGTGGGCGTCTGTTCTTCGGGCGCAGATAGCAATTCGTTAAGCAGGAGCGTGATCCTTGCGATCCTTTCTCGTTCCTGGCTGTTCATTGCTATACCTCTGGCCACCCCAACCATACATATGCTGTAATGTCTCTTGTCTTGCAATTACAAACCTTTGAATACCAATGAAAAATTAGGAAATATTAACCTTTTTCGAGGGATTTGTCGTGCTCCGGGGCGATTTTTCCGTGCTGTCTGCCTTTCCGGTGGAGGTCATCCAGGTCAAAAAAGCAGCACCATGCTGCATGCTGGCGAGGGGGACTACGCCCGAAGCACCGAGCTTGCCTGCGCCGTCTGTCGGCGCTTGTTTGTCCTGCCACCGAAATTCTCATTGACGGTAATGATTTAACCCATCCTCGCGTGCCCCTTATCCTCGTAGAGCGCGCGTCGGTCGCACCACCATACAGGACTGTTTCATGAGCGAACTGCCACTTCCGCCTGCTTTCCGCCCAATGGGCCACACCGGCATTGCCGTATCGCCGATTGCGTGGGGTATGTGGCGTCTCGCCGAAGGCGGCCGCAGCGCCGCCGATGCGGCGAAGCTGGTTCACGCTGCGCTCGATGCCGGCATCACCTTCTTTGATACCGCCGATATCTATGGCTTCGACGGGCAGGACGGCTTCGGCAATGCCGAGACGCTGCTGGGCGAGGTCCTGGCCGCAGAACGTGCGCTGCGCCAGCGCGTGGTTCTGGCCACCAAAGGCGGCATCCTGCCGCCTCTGCCCTACGATCAGAGCCCGGATTACCTGCGCAAGGCGATCGAGGATTCCCTCCGCCGCCTGAAGACCGACGTGATTGACCTGTGGCAGATCCACCGGCCGGACATCCTTGCCCATCCACACGAAACCGCGCGCGTGCTTGATGATGCGGTGGCTTCGGGCAAAGTTCGCGCGCTGGGAGTCTCCAACTTCACCACTCATCAGATCGCCGCGCTCAATCATTTTCTCGGCGAGAAGCTGGCGACCACGCAGCCGGAGATCAGCCCTCTACGCATCGACTGCTTCGAAAATGGCGAACTCGATCAGGCAATGCAGCTGGGTCTGACCCCGATGGCCTGGTCCCCGCTTGGTGGTGGCCGTGTGGCTGGCCCCAAGCTGGATCGCGAAATGGCCGTGGCATCCGCGCTCGACACGGTGGCAGACGCACAAGGTGTATCGCGGACCGTCGCGGCCTATTCGTGGCTCATGGCGCACCCGGCCGGAATCGTGCCGATCATCGGATCGCAGAAGCCACAGCGCATTGCCGAGGGCGCAGCCGCGCTCAAGGTACGGTGGACACGAACGGATTGGTACGCCGTGCTCGTCGCGGCACGGGGCGAGCGGCTCCCATAAGGCCGCACCAGATCAAGCTGATCTGGGCCACGAACATGTTGAGGGCTGCCCGCCGCAGCTGGCGCGCCGCATCGCTCACGTTCGGCCCGCGCGTCACCCGATAAGGCGCGACGACGCCACGAGCCCAACGTGATTGATGCTGTCTCTCTCGCGTCACGCCGTGATCAGCGGCGGGACTGCCTTCGTACGATCCAGCGGCCCTTGCGCAAGCGCTTGATGCTCCGCTCGCAGCGCTCACACTGTCCTACATAACCTTCCAGATCGTACGACACTTTCGATCGTACCGGGCGATGATAGCCCAGAAAGCACTTCAACGACACCATATGAGACCCACCCCAGAATCTACATCCGAAGTGAAGCAAAGAATTTCCGTTTTGAAAATTCAACGAAGGTTAGGAATTGCGATCCTTTTCCTCATTCTTCGCAGATGAAATCCGGAGCCCTAGTCACCGCAGCGCCAGAACCTCGTTTGTGTCCAATTGCTTCATTGCCAGCGACGCGGCGCGGCGTGAATCGATCCAGCGTCCGTCGGAAAGCTCTACGTCGTAACGTTGATCGCTTGAAGCTGCACCGCGGTAAAGCTTCGCGGCCTTTTCCCTTTCACCGACAAGCTTGTAGGCGGTGCCAAGGTTGATCATGGCCAGCGGATCCTGCTTCCGCAACAGATCGCTGCCCTCAATTCTGCTGATCGCAGCGCGAGGGCGACCGGCCATGATCTCGCCGTATCCAACATCACCACTCTCGATTGCAGGGGCCGGTACAGTCAGCGTGGCGGGAGCCTGCGCCATCAGTGCGGCTGCGAGATACAGGGTGGCAGACATCGGGACTCTCCTTGCTTGGCTTCCTACGCATTCCGTCAGCGCATCGGCTTGTTGAGTCTGATTATGCACCCGATGACAGTGACTGCAATCAAAGTGAAACATTGTCACAAAACTGCAATTTTCTGTCCGGCGGATTTCCGTCCGGTCGTCACAAATGTCAAATAACCGTCAGAGAAACTGACTTATTTCTGTCAGGAAACCGCAAAGTGGCTGTCACTTTGCGCGCCTAGATCACCCCTCGACCTGGCGGGAATCGCTCCCGCTGTTATCCATGGGGGATACCAAGTGAAGAAGATCCACGGCCTTATGCTCGTCGGCTGCAGCGGACTTGCGCTCGCCGGTTGCGGCCCGACCGACATCGCCTCGCCGGGCACCGGCGGCAATGTCGTCATCAATCCTGCGCCGACCCCGACGCCGACGCCCACGCCCACGCCGACCACGAGCCCGGTCGTCGCGGCAGCCGGTTGCCCCACCATCGAAGACCCCACCGGCTTGACTGATGCGGGCACGGTCACTTCGGCTCAGGGGTCATGGCGCGTGTGCACCCTGCCTGCCCGCATCACCCGTTCAACCACGCTCCCCAAGATCGCGGGTCTGCTCTACTCCATCAACGGTCGCGTCGATGTCGGCACCGATGCCGGCTTCAGCAGCACCAGCACTGGCGTGACGCTGACCATCCAGCCGGGCGTGATCCTGTTCGGCAATACCGGCACGTCCTGGCTTGCCGTCAACCGTGGCAACAAGATCAATGCGGTCGGCACTGCCAGCGCACCGATCGTCTTCACCAGCCGCGACAACGTGCTCGGCCTCAACACCGAGACCTCGCAGGGCCAGTGGGGCGGCGTCGTGCTGATGGGCCGCGCGCCGATCACCGACTGCACCACCGGTTCGGTCGCCAGCGGTTCGACCGCCAGCACCTGCGAACGTCAGACCGAAGGTTCGGCGGATCCCGCTCTCTACGGCGGCACCAACAGCGCCGACAGCAGCGGTGCGCTGAAGTACGTCCAGATCCGCTATTCGGGCTACGTGCTTGGTTCCAACTCGGAGCTTCAGGCCCTTACGCTCGAAGGCGTGGGCTCGGGCACCGAGCTGGACTATATCCAGAGCTACAACAGTTCGGACGATGGCGCCGAGTTCTTCGGCGGCACTGTCAATATGAAGCACTACATCTCTGTCGGTGCTGACGATGACAGCCTCGACATGGACACCGGCGTGCAGGCGAACCTGCAGTATCTGCTGCTGATCCAGCGTTCGGGCGCGGGCGACACGCTGATGGAGCTCGACAGCAATGGCAACGAAAGCCAGACGCCGCGTCAGGTTTCGCGCATTGCCAACTTCACCGCGATCCAGCCCGCCACCAGCAGCAACAACGAAGCAAATGGCCAGGCAGCTCTGTTCTTCCGCGGCAACTCCGACATCAACCTTTACAACGGCGTGGTCGTCGCTCCGGCAAACCAGTGCATCCGCATGAACGGCTCGGGCGGCACGGCCTCCTCGACCCTGACCGCACGTTCGGTGGTCATGTCCTGCGCTGGCACCGGTGACGACCGCTTTATCGGTACGGGTGCCTACACCGCGGCACAGGTCGCCGGCTTCTTCGGCTCGGGTGCGAACAACAACAACGCCGGTTTCGCGTCCACGCTGGCCAGCCTCTACATCAACGGCGCCAATGAAACCGCTGTCACGGCGTTCGACGTGACGACGCTGTCCTCGTTCTTCTCGGCTGCACCGTATGTCGGTGCCGTCCGCAACAGCTCGGACACCTGGTACGCTGGCTGGACCTGCAACAGCACGGCCGCGAACTTCGGCACCACCAGCCAGTCCTGCACGCTGCTGCCGACCACCTGATCGGCGCCTTTCGGGAAACCCGGGGGGTGGCCGGCAACGGCTGCCCCCTTTCCCGCACTACAGAACATTCCTTTTCCCCAGGGGGGACGACAGATGAATACCTCGCGGCTCGCAAACCTGCTGCTGCTCTCCACCGCGCTGATCTGCCCGGCGCTTGCCCACGCGCAAGAGGCCATGCAGACACCGCCCCCGGCATCCGAGGCTTCGCCCGATCAGGCTGCGACTGGTCCTCAGGTTGAGGAACAGCCGCAGGAAGCAGCGCCGGAAGTCTCCATTCCGGGTGGCGAGATCGTCGTTACCGGCCAGCGAGACCGCAACCTGCAGCGTGCCGCCCCGCAGGTCGTCTCCGTGCTCGGAACTGCCGAAATCGCGCGGACCGGCGAAGGCAACATCGCAGGCGCACTTGGCCGCGTGACGGGCCTCAGCGTCGTCGGCAACGGCTATGTCTACGTGCGCGGCCTGGGCGATCGCTATTCGCTCGCGCTGCTGAACGGCTCTCCTCTGCCAAGCCCGGAGCCGCTCAAGCGCGTCGTCCCGCTTGACCTGTTCCCCTCCAGCATCATCGCCTCGTCGCTGGTGCAGAAGTCCTATTCGGTGAACTACCCGGGCGAATTCGGCGGCGGCGTGGTCAATCTGACCACCAAGTCGGTCCCGCAAGAAGCCTTCGTCAACGTCGGCATCGGCGGTTCATGGGATACCGAGACCACCAATCAGCTGGGTTACACCTATTATGGTTCCAGCACTGACTGGACGGGTTTCGACAACGGCCAGCGTGATTACACGAAGGCCCTGCAGAGCTTCTTTGCCAGCGGTGAACGCCTGAGTTCCGGCAATGTCGATGCGGTTGCCGTGGGGCAGGGCATCGTCAATACCCGCAACGGCCTGACCCAGCGCATCCCGAACATGCCGGGCAACGGCTCGCTCTCGTTCTCGGCGGGCAAGTCGTTCGAGCTCGGCGGCGCGACGCTCGGCGTCATCGCCACCGCAGGCTACAACAACAAGTGGCTAACCCGTGACGTACTCAGCCAGACTTCGGTCGAATCCGATCTCGCTGACCTCCAGTCCGATTTCCGCCGCGTGACCACCGACAATCGCATTGTCGTCAACGGCATGCTCGGTCTTGGCCTCGAATTCGGTCGCAACAAGATCCGCTGGACCAACCTCTACATCCGCGACACGCTCAAGCACACGCGCATCAGCCTCGGCCAGCGCAACCAGACTTCGGCAGACTGGCAGCAGCAGGAAACCGCCTGGTACGAACGCCAGCTGATCGACAGCCAGATCGTCGCCGAACTCAAGCCGCTCGATGGGCTGAGCGTCGACCTGCGCGGTGGTTTCGCCAATTCGCAGCGCGAGGCGCCCTACGAACTGGGCTTCGAATACGTCCGTACCAACGTCGCCTCGGACCCGCTCGGCCAATACTTCGTCAACAATCTCGATGGCAACGCCGGTCGCGCCAACGTCAGCTTTTCCGATCTCAACGAAGATCTGTGGTCGGGCGGCATCGACGTTTCGTACAAGGTCTCGCCCGCGATCACCGCGACGGTTGGTTATGCCTATACCGATACCCGCCGCACCAGCTCGCGACGCGACTTCCAGTGGCGTGCCGTCGATCTGCCCGATGGCGTAAACCTGTTCCGTCCGGACTACCTGTTGAGCAACGCCGTCATCAAGGCGTTCAACATCGGTCTGGTCGATACGAACGAAGGCAACCCCGCCTTCCTCGCCACGCTGAAGAACCATGGTGCCTACGCCAAGATCGATGCGCAGCTGACCGATACGCTGCAGCTCGATGCCGGTGTTCGCTATGAAACGGCGAAGATGGGGGTTGCGGCCATCCCGGTGTTCAATGAGGTGACCACGGTCACCGCGCCGACCAACCTGAACAACGATTACTGGCTGCCGGCGGCCACCTTGACCTGGTCGTTCCGCGACGACATGCAGTTGCGCGCCAACGCCTCGAAGACGATCGCCCGCCCGCAGTTCCGCGAGTTGATCTACCAGTTCTACTTCGATCCCGACACCAACCGCACCTATCGCGGCAACCCCAACCTGCAGGACAGCACGCTGACCAACGCCGAGGCCCGCTACGAGTGGTACTATGCGCGTGACCAGCGCTTCTCGATCGCAGGCTTCTGGAAGCGCATCGACAAGCCGATCGAGAGCTTCGTCAGCCTCGAAAGCGACAACTTCATCACCAGCTTCGCCAACGCGCCCAAGGCCGATCTTTACGGCGCCGAAGTCGAACTGCAGAAGTACTTCGACATGTCCGACTGGGGCGGCATGTGGGAGTCTCGCCGCTTTGCCCTGATCGCCAATTATACCTACACAAAGTCGAAGCTGAAGGTGAAGGAAGGCGATCAGACGTCGTACTACCTCGCCGCATCGAGTCGCGCGCTCGACTACTTCACCAATGGCGCGCCACTGACGGGGCAGAGCGAGCATATCGCCAACGTCCAGCTCGGGCTCGAAGACACCGACAAGCTCTCGCAGCAGACCATCCTGCTCAGCTACGCCAGCAAGCGCGTCTTCAGCCGCGGTCTGCTCAACACCGGCCAGCCCGATGTGGTGCAGGACCCTGGCCTGCGCATCGATTTCGTTGCACGCCAGGGCTTCAAGCTGTTCAAGCAGGATCTCGAACTCAAGTTCGAAGCGCGCAACATCACGGGCCGCCGCAACTACGAATACCAGCAGTCCGGTGCCAACCGCATCGAGGTCAACTCCTACGATGTTGGCCGCACGTTTGCGCTCTCGGCCTCGATGACGTTCTGACGCCGCACCGATCAACCACCCTCGAGAGGCGGCCTGTCACAACAGGCCGCCTCTTTTTTGTTGTGGCAATGGCCTGATCGTGAGAAAGTGAACCATATGGTTCAGTATGAGTCGTCCGGCCTTGATGCAGCTTTCGCGGCGCTGGCAGATCCCACGCGGCGGGGAGTCATGCTGCACCTTGTGCAGGCAGATGCCTCGATCACCGATCTCGCCTCCCGTTTCGGCATGACGCTCACCGGCATGAAGAAGCATGTCGGCGTGCTCGAGGCCGCCGGGTTTGTTGCCACGGAGAAGATTGGACGGGTGCGCAAGTGCCGGCTGGGGCCTCGTCGCATGGAAGACGAAGCCGCGTGGATCGAGCGCTACCGGCAGGCTTGGGAGGCCCGATTTGGCGCGCTGGACAATGTTCTTGAATCAATGATGCGAAGGGAGAATGACGATGGTCAGTCAAGCTGAGAGCCCCGATCCGCAAACGCGGGTGGAACGTCCGTCGGACAGGGAGCTGGTCGTCATCCGTTGCTTCAGGGCGCCGGTGCATCTGGTCTATCGCGCATGGGCCGACCCCGCGCTGTTCCGTCAGTGGTGGGTGCCACGGTCATACGGCATGACGCTCGTCTCGTGCGAGATGGACGTGCGCGTCGGCGGCACTTACCGGCTCGAGATCGGCCACGTGTCCATGGATCGACCGATGGCGTTCTACGGAACCTATCTCGAAGTCGAGCGGGATCTCAGGATCGTCTGGACCAACGAAGAGAGCGCCGACGGAGCGATAACCACGGTCAGCTTTGCCGAGCGCGATGGCGGCACCGAAGTCACCATTTCGAACCTGTTTCCAAGTGCCGAAGCGCTCGAACAGGAACTGGCATCAGGCGCCTGCGATGGAACGGCGGAAAGCCTGCGTCAACTGGCGGAATTCCTGCGAACCTGACCTTACGGCCGATCCAGCACGTACCCCATCGAGCGCACCGTGCGCAGCGGCGATCCTGCGCCGACATCGCGCAAAGCGCGGCGCAGGCGGCTGATCCAGGCGTCGACGGTCCTCTCGTCGATCGGCTGATCGTGCTTGCCCAATGCCGCAATCAGCTGGGTGCGGCTGAATACGTGGCCGGGCTTCTCCATCAGGTAGCGCAGCAGGCGCATCTCGTTCGGCATCAGGAGCAGCGGCTTCTCCCGCCAGCGGGCCTGCAGCGCAGCAAGGTCCAGCGTCAGTTCGCCCAACCGCAGCACCCGCGTCGGCGCTTCGTGCTCGGGAAGCTGGATGGAGAGCACCCGGTCGAGAATCGCGCCTCGGTCAACGGGACCGACGATATAGTCATCCGCTCCGGCCCGCAGGGCGCGGCGCTTGGCCTCGGCGTCGTCTTCCTCGAGGATCATCGTGATATGCGCTTCCTGCCCCAAGCTGTCGCCGCAGCGCAGACGGCGGCACAGTTCAAGGCCGGACATTTCGTCCAGCACCCAATCGATGAACGCCCAGGGCCGCCCTTCCATGAGGGGAAGGGGGGCCTCAGATTTCCAGCGGTGAAACACCACGCGCAGATCGGAATGAACGAAGGGTTCCCGTCCTCCGGATAGGTTGCCTGTCAGCAGGATGTCGATGTGCCGCATGTAAAGAAAGCCCCTGTTTCCAGGAGCTTTCTGTATCGACTTTGTGACGGTGAAATGACGATGTTACACCGGCAAGCCGACGTAATTCTCGGCGATGCTCGTCTGCGCTGCCTTGCTGGACGCGATGTACTCCAGCTCGGCCACCTGCATGGCGCGCTCGAACGGGCCGTCCTCGGGGAAGCGATGCATCAGCTTGGTCAGCGACCACGAGAAACGCTCGGACTTCCACACGCGGGCCAGCGCCTTGGCGGAGTATCCCGTGATCGCATCGTTATCGGCACGCTTGAAATATCCGCTCAGGGCTTCGGCGGCATAATGCACGTCGCTGGCGGCAAGATTCAGGCCCTTTGCGCCGGTGGGCGGGACAATGTGCGCAGCATCGCCGCACAGCAGCAGGCTGCCGTGGCGCATCGGTTCGAACACGTAGGAGCGCAAAGGCGCGATCGACTTTTCGATCGAAGGCCCGCGCGTCATGTTCGCCGCAGCCTCGGGCCCAAGGCGCACCGCCAGCTCGTCCCAGATGCGCTCGTCCGACCAGTCCTCGACCTTTTCGGTCAGCGGCACGTCGACGTAATAGCGGCTGCGCGTGTGGCTGCGCATCGAGGCGAGGGCAAAGCCGCGTTCGTGGTTGGCATAGATCAGCTCATGATTGCACGGCGGCACATCGGCAAGGATGCCGAGCCAGCCGAACGGATAGACGCGCTCATACTCGCGCGCCACGCTGGCCGGGATGGCCTTGCGGCTGGGGCCATGGAACCCGTCGCAACCGACAATGAAGCGCGCATCGAGACGCAGCTGCGTGCCGTCGGCCGCATAGGTGACGTAGGGCGCTTCGCTTTCGATGTCATGCAGCGCAACGTCACCAACACCATAGATCACCTGCAGGCCGCGTTCGGGGGCGGCGTCCATCAGGTCGCGGGTGATCTCGGTCTGGCCATAGACCACCACCGTCTTGCCGGTGAGATTGGCGACGTCGATGCGGATCAGGCGTTCGCCATCGGCAAGGTTGAAGCCTTCCTCGACCAGTCCCTCGGCCTTGAGGCGCGCATCCAGCCCGAGGCGTGCCATCAGGCCGACCGTGATCTGTTCGAGTACCCCGGCGCGAATGCGGCCAAGCACGTAATCGGGCGTCTGCCGTTCGAGCACCACGCAATCGATGCCCTCGGCCTTGAGCAGGTGTCCGAGCAGCAGGCCGGCCGGGCCTGCGCCGATGATGGCGACCTGGGTCTTCATGACAATTCTCCCACGCGGCCCGCACTGGGATGCGGGCCTGATCCTGCGGAATTTGACAGAGTGCGGCATCTGGAGGAATGCAGCGTCAGGACAAACAGCTGGCACTTTTGGGACATGATCGAGGCAATTCCCAGATACGCGCTCTATGGCGAAGGGATGGCGCCAACCGCTGGCGGCTTTGCGCATATCGAGACGATTGCCGAGCGTAGCGCGCTGCACGATTGGGAAATCGGCATCCATCGGCATGACCACTTCGTGCAGGTCCTTCTGGTAGAGGAAGGACACGCCACCATCACGCTCGATACGCGCACCGTCGGGCTGGAAGGGCCGGGCAGGGTTATCGTTCCTGCCGCTGCCGTCCACGGCTTCCGCTTCCGTCAGGGGACGAGCGGATTTGTCCTCACCTTGTCCACCGACTTTTCCACACGCGCAGCAGAGCCTTCAGACCCGCTGCTCCCCGCGTTGGCCCAAGGCGGAATCGCTGCCCTTTCCGAAGAAGCTGCCACCCGCGCGTTCTGGCTGGCGCGTGAAATGCTCTTGCTCCAGCAGGACTGGCAGCAGCATGACCCCTTGTTCCTCTCGTTGGCCGAAAGCCTGATCCGCACGCTGGTCAGGGATGTGCCTGCAGGGGATGCGCTCGAGCGCTCCGACCGGCGCCTTGACCGCTTCCGCGAACTTGTCGAACTGCATTACCGCCAGCACCGCGATCTCGATTTCTACGCCGGATCGCTTGGCCTGACCCGGCGCACGCTCTCGCGCCTCACCGCCACGCGGCTAGGCTGTTCGCCGATGGACCTGATCCACCGCCGCCTCGCTCTCGAAGCCCACCGCCTGCTGCGTTATACCAATGCCACCGCCACCCAGGTTGCCGCCGAACTCGGCTTCGAAGACCCCAGCTACTTCTCCCGCTTCTACCAGCGGGTTACCGGTCGGCGGCCTTCGCAAGACAAGGCGTAGACCTGTTTAGTCATGTTTACGGATCACCGTCGACCTGTGTCTCGTCAGATTTGCTTATCGCGCAGTCATCTTTAACTAAAGTGATGCTTTTCAGATTACTGCTCCTCTTTAACAGGATCGGCTGGCAATTATGGCAAATCTTTGCCAAGATCGGTCCTGTTTTCGAGGGGTAAACGGGGGAGCCTCTTTGTCTCATGCGCTGACAAGAAGCGAAGCGGTCGCGCTGTCTGCTGCGTGCCTCCTCTTGCCGCATCCCGCATTCGGCGCCGGTGCTGAACAGGATGCGCAGGTTCCCGGCGCCCTGACGGCAAATCCTCGAGACACGGGCGATCCCATCGTCGTAAAGGGGCAGCGCGAAACGTCGATCATAGACGGCATCATTGCCGAGGATGAGCTCGAGGAAGCGGATATCTCGGCCTATGGAACCGATACGGTGGGGGACCTTCTCGATCAGGTTGCATCCGGCATTGACGCTTCCGATGACGGCCCGGTCGTTCTGATCAATGGCCAGTTGGCGAATGGAATTGATGACATTGCCGACTTGCCGCCCGAGGCGCTTCGCAAGATCCAGCTGCTTCCCCGTGATACCGCATCGCGCATCGGTCAGCGACCGGAGCGTCGTGTCGTCAACATTCAACTGAAGCCCGCTTTCCGCCAGGCGACGCTCAATGCCGAAGGCGCCTTCGCCACTGCGGGCAAGGGGACTGGCGCCGGCGCCGCCGCCGGGTACACCAAGATATCAGGTTCGAACCGGACCACGATCACGGCGCGCATGCGTGACACCGACATGCTGCTTGAAAGCGACCGCCCGATCTTGCCCACTCCGGCAGGGGTCACACCTTATGATCTTGCTGGCAACGTCGTGGCTCTTGCAGGATCGGGCAACGAAATCGACCCCATGTTCAGCCAGCTTGCCGGCACCCGGGTAACGGTGGCGGCCGTTCCGTCCACTAACCCGACACTGGCCCAGTTTGTTGCCAATGCCAATGCAACGAACCTGAATGGTATTGCGGCATACCGCAGCCTGGTGCCGGATTCCCGGACCTGGTCGATGAATGCGACGCTGGGGCGCCGGCTCGGACCCCGCACGAATGTCAACATCACCGCCAATGGTGAGCTGACCCGCAGCCGTTCGCTGCAAGGGGCGGCCACGGCGCTCCTGGGGTTGGACCCTGCCAGTCCGGTCTCGGTCTTTTCGCAAGCTGTCAATGTGGCGCGCTATCTGCCGGTGCCGCTGGAGGCCAAGCGGCAAGGAGGCGGGGCTAATCTGGCAGCAACCATCAACCACAATCTGGGCAAGTGGACCGGCACGCTTTCATTGAATTACAATCACCGCGAAGATCGGACACTGACCGATCGGGGCGTTGATACTGCGGCGCTGCAAGCGGCAATTGATGCAAACCTGTTCAGCCCATTTGCTGAAGTGCCGAATGCCTTCCTCGGCATTTCCCGGCGTGATATCGCCCGTTCGAACAGCGATCTGGCCAGTGCACAGGCGACGTTGACTGGCCCGGCCGCCAAATTGCCGACCGGGGAGATCATGGTTTCGCTCCGGGGTGGGGGCGGCATCCATTGGCAACGTTCGGAAAGCAACGGCTCGCTCGTTTCGACACGAAGGAACGATGCGAACGGGCAGGTGTCGGTTGATGTGCCCCTCGCAAGCCGGCGCAACAATGTCTTGGCTGCGATCGGGGATCTCCGGGCCAATCTTGCGCTGGGCTTGCGAAACGCAAGCGGCGTGGGGCGCTTGTGGAACCACGCCTACGGCTTGAATTGGCAACCGGTTTCCAGTGTCTCCTTGCGGGGCGGGTTCACGGGCGAGGACATTGCCCCGCAGCTGGCGATCGTCAATGCTCCAGTTATTGTCTATCCAAACGTCCGCTTCTTCGATTTCATTCGCAATGAAACGGTGGACGTCACCGTCACCAGTGGCGGGAATGCCGCCTTGCGCAACGAAAGTCGCAGAACCTTGAGCTTGGGCGGGACGTTGGCCTTGCAAGACCGCGGCAGGCTGAATCTCAACGCAGATTTCACGCGCACACGCTATCTCAACCGGATCGGCGCGCTGCCACCGCTCAATGCCGAAGTGCAGCAGGCTTTCGCTGACCGATTTGGTCGGGATGATAGTGGCCGCCTCGTCCGGGTGGACAATAGACCGGTGTCCTTTGCACGCGAGGAGCATGAGCAACTGCGATGGGGCGTCAACTTCTCACGCTTTTTCGGCAAGGCTCAGGTCCGGCAGGCCCGTCAACTGGGCACGGCGCTGATCGACAATGACGAAGATGGCCCGGCTGGCAGCCCGGGCCTGGAAGGGCCCAAGCCTTGGCGCGTCAACTTCTCCCTGAACCACACGTGGACGCTCAAGGCCCAACGCCTGGCCCGTGCAGGTTTGCCCAGCGTCGATCTTCTTGATGGCGGCGCATTCGGCTATGGCGGCGGACAGGCCAGGCACGCCATTCAATTCAATGCCGGCATTGCAGGAAAGGGATTCGGGCTGCAGTCCAGCGGGACATGGAAAGGTGCAACAAGTATCCGAGCCGGCACTTCCCCGTCTGCTGCAGATCTGCGCTATGCCTCGCGCGCATTGATCGATGTCCGGCTGTTCGCCGACCTTGGGCGCGTGTTGCCTGATGCAACTTGGGCAAGCGGCACACGCGTCAGCATCAATGCGCGAAATCTGTTCGACAGTCGACAGCGCGTTACGGACGGGACCGGCAACACGCCCTTGCGCTACCAGCCCTACCTGCTCGACGCTGTGGGCCGCTCTATACAGATCGGCGTCCGCAAGACCTTTTGACGAAGGCGCTCTTGGGCGTTTTCGAACCAGATGGCATCATCAGGTGACCCTGAAAACGCGGTAGAACAGGAGTTAGGAGCCATCCGTCCGATGCAATCGGAAGGGATTCACGCTGGCGCAAAGGAAAAGGGTGCCGATGTTGCCCGGCACCCTCTCCAAGGACATCAAGCCGTCGATCAGATCGTGGTGGTGACGATCGGAGTGTTCGGCAAGGCATAGTCGACGCCGCCAAACGAGACGTAAAGCATGGCTTCCGATTCCGAGCCCGGGACATCGACGACGCTGGTGATGATGCCGTTGGCGCCATTGTCTTCATTGCCGTCGCCGACGCAGACTGAACCGACTTCGGGAGCGTCGGTGGTCGAACCAAGATCAGCGCCATAGCCAAGCAGGTTGATACCCGTAACGGTGCCGTTCTTGTTGTTGCGAACATCGAAGGTCACAGCGTTGGCATCGATCACTGCGATCTTGCGCTTCTTCTGATGCGGGGTTTTCTTCTTGACGCCGGTCGTCCATTCACACGTGGCTTCGACTTCGGAACTGGCAAGGGTGTAGAATGACAGCGCGTCTGCCGTCATGTTGGCCTTCGCCTGGGCGTTGTTCCAGCCGTAAAGCACGGAAACGTCGCCCTTGCCGACGAAGCCTGTGCCGGTGTCGTAATTGAACGATACGGCGGCAATTGCCGAAGTCGAAATAAGGGCCGTGGCGGCAACGGCCGCAATCATCATCCTGCGCATGTGCATTATCCTTGGATTGGAGTTTGCTGCCCCTTTTCGGTTGCGACTCGATTGTTGGGGTCGGGTTTTGGTATACGCGAAAGTAACAAGTATTAAAACTGTGTTAACCATTGTGTCAGCAAGGGGGCATTACTAACCTTCGGTATTAAGAGGCAATACCATCGATGGTGTTTCATGCTGTTAAACGATTAGAATCAAAGACTTGCACTCGTTACTAACGACGGATCCAACTTGAATGAATTCGCTGGAATATCGTGGGGTTCTGCCCGTCTGTCCCATTCCGGCCCAAGGCAGTGTCAATTTGTTGCCGCTGATCGGCAGGGCTGTCCTACAGCATGGAAATATGGCAGCGCGTCGTTGGCGTGGGGAATGATGGCTCAGTGCTTTGATCTGCCGCTTGAAGTGTACCCGGGGCGGTTGCGGCATTTTTCTCAGGACACTGTAAACCCGTAAACTCCCTCCCGCGGCGTTTCCGCGCAAAAGCCAGCAATTCCCCTTGTTTCGCCCGCCAAGTTCTCTATGAATTTTTCATGGATATGAACTGCGGAAGAGGCGACTGAAATGGCCAAGATCAAGACAACCCACGTCGGCAGCCTCCCGCGCGGGGATGAATTGACGCCTCTGCTCCTCGCCCGGGACAAGGGTGAGCCCTACGATGCCGCGGATTTCGACGCGAAAGTTTCTGCCGCCGTCGATGCCGCGGTGAAGATGCAGGTCGATGCCGGAGTCTCGGTGGTCTCCGATGGCGAACTCGGCAAGGTCGGCTACTCCACGTACATGATCGAGCGCCTCTCCGGCTTCGGCGGCCACATCGATCGCAAGCCCGCTGCTGACCTTGCCGAAGTGCCCAATCTTGCGAAGAAGCTCTCGGCGATCATGGGCAGCCAGGAATTCGTCCGCGCTTCGTGCATCGGGCCGGTGCGAAAGGTCACGCTGCAGCCGCTGCACGACGATATCCGCCGCTTCAAGGCGGCGCTGGAAAAGCACGCAGCGCCCGATACGGAAGCGTTCATGAATGCGGCCTCGCCGGGCCTGATCACCGCCTTCCAGGTCAATCGCCACTATCCCACCCACGAAGCTTACCTCGCCGACCTCGCCGATGCGATGCGCGAGGAGTACGAGACGATCGTGGACGCGGGCTTCTACCTCCAGCTCGATTGTCCCGATCTCGCGATGAGCCGTCACACCGGCTATCAGGACATGTCGGAAGAGGACTTCCTCAAGGTAGCCGCCGCCAACGTCGAAGCGCTGAACGCGGCGACGGCCAACATTCCGCCCGAGAAGATGCGCATGCACATCTGTTGGGGCAACTACGAAGGCCCCCACGATCATGATATCCCGCTGGAACGCGTGGTCGACATCGTGATCAAGGCCCGACCCGCCACGATCCTGTTCGAAGGCGCCAACCCGCGCCACGAACACGAATGGACGGTGTGGAGGGACGCGAAGCTGCCGGATCACAAGATCCTTGCGCCGGGCCTGATCGACACCTGCTCGAACTACATCGAGCATCCTGAGCTGATCGCCCAGCGCATCGAGCGCTTTGCCAGCTTCGTCGGCGTGGACCGCGTGGTCGCCAGCACCGACTGCGGCTTCGGCACATTTGCCGGTTATGGCAAGCTCGATCCGATCGTGACGTGGCGCAAGCTCAAGTCGCTGCGCGAAGGCGCAGACATCGCAGCGAGCCGCCTGTGAGTCCGGAAGACCGCCGCGCGGCCGAGCATGATTGCGCCCGGCTGGTTGCGCTTTATGCCAACCTGAACGACGAGGCGCGTTGGGAGGAAGTGGCAGCCCTCTATACCGAGGATGGTGTCATGTACCGCCCGACCGCGCCAGATCAGGGAGTAGTGGGACGCGAAGCGATCCTCGCCGCGTTCAAGGCCCGTCCGCCACGCACTACACGACATGTCTGCTCGAACGTGGTCATTGATGTTGAAGGGCCGGCGACTGCATGCGGCACCAGCGCCATGCTGCTGTTCACAGGCGACGGCGCCCCGCTCGTCGGCTCTTTCCACGATCGCTTTGCGCTTACCGCCGACGGCTGGCGGTTCGCAGAGCGCCGCGGCAGCCTGACGTTCAAGTGAACGCACCAACCGCATCCAACCCCGTCAAGTCGGCGATGCGGACGCTCGACGTAATCGAGTACGTCGTGGCGCATCGGCAGGGCGCGGTGGCCCAGGAGATTGCGGGCGCGCTGGCCATTCCGGTCAGCAGCCTGTCCTATCTGCTCGCCACCTTGACCGAGCGTGGATACTTGACGCGGGAAGGGCGACGCTATTTGCCGGGGCCGGGCCTGCAGCGGCTGCGAGCCCCTGAAACGGCACTGACGCTTGAGGATCGGGTGGCGCCGCTGGTCCGCGCCCTCCGCAGCGAGTTGAACGAGACATCGTCTTTCATGGTGCGCCGTGGCTGGGAAGTCGAAGCGCTGGTCACAGAGGCCAGCGATCAGGCGCTGCGCTATGCCGTCGACCCTGGCACGCGACGCCCGCTCCATGCACTGGCCGCCGGCAAGATCATGGCAGCGTGGCTGCCGCCGGCCGAGATGGAGCGCTATTTCGCCGAGACCGAACGCGCCAAGCTGACGCCGCAGACAAGGACGACAGAGGGGGAGCTTCGCGCCGACTTTGCGCAGATCATGGCCACTGGCTTCAGCCTCGCCCAGGAAGAGGCGACGGTCGGGATATGCGGCATGGCGGTCCCGGTATGGATCGACGAGCAGCTTGCCGGTGCGTTCAGCGTGGCTGTCCCTGCGGTACGCTTCGATGAACAACTGGCCGAGCGGGTGCGCCAACTTTTGCTGCGCGTGGCAGGAGCGGTAAAGTGATGAAGCGCAGGTCTTTTCTGGGGCTATTGCACGCCGCTGGAGGTCTGGTGGTCGTACCCGGCCTGGCGCGAGCCTCGGCAGACCAACGTCGCTTTCGCGTGATTTGCGATAACGACTTTTCCGGCGACCCGGACGGGCTGTTCCAGCTGGCGCACCACTTGCGCTCGCCTTCGGTCGAAGTGCGGGCGATCATCGGATCGCATCTTCATGTCGATGAAATCTGGGCAAAATCAGAGCATCAGGCAACGGATGGAGCAAACAAGGCCCGCGAATTGCTTGGAGTCATGGGGCTGACCGGCAAGGTTCCCGTCAACGTCGGGTCGGAGAAAGCGATGGTCTCCGCGTTCGTCCCGGCGCGCTCGGCAGCGGTCGATGCGATCATTGCAGAGGCGATGCGGGACGATCCCCTGCCGTTGTTCTATTGCGCCGGGGCCGGGTTGACCGATCTTGCTTCAGCCTTGCTGATCGAGCCGCGCATCGCCAAGCGGCTGACGCTGGTGTGGATTGGCGGGCCGGAGTATCCCGGGCTTGGCCTGCCCGTGCCGGGTGGATCTCCGGGCGAGTACAACATAACAATTGACGTTGCCGCAGCACAGGTCGTCTTCAACCGCTCCGACGTTGCGATATGGCAAGTGCCGCGCAACACGTATCGGCGAATGCTATTCTCGATGGCCGAACTCCAAGCGATGAAGGAGAATGGCGGGACCGGGGCTTGGCTGGCGGGTCAGATATCCGGACTGTCCGAGGCCGCAGCGAAGATGGGGCTTAAGGTGGGCGAAGCCTATGCCTTGGGCGATAGCCCGCTGGTCACGCTGACGGTGCTTCAGTCCGCGTTCGAGCCTGACCCTTCTTCGAGCGATTACGCCGTTGTGCCTGCGCCTACGGTGCAGGACGATGGCACCTGCAGGCCGAACCCCAAAGGACGTCCGATCCGCGTCTATACCACGATCGACACGCGGCTGACGTTCGGGGACATGCTGGCCAAGCTCAGGAAGTAAGGGCCGGATCGCTCCGGCCCATTCCTTTTATTTCTTCATTCCTTCGGTGATGCGCTGGGTTTCGGCGCGGGTCGAATCCGGGCCGGTGTTGCGCTTGTAGATGCCGCCTTGGCCAGCCGAGCGGTTGAACAGGTCCGGATCGCCTTCGCGCTGTTCGAGGCCAAACAGGGGGAAGAGGCCGGGATGACGCCCGAGGCCGCCGTAGAGATCGAGGCAGCGTTCGATCCAGGGACGGAGCGGGTCGTCGTTGGCAAGGACCGGAGTCTTGCAGACCGATGCGGTGAACAGGATGCCGCCCATGATTCGGAAGTCGGCATAGTTGGGCGACGACCCGCCGAGCCATTCGTGCTGGCCGAGCGCCGCGCGCAGTGGTTCAAGCGCGGCGCTGATCCTGGGCAGGCGCTCTTCGCGGCCGGCCTGCACATCCTCGAGCTTGCGGCCGAGCATCTTTTCGCGGCTGTGGGTGACGTATTCGTGGTCTGCCGGCACCGAGAGATCGCGATAGTCGGCGCAGAAGCAGAACATCCAAGGGCCAACGGCGGCGTTCCAGAACCAGTGATCAAGTGCCTTGAGCGTGACGGCAACGCTTTCGTGCGGGATCAGGGCAGGGCGATCCGGGTACTTCGCGTCGAGGTACTCGACGATGCCCCAGCTGTCGAGCACCCATTCGCCGTCATCCACGATGGCAGGCAGGCGCTCGGTCTTGCCGCCGGTGCGTTCGAGAATGCCGGTGAAGCCGCCTGGCACGACGTCGAGATCGAAGCCCTTGTGCTTGAGCGCGTACTTGGTCGCCCAGACGAACGGGCTGATCGTCGCACCGGTGGAAAGGGCGAGGTCGTAGAAGGTAATGGTATTGTTGGCGGCCATGGCATCCTCGGGTTTCTGGCTCGGTTCTTGTCACCCGCACTTTGCCAGATATTGTTAGTAACACAAACGAAATTTGTGCCTCGACCGCCGTCACCCTGAACTCGTTTCAGGGTACATCCGTCCCCACACCAGGCTGCCTGCGTTTAGACATGGATCCTGATACAAGTTCTGGATGACGAGGCGTTAGCAGCGCAGGAAGTGCTACAATGCAAAGAGCGCCGGACCCGTCGGGATGGGCCGGCGCTCTCGCTGTCAGGCTTGCGCCTTGAGACTTACTTCTTCGTGCGCCAGCCTTCGGCGTAGCTGTCGCGGGCAACTTCCGAGTAGGGCACTGCAGCAACGGTGGCCTTGATTTCGGTCTGGACGTGGGGTTCGACCGTCGGCTTGGTGGTGCCGCCGTTGGGTTCGCCCCAGAGCAGGCTGACCTCGGTGCCAGGCTCGACGTAGCCCGGTTCCATCATCGCGAGGGTCAGGAACTTGCCTTCGTTGGCAGTGTAGCCGATCCAGGTGGAAAGGCCGACCATCTTGCCATCGGCGAGGACCTGATCGAACGGGTGCATCGAGTAGACCGCGCTCGGGTACTCCATGAACTTGGCGCGATCGCCCTTGCTCAGTGCCGAGGACTGGACGCGCATGACATCTTCGTTGTCGAGCGCGAGCGTGACCTTGGTGCGGTGCTTGCCTTGAGCGGCCATCTTTTCGAGCGCGGCACGGCCGATGAAGTCATGGTCGAACTTGACGAAGGGGCCGTAGCCGAGATCCCACGGCGTGGTGTAGTAGCCCTCGATGGTTTCGGGCACGTAGCTGCCGCCGACCGAGCACTTGGCTTCGTAGGAATTGGCGGAGAGCCATTCACGATAGGGGCGGAGCGCTTCGCCAGTGTAGATCGCGGGGAAGGGCGAGGGGATCCAGCCCGATTCCAGGGTGTTGGACGAGTAGGCGCGACCGCCAACCAGCGCCATCTGGAATTCCTTGCCGGCATCGACCAGCGCGGCGTGGACGGCGCCATAGTCTTCCCACGGGCCCATCAGTTCGAAGCCCGGCTGGCCAGCCATGCCATGACGCAACGCGCGCACTTCCTTGCCGCCGATGGTCATGCGGGTCATGTGGAAGAACTTGAGGTCAGGCGCGGTCTTCCCGGTGGCCTTCTCGATGATCTTCATCGCGTTCGGACCCTGCACCTGGAAACGGTACGAATTGCGTTTGCCATCGGTGCGCATCGCCCAGCGTTCGTCGCGCTCCACCGTGACGTTCCAGTTGCCCGAAGCAGCGTGGTATTCGACCCACTCGATCGTCGGTGCGCGGCCGACGAGGTTGAAGTGGTTTTCGTCGAGGTAGAACAGGATCACGTCGCCGATGACGTAGCCGTCGGGCGTCACCGGTACGAACTGCTTGGCGCGATCAGGCTGGAAGTTCTTGAACGAGTTGACGCCGAGGTGTTCGAGCATCTTGAAGGCGTCAGGCCCCTTAACCGCCAGATCGACCATATGGTACGACTGGTTGTAGAGCACCGCCGAGTGCGCCCACGCCCACTGTTCGTTGCGCCAGTTCGAGTATTCTGCCGGAACACCGGGATAGACGTTGGGGCCGACCTGCTGGTTGCGGACGAAGTTTACGAGGTCACCGGCATTCTGGATGACCTGTTCGAGGGTCTGGGACATGGTTTCTTGGCTCTCCCGATGCGATTTCGCGGATGTGGAGTCGCTTTGCCCTATTTTCGCGTGCTTGAAAAGTTCGGAATGCTGAATTGCGCAAAAAATGTATGTGACACATACGACCGGGTTCGGTTCTGCAAAAACGAAAGGGGCCGGTCCTTGCGGACCAGCCCCCTTGCGTGTCGGTTAAGGCAAATCAGCCTTCGACGTGTTCGGCGAGAACCGTCAGGC
This sequence comes from Novosphingobium sp. GW835-FHT14H07, assembly GCF_058793515.1. NCBI lineage: Bacteria > Pseudomonadati > Pseudomonadota > Alphaproteobacteria > Sphingomonadales > Sphingomonadaceae > Novosphingobium > Novosphingobium sp. GW835-FHT14H07. The sequence continues at coordinate 94,155 of NZ_JBXAFX010000011.1, forward strand.
CCTTGGCGCCGACTTCCGCGAAGCCGCCCTGGACCGTGATCTCTTCAGGTGCCGAACCTGCAGACTTGTAGACCTTGATCGTCCCGTCCTTGACCGTGGACATGAAAGGCGCGTGGCCTTCCAGCACGCCGAATTCACCGTCGGTGCCAGGAACGACAACCATGTGGACCTCTTCCGAACGGACGAGGCGGGCCGGGGTGACGAGTTCGAAGTGGAGCGACATCTCTTGCCTTTCGGTCTCCCCGGGGCCAGCCCGGGGAGCTAGCTCAATCAGGCTTCAGCAGCCAGCTTCTTGGCCTTTTCGACCGCTTCGTCGATGCCGCCGACCATGTAGAACGCGGCTTCGGGAAGGTGGTCGTACTCGCCGTCGACAACCGCCTTGAACGAACGCACGGTGTCTTCGACCTGGACGAACTTGCCCGAGATGCCGGTGAACACTTCGGCGACGTGGAACGGCTGCGACAGGAAGCGCTGGATCTTGCGGGCGCGGGCGACGGTGAGCTTATCTTCTTCCGAAAGCTCGTCCATGCCGAGGATCGCGATGATGTCCTGCAGCGACTTGTACTTCTGCAGCGTTTCCTGAACGCGGCGGGCGGTCTGGTAGTGCTCTTCACCGACGACGGCGGGCGTCAGCACGCGCGAGGTCGAATCGAGCGGGTCGACCGCCGGGTAGATGCCGAGTTCAGAGATCGCGCGGTTCAGCGTGGTCGTTGCGTCCAAGTGGGCGAACGAGGTGGCCGGTGCCGGGTCGGTAAGGTCGTCCGCGGGAACGTAGATCGCCTGCACCGAGGTGATCGAACCCTTGGTGGTGGAGGTGATGCGCTCCTGCAGCGCGCCCATGTCGGTCGCGAGCGTCGGCTGGTAGCCCACCGCCGAAGGAATGCGGCCGAGCAGTGCCGACACTTCCGAACCCGCCTGGGTGAAGCGGAAGATGTTGTCGACGAAGAACAGAACGTCCTGGCCTTCCTGGTCGCGGAAGTACTCGGCCATGGTGAGACCCGACAGAGCGACGCGAGCGCGGGCGCCCGGCGGTTCGTTCATCTGTCCGAACACGAGAGCCACCTTCGAACCATCGGGGGTCGGGTTGCCGTCGGCGTCCTTGGCGATAACGCCAGCGTCGAGGAACTCGTGGTAGAGGTCGTTACCCTCGCGGGTGCGTTCACCGACGCCCGCGAAGACCGACACGCCGCCGTGGCCCTTGGCGATGTTGTTGATCAGTTCCTGAATGAGAACCGTCTTGCCCACGCCTGCGCCGCCGAACAGGCCGATCTTGCCGCCCTTGGCGTAAGGAGCGAGAAGGTCGATGACCTTGATGCCGGTCACGAGGATCGCGGCTTCGGTCGACTGCTCGATGAATTCCGGAGCCTTGGCGTGGATCGGAGCGGTCTGCTCGGCGCCAACCGGACCACGCTCGTCGATCGGATCGCCGACGACGTTCATGATGCGGCCGAGGGTCTTGGGGCCGACCGGCACCGAGATCTGCGCGCCGGTGTTGGTCACGGGCTGGCCGCGGGTCAGGCCGTCCGTCGAGTCCATCGCGATGGTGCGAACGGTGTTCTCGCCGAGGTGCTGCGCGACTTCGAGAACGAGGCGGTTGCCGTTGTTGTCGGTTTCGAGCGCCGAGAGAATGGCGGGGAGTTCGCCGTCGAACGCGACGTCGACGACGGCGCCGATGACCTGGCTGATCTTGCCGGTAGCTGCTGCGGTGGCCATTGTTGTTTCCTTGCCTTCTATGTCGTCGTCAGAGCGCTTCGGCGCCAGCGATGATTTCGATGAGTTCGGTGGTGATCGCGGCCTGGCGGCTGCGGTTGTACTGGATGGTGAGCTTGTTGATCAGCTCGCCCGCATTGCGCGTCGCGTTGTCCATCGCGGTCATCGACGCGCCCTGTTCCGAGGCTTCACGCTCAAGCAGGGCACCGAAGAGCTGCGTGGTCACGTAGCGCGGCAGCAGTTCCTCGAGGATTTCCTCCTCGCCCGGCTCGTATTCAACCACCGCGTCAATGGCGACGGTGTTGGTCGGAGCGGGGACGGGGATGATCTGCGTGGTGACCGGCAGCTGGGTCAGCGCGTTCTTGAACTCCGGCGCGACGAGATGCGCGACGTCGAACTTGCCGGCTTCGAACATATCGAGGAGTTCGCGAGCGATCGCGCTGGCTTCGTCGAAGCCGGGCGTGCGCACGTTGCCGGTATCGTATCCGGCGGCGATGCCGTTCGGATAGTCACGGCGGATCGGGGCGCGGCCCTTCTTGCCGACGAGGTAGAACGACACCGTCTTGCCCGCGGCTTCAAGCGCGCGCGCCTGCAGCTTGGCTTCCTTGACGATGTTCGAGTTCAGACCACCGCAAAGGCCCTTGTCGGTGTTGACCACGACAAGGAGGTGACGCTGGTCGGAGCCGGTGCCGCGCATAAGCAGCGGACCGTTGTCCTGGCCCGCGACCTTGGCAGCGAGGCTGCCCATGACTTCCGCGAGGCGGCTGGCATAGGGGCGCGCGGCTTCGGCAGCCGCCTGCGCCTTGCGCAGCTTGGCCGCCGCGACCATCTGCTTGGCCTTGGTGATCTTCTGGGTCGACTTGACCGAGTTGATCCGGCCCTTGAGTTCCTTCAGCGAGGCCATGACGGCTCCCTTGATCCGTCACCCCGCCGCGCTGGACGGGGTGGCGTTGACTTCAAAGACTTAGGCGAACTGCTTGGCGAAAGCGTCGAGCGCCGCGACCAGCTTGCCCTTGGCTTCGTCGCCAAGGTCCTTGGTGTCGCGGATCAGGCCGAGCAGGTCAGCGTGCTGCGTGCGCAGGAAGCTGAGCAGTTCGGCTTCATACTCGGTGACACGGTTCACCGGCACGCTGTCGAGGTAGCCCTGGGTACCGGCGAAGATCACCGCAGTCTGCTCTTCGAAGCCGAGCGGCGAGAACTGCGGCTGCTTGAGCAGCTCGGTCAGGCGTGCACCGCGGTTGAGGAGCTTCTGGGTCGAAGCATCCAGATCCGAACCGAACTGGGCGAAGGCCGCCATTTCGCGGTACTGGGCGAGCTCGAGCTTGATCGATCCGGCAACCTTCTTCATCGCCTTGGTCTGTGCCGACGAGCCGACGCGCGACACCGACAGACCGACGTTGATGGCCGGACGAATGCCCTGGTAGAACAGGCCGGTTTCAAGGAAGATCTGGCCGTCGGTGATCGAGATCACGTTGGTCGGGATATAGGCCGACACGTCGCCCGCCTGGGTTTCGATGATCGGCAGAGCGGTGAGCGATCCAGCGCCGTTCTCGTCGTTCATCTTCGCGGCGCGCTCGAGCAGGCGGCTGTGGAGGTAGAACACGTCGCCGGGGTAAGCTTCGCGGCCCGGCGGGCGACGGAGCAGCAGCGACATCTGCCGATAGGCAACGGCCTGCTTGGAAAGGTCGTCGTACACGATCACGGCGTGCATGCCGTTGTCGCGGAAGAATTCGCCCATGGTCGCACCGGTGTAGGGCGCGAGGTACTGGAGCGGAGCCGGTTCCGAAGCGGTGGCGGCGATGACGATGGAGTATTCCATCGCGCCGTTCTCTTCGAGCTGGCGGACGATCTGCGCGACGGTCGAGCGCTTCTGACCCACGGCGACGTAGATGCAGTAGAGCTTCTTGCCTTCGTCGGTGCCGGCGTTGACGGCCTTCTGGTTGATGAAGGTGTCGATCGCGACGGCGGTCTTGCCGGTCTGACGGTCACCGATGATCAATTCGCGCTGACCACGGCCGACGGGTACGAGAGCGTCAATCGCCTTGAGGCCGGTCTGCACGGGTTCATGCACCGACTTGCGCGGGATGATGCCCGGAGCCTTGACTTCGACGCGGGTGCGGGTGGCGTCGACGATCGGGCCCTTGCCATCGATCGGGTTGCCCAGAGCATCGACTACGCGGCCGAGCAGGCCCTTGCCGACGGGAACGTCGACGATGGTGCCGGTGCGCTTGACGACATCGCCTTCCTTGATTTCGGCGTCCGAGCCGAAGATCACGACGCCGACGTTATCGGCTTCGAGGTTCAGGGCCATGCCCTTAACGCCATTGGCGAATTCGACCATCTCGCCGGCCTGGACCTTGTCGAGACCGTGGATGCGGGCGATACCGTCACCCACCGAGAGAACCGACCCGACTTCCGAGACCTGGGCGTCGGTGCCGAAGCTGGCGATCTGGTCCTTGATGACCTTCGAGATTTCAGCGGCGCGGATTTCCATGTTCTGTCCTTCCTGGAACCTGTGCGGGCCGTTAGGCCTTCATCGCCTGGGCGAGAGAATTGAGACGGGTGCGGATCGAGCTGTCGATCATCTGGCTGCCGATCTTGACGACGAGGCCACCAAGGATTTCGGGATCGACGCTGGTCTTGAGCTTGATCGACTTGCCGGTACGGGCCTTCAGCTTTTCAGTGAGGGCTGCGATCTGTGCATCGTCGAGCGGGTGAGCGCTGGCGACTTCGGCGCTGACTTCGCCGCGATGGGCGGCAGCGATCTGGCCGAAGGCGCGGATCACGTCGGGCAGGGCCGAGAGGCGGCGGTTCGAAGCGAGCACGCCGAGGAACTTCTTCGTAAGGTCGCCAAGACCGAGCAGGCCGGCAACCGAATCCATTGCGCGGCCGGCTGCATCGCGGCCAAGCTGCGGGTTGCTGATCAGGCCCTTGAGGTCAGCCGATTCGCGCAGTGCAGCATCGAGCTTCTCGAGATCGCTTTCGACCGCCGAAACGAAGCTCTGTTCATTGGCCAGATCGAACAATGCCGAGGCGTAACGCCCTGACAGGCTGGCCGTAATGCCGCTGGAAATCTCCACGCGCCGAAGTTCCTTCATCCAGGATAAGCCGAGGCAGACCATTACCCGGCGATGAACACCGGGTGGCCTGCAGACGGGGCGCGCCTAGCAACGTCAGGCCCATATGACAAGATGCGACTTGGCTTCTTGTGCATAGGTATGATCGTGATTTCCTCGATCGACGTCCGATCGACAGGTCTCAGGGCTGAGGCTGGCAGTTGTAGCGCATGCGCTCATTGGGTTCGGGAGGAAGCAGTGCCTTGATGGACTGCTGGTTCTGGCCGAACTGGCGGGCGGCTTCTTCACCGGCGCCGCATGCGGGCGCATTGAGCCTGGCGCGTGCAGCGCGGGCCTCGGTCATGGCATCCAGACCCACGAGAAACCGTTCCACGGTGTAGGTCCGGGATTGTGGATCATACGAATTCACCGAGATCGTTTCCTCGCCGTTCGGCACAAGGATTCGGCTCCAGCCATCGTTGGCGAGGCCGTACTGCGTCTTTCCGTTCATGCAGCCAGTTTCGGTCCATTCGATCGGAACATCGGTGATATCGGAAACGGTGACGCGGCTGCGTTCGGGATCGAGCACGCAGATCATGCGTCCTGAGCCAGGGCGATCGAGTGCCGCTGCCGAACTGCTGGAAGACGCCTGGGGTTGTTCGAGGTTTTCCCGTGCGCGGCTATCTATTGATGCGAGCGACGGGCGCAGGAACCATACTGCGATAGCGGACACAAGCAGCGCCGCAGCACCAAAGACGTGCTTGCGCTGAAATTTTCCGCGCCGCCGTGAGGCCTGGACCATGCCCCAACCGCCAACGCCGAGCGCGCCGACGAGCAGCAGGGCGGCCAGGGCCATGCCGTTGTCACGCTCGGAAAGCACTGCCATTTCAGCCTCGCGCCGCGCAGTTTCGAACTGCTGCTGGCTGGCTTGCGCGCGTGCTTCGCGTTCGGCAGCCATGCGCGCCTGTTCTCCGGCTGCGCGTTGCGCTTCGGCGCGGTCCAGATCGGCGATCGAGCGACAGGGCAGGCCGCTGCTATGCACGTCCACCTTGGCGCGGAGCAGGAAGGCCGAAAGCTCGCGCATCGAAATGGCGAAGTAGAAGGACGAATCGGTGCTGTTGTCGCTGACCGTGCCGAAGGAGTTGACGCCGATTACGCGGCCGCAGGAATCGAGCAGCGGGCCGCCCGAATTTCCCGATCCAAGCGGGGCCGTGTGCAAGAGGGTATCGAATGACCGCGAGGAGCGGCCCCCGGACAGATAGCCGCGTGTCTTGACCGCTTCCTGCGGCGTGACGAGATCGGCCATCGACAAGCCTTGCGCCAGATCGACGTTGCCGGGATAGCCGACGGCATAGACCTCCGAACCATCGGTTGGTGCACCGGGAAAGAGCGTGATTGGCGTAAGGGTGCCGCCACCTTCGATGCGCAGCAGGGCAAGGTCATTGCCGGGCGAATAGGCGACCAGCTTGGCCGGATATCCGTTGCGGCCCTCGGCGGGGACGACACCGGCGATGAGAGTGTCGTCTCCGCGCAGCTCCTCGACGACATGGGCATTGGTGACGATCAGGTTCGGGGTCACGGCGAATCCCGTGCCATGGGTGATCAGCCGGGCGCGATCGCCGTCGCTTTCAATGATCACCACGCGAACCACGGAGCGGCTTGCCGCGCTGATGTCCGCCGGATCGGCCATGGCGACAGGCGCCGCTACCAATGCGAAAAGAGCTGCAAGGAGGGCAATTATCTGTTTGGCAACACGCATGTACCCGCTTTTTGCGCCATATTGCTTTGACCGCAAGGTGCGGGACGCTTTTGGCATGGAGCGCGGGCAGAAACTTTGCACAAGAAGGAGATGTGACCATGCACAAGGCGACGCGGGCTTGCAGCTATCGTTCGGAGCTTTATCGAAAGCCTATGACGAGTGGATCGAAGATTGCCGACGACGAGGCGTGGGCGGCGGTGCTGGCACGCGATCGCTCTTATGATGCCCATTTTGTCACAGGTGTGCTGACCACGGGGATTTACTGTCGACCGTCCTGCTCTGCACGGCATCCCCGCCGCGAAAACGTGCGCTTCTTCCCAGATGGGGAGGCTGCACGTGGGGCAGGTCTCAGGCCCTGCCTGCGTTGCTCCCCCGATGATGTATCGCGCGACGAGCGCGCCGTGTTGACGGCTATCGAGGCTATCAAGTCGGCGGGCCAACCGGTGGGTCTGGCCGATCTGGCGAAACGCTGCGGGTATTCGCCCACTCACTTCCAGCGCGTATTTGCCAAGGCAACGGGACTGTCGCCAACAGCCTATGCGCGGGCGTTGCAAAATGCCCGGATGGCCGAGGCGCTCTCAGGAACGGAAAGGGTTGCCGATGCAATCTACGATGCCGGTTTCTCGGGACCTTCGCGGTTTTATTCGGCTGCTGGGAAGCGGTTGGGAATGACGCCATCGGCCTGGGTCAATGGTGGGAGGGGAGTGAGGATTCGCTGGGCAGTCGTTCCCACAACTCTTGGGAACATGCTCGTCGCTGCGACCGACAAAGGCATCTGCCGTCTTGCGTTCAACGAGAGCGACGAAGCTTTGCGGCGGCGCTTTCCCGAGGCCGCTCTGGAAGAAGGGGGGGCGGATTTCGCCAATCTGCTGGAGGAGGTCATCGCGGCCGTCGAGGCTCCGGGCGATCATTCTCATATTCCGATCGACGTGAAGGGAACGTCATTTCAGGAGGCTGTGTGGCAGGCCTTGCGACAGATACCGCCTGGTGAGACCCGCTCCTACGCAGAGATCGCGGCAGCCGTTGGCAAACCGGGCGCGGTGCGCGCAACAGGCACCGCAAACGGGGCGAACAACGTGGCGGTGCTCATTCCCTGTCATCGCGTGATCCGGTCGGACGGTTCTCTCGGTGGTTACGCCTACGGGCTCAAGATCAAGCAACGGTTGCTCGACAAGGAACGGCACCAGAAGGGGAGCCAGCATGAATGATGTTTCCGGACCGGCAAGGCAAAGCTTGTTGCGGCGGATCGTCGGTTTTCCCGCAGTCCTGATCATCATCGAATTCGGGCTTGTTGCCTTCGTGGCATCGCTGGCTTCGCTGTTGCTGAAGAGGGTGGTGCCGGACGATACCTTCCTGGACTTTCTTGCCGCCCTGATCACCGCGGCACTGGCCATCACGACGTACTTCGCTTGTCGGCGATGGATCGAGCGACGCGGGAACGATGAACTGCCGCTGGTCATGTTCGGGCGGGAAGTGTCTCTTGGATTCTTCATCGGGGCCGCGCTGTTCGGCCTCATGACAGGGATCGTCGCCGTCCTGGGCGGGTTTGCGGTCGAAGGCGTGAACGGCATTGGGGCCTTGTGGGCCATGCTTGCGATGGCGGTGACATCCGCCACGTTCGAGGAAATCCTGTTCCGGGGCATCCTGCTGCGACACATCGAGGCGCTGTTGGGCACCTGGGCGGCACTTGGCATTACCGCGGCATTGTTCGGGGCGGCACATCTGGGAAACGAGGGAGCGACCTTCTTTGCCGCCTTCGCCATTGCCATGGAAGCAGGCATCCTGCTCGGCGCGGCATACCTCTGGAAACGAAGGCTGTGGATCCCGATCGGCATTCATGCCGCGTGGAATTTCACCCAGGGCTGGGTGTTCAGCGTGCCGGTTTCAGGGGGCGCCACGCCAAATGGCCTGCTGGCGACAACACGCAACGGGCCTGACTGGCTGACTGGCGGTGCGTTCGGTCTGGAGGCAAGCGTGATCGCCATGCTGGTGGCGACTGGCGCAGGGTTGTTCCTGCTCCTGCGCGTCGTCCGTCAGGGTGGCATACGGCCACCCATGTGGGCGCGGCACTGACGGAGCGGTCGCCTCGCCAGTGCCGAGGCATCATTCACTTTCGCAGGCGTTTTCCTCTGCCGTACAAGGTTTCTCTGGTTGCCCGGTTGACTTCCAACGCTCGATCCGGGCGAGGAGGGATTTACCGTACTGTCCGCCGTGAGGATCGTTGGCGAGGATGCGCGCATGGGCGATAGCGTCATCGAACCGCCCCTGGTTCGCCTGGTCCCAGGCAAAGGCTGCGCGTATGCTGTTCGCCTCCGGCGCGAGTTCGAGCGCCCGTCGCAAGGCGTAGCGCGCAGAACCGGGTATATCCGCCGACTCGCTACTGTAGCTCTGGAACAGCGTCCAGAACGCGAAGGAATCGTAAGGTTATGCGTCGCTGGCCTTCTTGACCCAGTTTCTGGCCGCAGTCCACCGTTCGGGCGCCCTGATGGACACGTTCCCGAGCCGGTGCATCTCGATCTCGCCCTTCAGGAGGTTCGCCCGCGCCATCCCCGGCGCCAGTTTCAAGGCAAGTTCGTTGAACTTCTCGGCCTCGTTCCACAACGCGATTTCTTTAGCCGTATCTTCGGTGTTGTTCGCGAGCGCCTGTGCTGCTCTTGCCACTCGTAAGCGGCATTGGCGGACTGCGGATTTGCCAGCGCGATCTGGCGCAGTTCGCCAAGTGCCTCTTCCTCACGCTTGTCGATGAAGCGCATGAGGTGCAGGGGAACGATGGCCGAATCGACTGGCGACAAGTGTTCGAGGGCAGGGGCGGCAGGCTGCGGCAAGGGCGTGGCGGAGCGCGAGAACTTGATGCTTCCGCGCATGTACTTGTCGAGTTCGCGATCCAGCTTCTTGAGGTCACCAAATGCAGCGGTGCCGGCTTCGTCGGGCGGCGTTCCACCTGCCACGAGCGAGAGATAATTGCCGAGCTGGCCCTTCCGCTCCTCGCTCGTGCTGAGGAAGTGTACCAGCAGCCCCGACTCGCCGTAGAATAGATCCGAATTGCGCCCCTGCTTGCCAGCCAGAACCTCGGTCAGGGGCATATCGTCCCGCGCAAGGGTCCACGCTCTATGACGGGCCGGACGACCAAGATCGAAGCGACCCTGACTGTCAAACTCGACGGTGGAAAGATACTCCGCGAAGCCTTCCACGTACAAGGAGGGATAGGCGAAGCGGGAGTTTCGGAACATCAGGAAATGGGCATATTCGTGGAACAAGGTTGCCTGGGCGCCAAGTTCGAGCTCGGACATGGCAACCTCGCGGTGCGAGACGATGAAGCGGCCTTCGATGTCATGCGAGAAGAACCCCGCTACCTCCGGGACCTTGTACAATGCGCCAACTGCAGCCTTGTTGGGCAGCAGATATATCGGCAGCGGCATGGCATTGGGATCATCGGGAATGCCGAAAATCTGCCGGACCAGAAAATCGAATCGTTCGAGATCATTCGACAACTTTGTGGCGAGTTCGACGCTGCCCGCGCTGTGCAGCACGAAATGGCGGGAATCGAGCTTGTACCAGCTTTCTGCCGAAGCTGGAGTAGTTGCCGAGACGAGGATGCTTGTCCCAAATGCGATGGACCGCAGGAAAATCTTCAAGCCAGAAATATTTACGCCAGATCAACCACCCATTGCCGGAAAAGTTCGCAAGAGCAGTCCTTCATTCTTTCGTTATCGGCAAGCACGACCGTATGCGGATCGGTTCCGGCCCGAAGTTCAGGGCTTTTGGGAAAGGCTGTTCAGGAAAAGCTCGGCACTGGCAATGTATTCGTCACGCCGGTCTTCGTCCATCCTTCGCCACGTGGCATAAGGTTGGGCGAGCCGATGATAGCTCGACAGGTGATTTTCATTCCGCGCGAGGAAATGCCAGTAGAGTGCATTGAACGGGCAGGCGCCGGGGCCGGTCTTCTGCTTCACGTCGTAAGTGCATTTGCCGCAATAGTCGCTCATGCGATCAATGTAGGCGCCGCTGGCCGCGTAGGGTTTGGACGCCAGACGGCCCTTGTCGGCATGAAGGATCATGCCTGCCACGTTGGGCAGTTCGACCCATTCATAGGCATCGGCAAAGACGATCAGATACCATTCCGCCACTTCCCGAGGGTCAAGGCCGGCAAGAAGAGCGAAATTGCCGAGCACCATCAACCGCTGGATGTGATGGGCATAGGCATTGTCCCGCGTGGTGCGGACACATTCGGCAATGCAGTGCATCTGCGTGTCGCCCGTCCAGTAGAAGTCGGGTAGCGGACGGTGGGCATCAAGGCCGTTGGCTTCGGCGAGCGCCGGCATTTCCAGCCAGTACATGCCGCGGATGTATTCCCGCCAGCCGATGATCTGGCGGATGAAGCCTTCGACGGCTTCCAGTGGTGCGCGGCCTTCGCGCCATTCCATCTCGGCACGGCGACAGAGGTCGAGCGGATCCAGGAGGCCGATATTGATCGCGGGGGACAGTGCGGCGTGAAACAGGAAATCCTGCCCCGTCACCATTGCGTCCTGATACCTGCCGAACATTGGCAGACGGTCCTTGAGGAAGGCGTCTCTTGCCTGCTCCGCCTCGGCCCTGCAAACCGGCCAGGCAAAGTTGCCGAGCGAGCCGAAGTGCCTGTCAAATCGTTCGGCGACCATTTGGAGAACCTCGTGCGTCACCTCGTCCGGCTTGAACGCGGGGAGAACTGGCGGCGCGAGGCTCTTCTCGGGTCCTCTCCGGTTTTCCGCGTCGAAATTCCAGCGACCTCCCATTGGCTTGTCACCGTCCATGAGAAGCCCGGTCTTGCGGCGCATTTCACGGTAGAACCATTCCATGCGCAACTCGCGGCGGCCTGCCGCCCATTCGAAGAAGTCGGGCAGGGGGCAGATGAAGCGGGTATCGGGCAAAATGCGGACGCGGACCGGGAGGTCAGTGCGCCACTGCTCCATTGCCTGCCGCACCCGCCATTCCCCTGGCTCGGTCACCTGCACGCCGCGTACGTCATGGCGAGCTATGGCGCGGGCAACTTCGCCGGTGAAGCTGCCGGTGTTTTCCGGGTCATCAAGGCGAACGTAGTCGACCGTCCAGCCAGCCTCGCACAATTCCTTGGCGAAGTGGCGCATGGCCGAGAGGATCAGCGCGATCTTGGCCTTGTGATGGAGGACGTAGGTGGTCTCCTCGGCCACTTCCATCATTAGGATCACGGTGTCGTCCGGCTTGCGATCAGCCAGGCTGGAGATGTCAGGCGAAAGCTGGTCGCCAAGGATCGGAACGAGGACGGGGCCGGTCATCCTTGCGGAATGGCCGAGTGACGTTTTGGTTCAACCTGCCTCTAAGGGTCAGGCCCCCTAAGCGTCAGACAAAGCTGTAGGGATCGATATCCACGGCGACACGGACGCCCGGCGGGAAGCGCAGGGGATCGAGCCAGTCGCGGATTACGCGCTGCAGTTCGGTGGAGCGGCGTGCGTTGATCAGCAGGCGGTAGCGATAGCGGCCGCGCAGGAGCGACAGCGGCGCCGGGGCAGGCCCGAGAATCAGCACGTCGTCCAGTCGCGGCGCCGAACCTCCAATCCCGCGAGCAGCGTCGCGCGCTTCGGCTTCGTCCTCGCTTGAAACGATGATCGCGGCCCAACGTCCGAAGGGTGGCGCTCCGGCATCGCGCCGGGCTTCGGCTTCGGCGGCGTAGAAGGCGTCACGGTCGCCGCTGGCCAGGGCCTCGATAACCGGCGCTTCGGGGTGCCGGGTCTGGATCAGCACCTCGCCGGGCTTTTCACCACGGCCGGCGCGGCCTGCGACTTGCGCCACTTGCTGATAGGTGCGTTCGGCTGCGCGAAGATCGCCGCCCTCGAGGCCCATGTCGGCATCGATCACGCCGACCAGCGTGAGTTCCGGAAAGTGGTAGCCCTTGGTGACAAGCTGGGTGCCGACGATCACGTCGATCGCCTTGTTGCTTGCCATCTCGACGAACTCTGCAGCCTTCGCGGGGCTGGTCAGCGTGTCGGAAGTGACCAGCGCGACGCGGGCTTCGGGCAGGATCGCCGCAACCTCGTCTGCAATGCGTTCAACCCCGGGGCCGCAGGCGACAAGGCAATCGGGCTCGCTGCATTCGGGGCAGGCATCGGGCGGCGGGATCTCGTGTCCACAATGGTGACAGGCGAGGCGGCGCGAGAGGCGGTGCTCGACCAGCCAGGCCGAGCAGTTGGGGCACTGGAACCGATAGCCGCAGGTCCGGCACAGGGTAAGCGGAGCATAGCCGCGCCGGTTCAGGAAAAGCAGTGACTGCTCGCCCTTGGCGAGCCGATCCTTCAGTGCCTCGACCAATGGCGGCGCGATCCAGTGTCCGCGCTCGGGCTGTTGCTCGCGCAGGTCGACAATCTGGATGTCTGGCATCGTCGCCCCGCCAAAGCGTGCGGGCAGGACCACCCGCTCGTAACGCCCGGCTTCGGCCATCTGCAGACTTTCCAGCGCCGGCGTGGCGCTGGCGAGGATGACTGGCACTTTCTCGAAATGAGCGCGCATGACTGCGACGTCGCGGGCGTTGTAGCGCACCCCGTCGTCCTGCTTGAACGAGATCTCGTGCGCTTCGTCGACGACGATGAGGCCGAGGCGGGCGAAGGGCAGGAACAGTGCGCTGCGTGCACCGACCACCACTTGCGCCGTTCCTGCTGCCACAGCCCGCCACGCGCGCCGCCGTTCGGACGATTTCAGCGAGGAATGCCACGTGACCGGCGGTACCCCAAAGCGCGCTTCGAAGCGCTTGAGGAAGGTTTCTGTGAGCGCGATTTCCGGAAGGAGCACGAGGACTTGCCGCCCTTGCTCAATCGCGGCTGCCACCGCTTCGAAATAGGTTTCCGTCTTGCCGGAGCCGGTCACGCCGTCGAGCAGAAACGGGTGGAAGGCATGTGCATTGACCGCCTCGACAAAGCGGGCGGCAACTTCCGATTGCTCATCCGACAGGTCGGGCGCGGCGAAACCAGCATCCGCGGGAGGATAGGGCCGGTCCGAATCGACCACCACCGGTTCAAGCAGCCCGGCATTGACCATTCCGCGCAGCACGCCGTCGGAGACCCCGGCGATTTCCGACAGTTCGCGGATCGTTGCCTGCTGGTCCTGCAACAGGTCCAGAGCGATGAGACGCTGGGGCGTCATTCGATCCGGCTCGCGGCCGGTCAGGCGATATTCGGTGACGGTGCCGCCGCCTTGCAGTGCGGCCGTGCTTGACAGCGCCATGCGCGCCACTGCCGCAAGCGGCGCGACGTAATAGTCGGCAGTCCACTCGATCAGGCGCCGCAATGGTGCGGGCAGGGGAGGGACAGGGAGAACCTGAAGCAATGGGCGGAGTTTGGCATCCGGAACTTCAGTTCCCGGCAGCCGTTCCGCTTCCCAGACCACGCCGATGATCTGCCGCGGCCCCAGCGGTGCGATCACGACGCTGCCAGGTTCCACGTCCATCCCGGCGGGCACGCGATAGTCGAGCGGGCCGAGCGCGGAGTTGAAGACAAGGCATCGGACGCGGTTCATGTTCGCCGGTCTATATGGGGCTGCATCGCAACGGGCAAAGCCCGGGCGCAAAGGAATTGAGGAGAAAAACGTGTCGCAGGCTTCCACCATCCTGAACCGCCGGGTCCTGCTTGGCGGCATGACGTCAGCTGCCGTGCTCGCCGTTTCCGGCTGTGCGAGCTATCCGCAGTTCTCGCTGGAAGAGGCCGTGCGTCGGCTGCTGTTCCTGTCGACCGATAGGGCCTTTGCGCGCTTGCTGGCGCCGGGCGGGTTCTGGGACGATCAGGTAACCCGGCTTGCCCTGCCCCAGGCTATCGGAAACCGCGGCGGCGTGCTCGAGCGGATCCTGACCGGACCGATCGTCAGGGACCGGCTGCAGCGGGCGTTCAACGACATGGCCTATGACGCGGCGGAACGCGCAGCGCCTGCGGTGACAGACGCGGTGCGCACTATCGGCATTCGCAATGCACTCGCGCTGCTGCGCGGTTCAGATCCGATGGGGGCGACGTCGTTCCTGCACCAGGAGATGGGCACGAGCCTTGTCGAGATCATGGTGCCGGAGTTCGGCGATGCGATCCGGGTGAGCCGGGACCCGCTGCTGGGGCAGGTCCTTGGCGCGCTGACAGGTGTTGACGTTGGCGGCATTGCCAATTCGCTGGCCTATGAGGCGGACAATGCAATCTTCCGCGCAATCGGCCGGGAAGAGGCCGCCATCCGTTCTGACCCTCGTTCGACCAACGATCCGGTGCTGATGGCCGCTTTTGGCCTGAAATAGTCTGACAAATTCGCATGCTCGGGCACTGACATTGGCCGAGGCTTTCCCTATAGGCACGGGGGAATCACTTCTCCCTGCTGGAAGGCCTCGTCCCATGAAGTTCTTCGTCGACACTGCCGATACCACTGAAATTGCCGACCTTGCTGCCACTGGCCTGCTTGATGGCGTGACCACCAACCCGACCCTGATTGCCAAGGCGGGCAAGGACTTCATTGAAGTCACCCGTGAGATCTGCGGTCTGGTAGATGGTCCGGTGTCGGCCGAAGTCGTGGCGCTGGACCACGAAGGCATGATGCGCGAGGCCGAGATCCTGCGCAAGATCGCCGACAACGTCTGCATCAAGGTCCCCCTGACGATTGACGGTCTCAAGACCTGCAAGGCGCTGACCAGCGACGGCACGAAGGTCAATGTCACGCTCTGCTTCTCGGCCAATCAGGCGCTGCTTGCGGCCAAAGCCGGCGCGACCTTCATCTCGCCGTTTGTCGGCCGTCATGACGACAACGGCTTCGATGGCATGGACCTGATCCGCGACATTCGCCTGATCTACGATAACTATGCGTTCGAGACCGAAATCCTCGTCGCTTCGATCCGCCATGGCGTTCACGTGCTGGAGAGCGCACGCATCGGTGCCGACGTGATCACTGCGCCCCCGGCCGTGATCAAGGGCCTGTTCAAACATGTCCTTACGGACAAGGGTATCGAAGGCTTCCTTGCGGACTGGGCGAAGACCGGCCAGAAGATCGGCTGAACGTTCTGAATCACGGGCATTTGCGCATTGGCTGACGAAACTCCCCTCGACCGTTTCCGTTCGGTGCTGACCGGCACTGCGCGGGCGATCTCGCTCGATCCCGAGGTCGAGGTGGCGTGGACGGCGGATGCGCCGGTGCAGTCCGGGCAGTCCATGCGCGTGCCAATGCCAGGGCGTTCGCTCCCGGCAGAGCAGGTAGCAGAAGCCCGCGGTCATGCGGATTCGATGGCGCTGCGGCTGCGCCATCACAACGCTGCCATGCACGGCCGCAATGCGCCGACCGAGGCACTGGCGCGCGCTTGCTATGATGCGGTGGAGCAGGTCCGCTACGAGGCGCTTGGCGCGAACGCCTATGCCGGCATGCGCGGCAACCTCGGTGCGGCCCTCGCCATGCGCATGGCCTCCGACCCGATCAGTCGCGCCGCAAAGCCCGAGGACGTGCCGCTGCCAACCGCGCTTGCGCTGCTCCTGCGCGAGAAGCTGACGGGACAGGAATCCCCGGCGTCGACCGATACCGGCATGGCGATGGTGCGCAGCTGGATCGAGAGCAAGGTTGGCCAGGACATCGAAGGCCTTGCCCTTTCGCTCGACAACCAGCGGGCGTTTCAGCAGCTCGCATTGGACATGCTGCAGCATCTCGACCTGACGCAGTCCGCGTCCGAACAGGATGAGGACACGCAGGACGACGAGGGCGAGGAGCAGGAAGACGAGGGCGAGGAAGAGCCCTCGAACTCCGACGATCAGGAGCAGCAACCGTCCGAAGTGGCTGGCGACACCAGCGAGGGCGACGAGGATTCGGAGTCCGAGCAGGAAATCGAACAGGACGACGATGCGGCCGATTCGGACATGGCCGACGAGGGCGAGGAGGGCATGCTGCCGACGCGCCCGAACCGTCCCTGGACCGACCTGCCCGAGAACTTCGACTACAAGAGCTACACCACGCAGTTCGACGAGGTCGTTTCGGCTACTGACCTGTGCGACGAGGAAGAACTGACGCGGCTGCGCGCCTACCTCGATACCCAGCTCAAGGGGCTGCAGGGCGTGGTCACCCGCCTCGCCAACCGGCTGCAGCGTCGCCTGATGGCGCAGCAGAACCGGTCTTGGGACTTCGACCAGGAAGAGGGCCTGCTGGACGCGGCTCGGCTTGCCCGCGTGGTGATCTCGCCGGGTCATTCGCTGTCCTACAAGATCGAGCGCGATGTCGAGTTCAAGGACACCATCGTCACGTTACTGATCGACAATTCCGGATCGATGCGCGGGCGCCCCATCTCGATCGCAGCGATCAGCGCCGACATTCTTGCGCGCACGCTTGAGCGTTGCGGGGTCAAGACAGAAGTGCTCGGCTTCACCACCCGCGCGTGGAAGGGGGGGCAAAGCCGCGAGGCATGGCTGGCCGGTGGCAAGCCTTCGCAGCCGGGCCGTCTCAACGACTTGCGCCACATCGTTTACAAGAAGGCCGACGAGCCTTGGCGCCGTGCGAGAAAGAATCTCGGCCTGATGATGCGCGAGGGTCTGCTCAAGGAAAACATCGACGGCGAAGCGCTGCTGTGGGCGCATACCCGGCTGCTGGCCCGGCCCGAGGACCGCCGCATCCTCATGGTCATTTCCGATGGCGCTCCGGTTGATGACTCCACTTTGTCCGTCAACAACGCGGGATACCTGGAACAGCACCTTCGCAAGGTGATCGACTGGATCGAGAAGCAATCGCCGGTCCAGCTTGTCGCGATCGGCATCGGTCACGATGTGACCCGATATTACCGCCGCGCAGTGACGATCATGGATGCTGAACAATTGGGCGGCACGATTATCGAACAGTTGGCAGATCTGTTCGAGGACGAGTAGGTCCCGCTTGACGATGTCGGTTTAACCGGGCAGTTAATCCGGCATGAGCACGATGACCGTCAGCGAAGCCGTACTTTCCCGTCGTTCCATCCGGGCTTTCAAGCCTGACCCTGTGCCGCTCGAGACCTTGCGTCGCGTATTGGACAAGGCAAGGTGGGCGCCGTCTGGCTGTAACTTTCAACCTTGGGAAGCGACCATTGTGACCGGCGCTCCCCTGGCCGAGTTGCAGGCGAAGATGCTTTCGTCACCGATGCAGGATCCGATCGAATATTCGTGGTCTGATCCCGAGGTCATTCCCGAATGCAAGGCTCGCCTCCATGCGGTCGGAGCCGCCATGTATCAGGCGATGGGCGTGGGACGAGCCGATGCGGATGCAAGGGCCGACTTCGTTCGCAACAATGCCACGTCTTTCGGCGCCCCGGCGGTGCTGCTCTGCTATTTCGATCGTCGCATGGGCCCCCCGCAGTGGTCGGACGTCGGGATGTGGCTGCAGACGTTCATGCTGCTTCTGCGCGAAGAGGGGCTTGATTCCTGCCCCCAGGAGTTCCTCTCGATGTATGCCAAGCTTATCAAGGAGTTCATTGGCGTTTCTGATGAGACCCACATCTTCTTCTGCGGCATTGCGATTGGATACCGTGATGATGGCAATCCCGTGAACGGCTTCAGTCGCCAGCGCGAGCCGATCGACGGAAACGTGCGATTCCTCGGTTTCTGAAGCGGTTCGATGGACGTAACCGAGGCAGTGCTGACGCGGCGATCGGTGCGTCTTTTTCGCTCGGACCCCGTACCTTTCGACATCCTTCAGCGTGTCCTCACGAAGGCGCAAAGAGCTCCTTCGGGTGGCAATGTCCAACCTTGGAACGCCCACGTCATTTCGGGTGAGCCGCTCGACCGGCTGGTCAGAACCGTAGGAGCCGTAATACCAATGGGGCGCAATGCTCACGCGCCCGAATACGCCATCTATCCGCCCGATCTTGAGGGTGCTTACGAAGCGCGGCGATTTGGTGTGGGCGAAGCGATGTACGCTGCGCTTGGCATCGAACGGGACAACAAGCGCGGTCGCCTGGCCCAGTTCATGCGCAACTTCCGGGCCTTCGGTGCGCCAGTGCTGATGCTGGTCCACACGCCGCGCTACATGGGGCCGCCGCAGTGGTCGGATATCGGCATGTGGCTGCAGACGGTCATGCTTCTGTTGCGTGAGGAAGGGCTTGATTCCTGCGCGCAGGAGGCCTGGGCTGTTTATCAGAAGCAAGTCCGGGAATGCGTCGCCATCCCCAAGGATCATGTGTTCTTCTGTGGGCTGGCGATCGGCTATAGCGATCAGGACGCAGCCATAAACCGGTTTGAGGTACCTCGCGCGGCGCTGGAAGAGGCAGTGACTTTCGAGGGCTTCTGACGCCTGACCGCGACATTTTGTCACACCCTGACCGCGACATTTCGTCATACATTGCCGGTGTATCACTTGGCATTGCCGCATCGACGCGCCTATGCTGTGGCAAAGGGCACAAGAGTCTTCGGGATACGCAGTAATTCGATGCAGTGGTCTTGGTCTTCGCGTGGATCGTGAAGGCCGGGCTAAGGGAGCAGGCGATGCGTAACCGATTGGCGAGCTTCGGAATCAGACTGGCAACGGGCGTTGCTGCGCTTGCAGTGGTGTGCGGCCCTTCGGTTGGCCACGCGGTGGCAGCTGAGGAATCGCTGCTCCTGCGCGACAGTTTCCCTCTCGGATCGGGCGGCAGCAAGGCACTTTGCCAGGTCCAGTCGCGCACGACGGATCAGGCCAACCGATCGCCCCTGGACAGGACATGGGCCATCGTCTGCCGGGATTCCGCCCTGCCGGTTGGATATGTATTTGCCCTGCGGCATGGCCAGGACGATGAACTTGCCCGTCTGGCAGATCGGCGTCGCCAGAAGGTCACCTGCCTAGACGCCAGCCGCGCGTCCGTTGCTGGGCGCATGCGGACGGATTGCCGGTGGAAAGACCCTGATCTGGCCTACGAAGTGGTGAGCGTGGCCAGAGGCAACACGACATTCGTGGTGGAAGGCTTCTCCGCCTATCACGGTGCGCTCGATCTGGCTCTGCGGTCGATCTATGCGGATCGTATTTTGGACGAGCCGATCGAGATTGCCACGACTTCCATCAACGACACCGAAGCTTATGCCCGGATACAGGCCCTAACGCTTGATCCAGCAACAGCGCTGGCAGAAGGTTATCGTCGCAACAATTCTGGCGATTACGCCGAGGCCGCGGCATACTTCGAGACATTGGACCAGCGGCAGGCTTCGACAGGCGATGTTCCGATGGATCGCGTCGAGTTCCTTGTAAACGCTGGCCTGCAACGCTCCAACCTTGGCCAGTTTGCCGAGGCAGACCGCCTGTTTTCCGAAGCCGCTGCAATGCCCGCCGGTAGCGGCGTGGTGGAACGGTTGCGTCGCAATTACGAAGCCATTCACCTGCTCAATCAGGAAAGGTATGCTCAGGCGTTGGACCGGCTGGGCCAGCCCCTGCGGCAGACGAGCGCCATGGGCGCGGACAGCCTGCGCGCCACCATGGAACTTACGCCTTCGGTTTCGCGACGGATCAACGCCTCGGATCTGACGGCCAACGCCATGGGATTGGTCGATGATCTGCGGCTGACAGATGACGAACGAGCCACAATTCTGGATGCACAAAGCCTCCAGTTGCGCGGAACGGCGCTGCGTCTTGTGGGGCGCAAGGTCGAGGCTCGCGCCGCGTTGGAACAGGCGCAGGCTCGGGCCTTGGCGGTGCGCAACGGCCGCGTCGTCTCGATCGTGCGGATGCGCGCGCAAGTTCTGAACGAGCTGGCAACGATCGCCGAAGACGAGGGGCGCATTTCTGACGCAGAAGCGCTGCTGCGCTCTGCGCTAGAGATCGTTAGCGTACAATACCCGGAAACCCGCAGCATGGCAGCGGCCCAGGCGAGGCTGGCAGCCTACCTGATGCGTCATGGCCGCCCGGCCGAAGCAGAGCCGTTATACCGTCAGGTCGTGGCCCGTTCTGTCGAGCGCGAGAATGGTCTTTCCGGCCTTTCACGGCAGATGTCCCCCTATTTTGATCTGCTGGCAGCGAGGATGAGCGGCGACGCGGCAACGAGCGATGCCTTCTTCCAGGCGTCACAAGTGCTGGTGCGTCCAGGCGTTGCCGAAACACAGGCCGTGCTATCGCGCGAACTGTCAGGAGGCAGCGACGAAGCAGCCCGGCTGTTCCGGCAATCCAACAGCCTGACGCGCGCCGTTGAGCGCGCCCGCATGACTTATGCGGCCTTGCAGCGACTGGATGATGCATCAGCCCGGAGTGACGAGATTGCGGATGCCGCAAAACGGGTCAACGAACTCGAAGCGCAGGAACAGGCAACCGTCATCGAACTTGCCAACTATGCGCGCTACCGCGTTGTGACGCAGCGGGTAATTGGACAGAAGGAGCTTCAGGAAGGCCTTGCGCCGAACGAGGCCTATGCCAAGATGGCCGTCCTTGGTCCGGATGTGTTCGTGTTCTTCGCGAACAAGGACAAGGCCGTTGGTTATCGGGCGCCAATCACTTCGGCGGAACTGGAAGCATCGGTAAAGGCGATCCGTGACTCGATCTCGCGCTTCGATGGCAAGCAGTATGTGACCGGGACTTTTGCGGCAAAAGAGGCGGTAGCCGTCTACAAGGCATTGTTTGGTCCTGTCGCATCGGATTTGCAGGCAGCCAGGCATCTGATCTTTGAACCAGACGGGGCGATGCTGAAATTGCCGGTCAATGTCCTGATTGCCGACGAGGGTTCGGCGCAGGACTATCTTCAGCAGGCCGAAAGCCCGGCGGGCGATCCGTTCGATCTGCGAGCGGTGCAATGGCTGGCAAAGGACAAGCTCGTCTCCACTGCCGTTTCGGCACGGTCCTTCATGGATGCCCGGAAGCAGCCTGCCTCCAAGGCGCACGAAGCCTATCTCGGCATGGGCCGCAATGCTGCGGTTGTACAATCAAGCGGGCAAGTTGGTCCGAGGGTGCGGGGAAGCGATGGGGCGGCAGGCAACGATTGCGATTGGCCGCTGACGACGTGGAGCAGGCCCATCTCCGAGGCCGAGCTTCTCAAGGCCCGGATGCTGCTATCAGGCCAGGGGACTGATCTGATGGTCGGTCCGGCCTTTTCGGACACTGCGATCAAATCGCGGGGCGACCTCGACAATTTCCGGATCCTCCATTTCGCGACGCATGGCCTCGTCACGCCGCCGCAGCCGTCATGCGCGGCACGGCCAGCGCTTGTCACGTCGTTCGGCGCGCAGGGTTCGGACGGCCTGCTCAGCTTTGCCGAGATATTCGATCTGAAGCTCGATGCCGACATGGTCATCCTTTCCGCCTGCGATACGGCAGGTGAAGCGGACGTGATCGCCACGCGCGAGACTGGCCTTGCCACAGGTGGCGGGTCAGCGCTGGAAGGTCTGGTCCGTGCGTTCATCGGTGCCGGGAGTCGATCCGTACTTGCCAGCCATTGGCCGGCGCCGGACGACTTCGATGCCACGGCGCGACTGATCAACGGACTGTTCGCAGCTGCTCCCGGCACGCCGTCCGGAGAGGCTTTGCTCAAGGCGCAGCAGGGGCTCATGTCCGATGTCGATACATCTCACCCTTATTATTGGGCCGGCTTTGCAGTTATCGGAGACGGAGCGAGGCCGCTCGTATCGCAAGGCGCGCGGATGGCTGCATCTGTGGAGGGCAAAGCGGGCGCGCCCTCAATGATAACGGAGGGAATTTAACGCATGGCCAAAGAGCCGCGCGCGGCCAAAGATGGACCGCGCGAGATTGGCAGGACGGCGCGACGCAGCTTGTCGCAGCTCGGCTGGCAGCGCAGTTTCGTGGCACTGGTCCTGTTGGCCCTGGCACTGTTCATTGCCTTGAACAGTTGGCGGTTGCCGCTTTTGCGTGATGCGGAAGCAGCCCTCTACGATCTGCGGGCAGCCAATTTTGCCCCGCCGACCGATACCGACAAGCGTGTCACCCTGGTCGTTTACACAGCCGATACAAATCGTGCGACGGGACAGATCTCTCCGGTCGATCGGACGATCCTGGCGAAAGCACTCGGGCAGATTGACCAACTGGGAGCGAAGGGCATCGGTATCGACGTCCTGTTCGACAGCCCGCAGGATGACGATGACCTCTTGAGAGCGTCGCTGAGGGGCATGAAGACTCCTGTCTTTCTGGCGTTTGCTGATAACCGCACCAATCCGGAAGCCATCACGTACGAGCAGGAGCAGGACCTGCGCGCCTTCATGCAAAGTGCAGGTGGTGTGATGACAAAGCCGGCCTCGATCCTTCTCGAGACGGACACGGACGGCGTTGCCCGCCGCTGGCCTCGACAATATCCGGGTTTGCCGCCTCTGCTTTCCATCGCTTTGACGCAGGGCGGTGCCGATGCCGATGCTCGGTTTGCGAGCTTTACAGGACCGATCCGCTATCGGGTGCCCTCGGCGAGCGATCGGCCGGTGTTCGACAAGATTCCGATCGATCTCGTTGCCGATCCCGAGACGGCGCCCTTGGTCGCAGACGCGATCAGGGGTCGCTATGTCCTGATTGGCGGCGATTTTTCGGATTTCGACCAGTTTGACACGCCCTTTACCCGCACCGGTAATCCCGTGACCGGCGAAACGCGGATGATCGGCGTCGAAGTCCACGCCTCGATGCTTGCGCAACTCCTGGACAAGGCCTGGAAGCAGCGACCCGCGAGGGGTCTCAAGATCCTGGCTGGCATCCTTGCCGTTGCGCTTGGCGCTGCCACGGCCATGGTCCAGACCCGCACCTGGGTCCTGGCGATCGGCGTACTTGCGCAGTTCTCGCTGTTCCTCGCCGTGCCGTTCCTGGTGGAGCGGGCGGGATATGACACGCTGGACTTGCCGGCGACGGGCTGGCTGATCGGCTGGTTGATAGCCTACACTGCCATCAGTTCAGGCTTGCGAGCCATCAATGCAGCGCAGCGCGAGTTCGCCCAGGGCGCACTTGGCAAGTACCTTCCCCGATCGGTTGCATCAGAGATCATGCGCAACCCGGACCGTCTCTCGCTTCACGGAGAAAAGCGCGAGATATTCTGTCTTTTCAGCGACCTCGAAGGCTTCACCAAGCTGACCCATGCAGTCGAGCCGGAAATGATCGCGCGATTGCTGAACGATTACCTCGACCGGCTCAGTGCAGTGGTACTTGAGTATGGCGGTACGCTCGACAAGTTCGTAGGTGATGCCGTGGTCGCCTTCTGGGGGGCTCCGATTGCATACCCCGATGATGGTGAGCGCGCAGTGAAGGCCGCATGGGCGATGTACCTGGCGGGCGAGGAGTTTCGAAAGTCGGTACCTGAAGGTGTGCCCAAGATTGGCCGGACCCGCGTGGGGGTCCATTACGGTGAGGCGGTCGTCGGCAATTTCGGGGGGGAAGGTCGGATCCAGTACACCGCGCTTGGCGATGCCATGAACACTGCCGCCCGCCTCGAGGGGGCCAACAAGCCTCTGGATACGCGCGTACTCGTCAGCCGAGAAGCGGCGGAGCGATCTGGCCTGGATTGGTTCCGTCCCATGGGGGCTGTCACGCTGCGGGGGCGCAAAACACCTGTCGAAATTTTCGAACCGGTTCCGGACATGCCTGCGGAACAGCGCAGACTTGCGATCGCGGCGGTAGAGGCGCACGCGCGGGGAGAGGTGGAACGTGTGAAAGCTCTCACAGACACAATTCTCGAATCGGTCCATGATGATGCGATGATGAATTTGATCCAGAGGTTGCGGCAGACGCACAAGGGAGAGAGTTATGTTCTTGGTTGATGGCAAGCAGTTGCGCGCCCTGGTGGCGGGCGCTTCGGCCATTGCCGTGCTTGCACTGGCAGGCCAGGCCATGGCGCAATCGGTTGTGGTCCGTTCAACCGGACCTTCGGCAGGTTCCTATCCGCAGGGGCGCAAGTTGCCCGCTGGAGCATCGGTTGTCTTGAAGTCCGGCGACCATGTGACGGTTCTCGACAAGGCCGGTACACGAGTTCTCAACGGTCCTGGAACGTTCGCCCTCAACGGCGAGGTCAACCGCGATGCGGCAGCAGGGACGCAGCTCGCTGCGATGATGGCCCGCGGCGGCGCGTCGCGTACGCGAACCGGGGCTGTGCGCGGCGCGGCAAGCGCTCCGGCGATGGCTGCGCCGACCGGCCCGGAAAACGTCTGGTACATCGACGTCAGCAAGGGCGGGACCTATTGCATTGCCGATCCTGCAACGGTCGTGCTTTGGCGTCCGGAGAAAGTTGAGGAGGGCACGGGCAAGCTGCTTTCGCAGGACGGAAGTTCCGCTGATGTAACATGGCGTGCCGGGAGTGCGCTCAAGGTCTGGCCGGCCGCGAGCGTGCCCGTCGTCGACGGGCAGACCTACACTTTCAGCAATGCCGTGGGCGCGCCGGTAAAGATCCGCACCATGGTCATGACGAATGTCCCGTCTGACGAACTTGAGGTGGCAGGAGCCATGGCGGACAAGGGCTGCAACGCGCAGCTCGACCTCCTTGCGAACCTCGCCCAATCAACGCAAGCCGGAGGCTGACCAATGCGTCGCAAGGGACTGGTCACGTTCAGTATCGTAGTTGCCTCAGCTTTTGCGGCAATATCGAGCAGCGCCTTCGCACAGGCCGTTGTCGTGCGATCGACCGGTCCGTCTGCCGCCTCATACCCAAAGGGCAAGCGGCTCCCGGCGAATGCACAAGTGGTGCTGAAAGCCGGCGACGTGGTTACCGTGCTGGACAAGGCCGGGACGAGGGTTCTCAGGGGCGTTGGCACCTTCACGCTCGACAATGCAGTTAACCGTGATCGCAGTGCAGCGGCGCTGCTGGCTCGGTCTCTCAGCAATCCTGCGTCCGTCAGGGCGGGAGCCGTGCGCGGGGCCGGGGATACCTCGGGCGAAAACGTTCTGCCCGTAAGCATCTGGCTGGCGGACACCAGCGAGGGCGGAAACGTCTGTGTTCCGCGGGGGAGCGACCTTTATCTTTGGCGAGCGGAGGCCAAGGCACGGAGCTTCACCTGGCTGACCGAAAGTGCGGGCGGCGAGATGGTGCGCATGCAGTGGCCGCCCAAGACCGTGGGTATTGCCTGGCCCAAGACCATGCTCGCCCCGCAGGAAGGGCGGACCTACCGTATCTACGATGAAACGGCGCCGGACAAAGCGGCAGAGTTCCGGATCGTCATGCTTGAACCTGAGGACGTTCCAGCCGATGCCGCGTCATTGGGCACGTTGTTGCTGGACAACGGTTGCAAAGCGCAATTCGATTGGCTCGCGGCAACTCTTGCAGAACCGGAGATACAAGAGCAACATCCATAGTGGAACTACTTAGGGTGATTCTCCACCACAGGTCATTCCCAACATTAAAGAGCCTTACCGGGCCAACAAGTTAAGTCATCACGGGTCGCGCCTGTGGAGATTCGACTCAAATGGCCGATCCTGTTGCTGTTTTGCCCTTGCCCGGGGGCACGATACCAGTTCGTTTCCGTGGCAAAGCCTGGTTCTTCAGGCTTCGCGGGACAGCCGCGGCAGGCCTGTTTCCTCTTCTGACCCTATCCTTTTCGGTGAGCACCGCGCTCGCCCAGTCGCTTCCTCCGAGTAACGTTCAGCCCCCTACGCGCGAAGAAATCCAGCGTGGGGTAGCAGAAGGAACGCTCAATCGGAGTGGCCCGGTCACGGTTGACACATCCGAAGTCGAACGCGCGCCATGCCCTCTTGCTGCTCCCGATTTCGCCGGGATCCGCTTCAAGCTTTCGTCCGTCACCTTCACCGGCATGCAGGATCTTGCGGGGTTCGATCTCGCGGACAGCTATGCAGAGTTTGTCGGAGCGGAGCAGCCGGTATCGGTGATCTGCGAAATTCGTGATCGCGCCGCGACCAAGCTGCGCCAGGCCGGATATCTCGCCGCGGTGCAGGTGCCGCCGCAAAAAATTGATGGAGGAACCGTCCGGCTGGATGTGCTCCTTGCCCATCTCAAGCGCGTGCAGGTCAAAGGTGACGTGGGGCGGTCCGAACAGGCGCTCCTCAGGTACCTCCAGAAGCTGACCAGAGATCCCGTATTCAACACCCGTCGCGCAGAGCGTTACCTGCTACTGGCGAAGGACCTGCCTGGCATGGATGTGCGGCTGGCGCTTCGCCCGCTGGAAGGGTCGCCGGGCGAAGTCGTGGGCGAGGTTTCCGTGCGGAGGATGCCAGCCTATGCTGAAATCGGGTTGCAGAACTACGGCTCTCGCGCAGTCGGTCGGTACAGTGGACTTGCGAGGGTGCAGTTCAACGGGCTGACGGGGCTGGGCGATTCCACCACGGCGAGCTTTTTTGCCACCACCGACCTTCATGAGCAGAAGGTGCTTCAACTTGGCCACGAGATGCGGCTTGGAGGAGAAGGTTTCGCACTTCGGGGTGACTTTACGTACGGTTGGACCAATCCGACTGTGACGGACTCGCGGGCCGACTTTCATTCGAGGACACTGTCGGCATCGCTGGAGGGCAGCTTTCCGCTCGTCCGGTCACAGGCATACAACCTGTCGATTGCAGCGGGGGGACAGATATCCAATCAGGATCTCGACTTCGGCAGCATTCCGCTGAACCGCGATCGCTTGCGGGTGATCCACGCCAGGACCGAGGCCAGCGGTATCAGCCGACCGAGCCTGACAGGCCGCGACGGCTTCACGCCGTTCGAACCGCACTGGTCGTGGGGACTGACTCTAGAAGCCCGACAGGGGCTCGATGTCCTCGACGCCACCAAGGGCTGCTTTGGTGCCAATGCGCCCAGTTGCCGCGGCTTCGGAAAGGTTACTCCGAGCCGGATTGAGGGTACCGCAAAGGGCTTTGTCCTGCGAGCTTCTGGTGTTTTCGATTACCGTCCGGTGCGCAAGGTTACGCTCAGTATTCAGCCCCGTGCCCAATACTCGCCCGACAGGCTCCTTTCCTATGAAGAATTCTCCGGTGGCAACTACACCGTGGGCAGGGGCTATGATCCCGGTGCCGTGATCGGCGACAGCGGCGTTGGCGTGCGCGGCGAGATCCGGCTGGGATCGCTCTTGCCCAAGGTTGCCGGTGGCAGTGCTTTCCAGCCTTACGCCTTCGCCGATGCGGCGTGGGTGTGGAACAATGACGCCGCATTCGATGGGATCGATCCGCAGAAGGTGATTTCGGTCGGCGGGGGCCTCCGGGCTGCAATCAAGGATTCCATTCGTCTGGATGCCGGCGTGGCGGTGCCCTTGCACGATCCACTGGGATTGGACGTCAAGGGCAAGGCCCGCTTCATGCTCAATCTTTCGTTCCAGCTCCTGCCGTGGAGGCTGTGATGGCCCGTTCGCCTGCCCATTCGCCTGAAAGCACAAGCCCGAAAATGCGCAAACTATCCTTGGCCAAGCTCTTGTGCGGAATATCCTGCGGGGCAACATCGCTGGCGCTTGCGACTGCGCCCGCGCAGGTCCGCGCACAGGCGGTGCAGGGTACGGCAACGGTCCAGTTTGGCGCCAGTGCGCCGGTCTTCAACGGCACCAACACCGACACGATCTTTGTCAATGCGAACGAGGCCCTGATCGACTGGGCCATTACCAGTCCGTCCGGCGAGTTCCTGCCCGAAGGCATGACCCTGCGGTTCAACGCCGACACCGGCACGCCATTCACTGTCCTGAACCGCGTCACGGACACGGCGACGACTGGTCCACTCTCGATATCCGGAACAGTCTCTTCGGATCCGCTTGGCAGGATCTGGTTCTACAATGCCGGCGGTTGGGTCGTGGGGGCGAAGGGCGTCTTCAATGTCGGCAGCCTTGTGCTCACGTCGCTGCCCATCACGGTTGACCCGGTGACGGCTGAGGGTACTCGTCTGTATGGCGACAAGAACGAGATACGTTTCGGCGCTGCCCTCGATCCCAAGTCGTCCGTTACGATTCAGTCGGGCGCGCAGATCAACGCCACGCTGTTCAACAGCAGCTACGTTGCGCTGGTAGCGCCGCGGGTCGATCAGGCAGGCACAGTTCGGGTAAACGGTTCCGCCGCATTCGTTGCCGCAGAGGCGGCGACCCTGACGATCAACAACGGGCTATTCGACATCGTGGTCGATAGTGGGTCGACCGATGATGCCGGGGTCTCGCATACCGGCAGCACCACGTGGGCCGCAAACACTAACTCGACCGATGCAAACCACGGGGTTTACCTCGTTGCGGTTCCCAAGAACCAGGCGATGACCGCCATGGTCTCGGGACGGATGGGCTATGACAGCGCGACGACCGCCGAAGTGGTGGATGGTTCGGTCGTGCTCTCGGCGGGGTACAATATTGCGTCGGGCGCTATCGATCCGAATGCGATCGTGGGCAACGATGCATCCCTTGTCGTCTCGAACCTCACGATCGGTTCCGAGGGATCGACCAACACGCTCATCGGTCGTGCCAGCGGTGGCATTGAAATTGACGCGACGACTTCATCGACGGTCGTGAACGGCAGCGCCACATTTGACGCGCGCGGCGATCTGTCTGCCAAGATTGACAACGGCAATTTCGTTTCCGTCGAAGGTGGGCTGTCGCTGGCATCGGCGAATGGCGCCAAGGCGGGCAACGTAGCGGTATCTGTGGCGGGAGGGGCGGGACTCTCCGTGAGCGGAGGCCTGAGTCTGACATCGACCGCGATCGGAGCGATCCAGACCGATCCAATGAACGGCGATGCGCTGTTGCCTGACACGGTCGGTGACGACGCCGTTGCGGGCAGTGTCTCGCTGACGGTTACCAACGGCAGTGTCTTTGCGAGTTCGACCTCTTTGCTGAGCGACGCCACCTCGGGAGTCGGCGCTCTTTCGACAGGAAGTGCCACGTCGGGTTCAGCGGCAATCCAGGTTTCCGCTCCCGTCGGTTCGACCAGCAACAGTGTCTCGTTCGGTGACGTCACCATTTCGTCGACCGCGAGCCACGGCTTTTTCAGTGGTCAGCAGGCGATCAGTGGCGGCAATGCCACATCGGGTGATGTATCCTTGTCGGTGTCCGGTGGTGCTTATGCATCGCGCTCACTCTCGCTCCATTCAGATGCGATCACCTACTCCGGCAGCGATCAGTCTCCACTTGATGCCACTGCTGGAGCGGTATCCGTCAGCTTTTCTGGCATCCCGACACGGTTTCAGACCGGTTCGATCAATGCGTCGAACTATGCCTCGGCCAGCGATGGAGGCATCGCTTCGCTCGGCAACGTGTCGCTGTCGTTGGACAATGCCAATCTAGCGACCTCAATCCTCACTAACGGGGGGAATTTCTCCAATTACATCAATCTTGGATCGAGTGCTTATGGCGATCTGATCGACCCGAACACGGTGTCGCTCAATCTTACAAATAACGCCCAGCTCGATACGGCGGGCGCAAGTGTGTATCTGTCGGCGCACGGCAGTAATGCTTTGGGAACACAGCGGTCGGCCAATGTCTCGTTCGTCAGCGACGCCAGCACGCTGCGCACCGGATATCTGAGCCTGACAACCGATGCGAGCTCTTACGAGAGCGGAGAGGACGCCCAGTCCGGCACTGTCACGGCGATCTTGCGCAACGGGTCTTCGGCAATCGTTGACTTCGGAGCGTCATTGCGCTCGCAGGCAAGCGGCGGGAGCGGTTTCGACGGCGGGAGCGGAACCGGTGGCGCAGTGGGCTTCACGCTCGCCGATTCATCCTATTCGGGTGACCTGACGATGCGTTCGATCGGGGGCGCAGGCCGAAGAGACGACGTAGCGGGGCTTTCGGGTGTCGGAACAGGCGGCGACGTCACTTTCACCCAGTCTGGCAAGACTTCATCGTTCACGGGGGCGCAGGTCACTGTGTCCAGTCTCGGCCAAGGCGGGGCAGCATTTGAATCCGCCCGCACCAGTCTTGGCGCTCAGGCGGGAGACGGCGCCAGCGGGGTCGGTGGAACGGCAACTTTCACTATTACGGATGGCACATTTGCGACGAGCACCCTCGACATCAGCGCAACAGGCGAAGGCGGCACTGGCCGGAACGTGGCCGGTGCGGGACCGGGCGCCGGTGGGCTCGGCCTTGGCGGATCGGCAGCGCTGAACGTCAGCGGCGGCTTGGTTTCCGTACCCAGTATCACTGTCACCGCATCAGGTTATGGTGGCGATGGAGCATACACGGACCTCGACATTGATGGCGGCGTTGGCGGCGCTGGCACCGGCGGTGATGCAACTGCAACTCTCACGTCCGGAACGATCCGCACGGACTCCCTTCTGGTTGAAGCCAATGGCAACACGCCGATTTCGGATCCGATTTACGGCGGTATCAGTTACTTCGGGAACGGCGGTTACGATTTCGGTGGAACGCTGCAACCGGGGCAGGGGGGACTCGGCACCGGCGGGGCGGCGCTCGTCACGATCGATGGCGGCTCGTTGTCAGCTACTGTTCCATATCGCGATGTCCCGCCTCAGGTCGAGGTAAGGGCGATCGGCAATGGCGGGCTTGGTGGCTATTCCTTCGGATCAGGTACTCCCCAGTACTCAGGTCCCGGAGGAGACGGCGTTGGCGGAACTGCGACCATCAGATACCTCTCTGGCGTGTTCGATGCTGGGATCATCGCAGTCGATGCGACCGGCATTGGCGGACGTGCCGGAAACTTCATCAACGATGCCAATGATGCCTTTTTCGGAGGAAGTGGCGGCAGCGGCACCGGCGGCACGGCAATATTCGAGATTGCTGCCGACTTCGGCGCTTCCACGTCGCTCGACTATCTCCGCACAGTGACCCTATCCGCCGACGGTATCGGTGCCATTAGCGAAGCTGGGACGAACGGGGGCAATGGTGGCAATGGTACTGGCGGCATTGGCCGTCTTCTGGTTGGCGCGGGCACGACGGCACTTGGCGATCTCACCATAACCGCCGAAGGCAGGGGTGCCGCGGGTGGTGATGGGCAATCCGGCGGCAATGGCGGACAAGGCGGTTCGGGCATTGGTGGTCGGGTCGAGGTGGCTTCCGGGGGATCCGGTACAGGACTAACCGTAACCGGTGCAGCATTGTCTGCGGCAGGCGTCGGCGGCAACGGCGGCAACGGCGGAGCCGACGCCGCTGGCGCAGGTCTTGGCGGAGATGGCGGCGAGGCCATAGGCGGAGAGGTTGCGTTCGCCGCAGCAAACCTCGGAACGCTGACGGTTTCGGGCCCCGCGATAGAAGCCTCCGGTCGAGCCGGAAATGGCGGGCTTGGTGGAAACTCTGCATTGTTCGGCGGCGTCGCACAAGGCGATGGCGGCAATGGGGCGGACGGTTCGGGTGGCGCCATAACCGCAACTGCGTCGGGTGGCGGCAGCCTGGCATTCGATGGCCTGACCATGATCGCTAGCGGCCTCGGAGGTGCTGGCGGTGGCCGCGTCGATGCCAGCAGCAGCGGCACGCCCGGACCCTCGGTCGGCGGCACGGGCGGCCGCGGTCGCGGCGGCCTGATTGCTCTCACTTCCACGGGGGCCAATTCGAGCATTTCTCTCGGTAGCTTGTCGGCGACCGTTGACGGCACCGGCGGTGCTGGTGCGGATGGAGCCGGATATTCCGCTTCGGGTGACGGCACCGCTGGCAGCGCGGGCGGTGACGGTTCCGGCGGCGTCTTCAACCTGCTTGCTGACCTCGAAGGCTCTATCGCAATCGCCGAAACCGATGGCGGACTGGCGGTTTCAACTTCGGGCTTTGGCGGCAACGGTGGGCGAGGCGTGGATGCAACTGGATCGAGCGGCGGTTCAGGGGGCAACGGCGGCGCTGGCGGTGCAGGTTCAGGAGGAACAATAGGGCTATCGGCCAATCGGCTTGGCGAGGCGTCACTTGGATTGTTTGGCGGCACGACACTCACCGCGAGTGGTGTCGGTGGCTTGGGCGGTGCGGGCGGCAATGGTGCGTCGGCCAGCGAAGCCGGGGTCGCGGGCGGCAATGGCGGCAATACCGGACTTGCGCAGGCTGGAGCCGGTGGCGCAATCACCATGGGCGCAGAGGGTGGGAAGCTAAGCTTCGGCGATCTCGTCGCCACGGCGGCAGGCACTACCCGGTTCAGAAACCTGGCGGGGACGAGTGGCACTGGGCCCGGCGGATCGGGCAATCCCGGAACGTCCACTGCCGTTCCCGCCACGGGGGGAACAATCGCATTTTCTGCAAGCGACGATAGCGGCGGTGGTCTTGGACAGATTTCTGCCCTCGACGTAACGGCAGATGTCACTAGCAGACAGTTCTTCGTCAATTTCGGTTTCGGCTTCAACCAGGCACCGGGTAGCATCTCGCTGTCGAACTCCGCGACTGCCGCCGGTGGTGGCCTGCATTTCAGCAGCTTCACCGGCGAAGCGTCCGGCTTTCCTGCAAGCCTGGATCCAACGATCGGCATTGCGGTCACCGGCGGGACAATCGCGGTCGATTCAGAGCTGACCCTGCTCTCCGGCGGCAACATTGCAATTACGCTAGCCGACGGTGCATCGCTCGCCGCAGACACTGCGTATGTGCAAAGTGATACCGGCATCGTTGTGACCGGCGAGGGCAATGGCCGCTTCTCTGCCGGGGCGATCAGGCTCTCGTCATTCGACACCATCGATATCGTCAGCAATGCCTGCACCGCAGCGGTCTGCCGCCTAATCGAGGCGAGCAGCAATCTCGACGTGGACGCATCAAGCGATTTCAGTCTTGTCGGTCCGGCCGAATTGGCCGGTCTCGGCAATCTCACCGTCTACGCTGGCGGAAACATCACTGGCGATGCTGGCAGCGGATACTATTCGAATGGCAACGTAGCCGTTCGCGCCGGGAACGACGCCACGATCCGCAATATCTCCGGCACGAACGTCATAGCCGAGGCTGGCGCTCTGCTCGACGGAGATTACTTTTACGTCGATGGCTTGCTGACCCTCGGAGAGGCCTCGGGCGGCGGCCGCTTCAACGCTTCGGGCAGTCTCGATCTCAACAGTGGCGGAACCGTCCTGACTCTGGATGGCACTGCTTTCACAGCCGGAGCGGGCATCGGAGTTCGGTCCGGTAATGATATCCTGATTGGCAGGAACAACAGCTTCCTCGCCAACACCGGGCCATCGTCAGTCCCCGAACGGTTGGTCTTTGCAGCCGGCGGTCAGCCGATAAGTTACGACCTCTTGCCCACCAACATTGCTATCCTTTCAATCGGGGCAGGCTCGGCAATTGATGCTGGCACGGGCGGTATCGAGATTTCGGGTGCCGCCATTGATGCTCGGCTGGCCAGCTTTGCCGGAGCATCGTTCCGCGCGGATGTCACAGGAGCGATTTCGGGGTCGTCGATCCGCCGGAACGATGGCGATACGCTTGATGCCGATTGCCTTGAGGGCGCAATCTGCATCGACGATGTGAACGCCGCTGACTTCGTCAGCATCGGTGACGGAGATTTCAAGGCTTTCGATATCCGCTCCAACGGCGCGATATC
The DNA here is from genome assembly GCF_058793515.1 of Novosphingobium sp. GW835-FHT14H07. Lineage (NCBI taxonomy): Bacteria > Pseudomonadati > Pseudomonadota > Alphaproteobacteria > Sphingomonadales > Sphingomonadaceae > Novosphingobium > Novosphingobium sp. GW835-FHT14H07. Next base: position 127,941 of record NZ_JBXAFX010000011.1, read on the forward strand.
CGGCAAGTCCGTCGTGCTTTACGCGACCAGTGACATAGCGATCGGCGGGCCGGAGCTTGTAGCGCAGATCGCGGCGGCCGATGGCCTTTCGATCACGTCCCAGCAAGGCGGCATCGCTCTCCTTGGCGGTTCCACGCTGCAAGGCGGTTTCGTCAGTCTGACAGCCGCTGCCAATCTGTCGGGCACGGGGAATATCGAAGCAACGGTCAGTGACATCGGTCTCTCGATCGGTGGTGACATCGATGCCGCTTCTCTCGTTGCTGCACGTGAGCTGACTTCAGCCGTCGATGTCGGCGGTGAAACCGAGGGAACCTTTGATGCTGCCGGTGCGCTGCGCACTGGCATTCTCTCGCTTGGGGCAACAAGCGCAGTTTCAGCTGCGGCCGAGATCCGCATCGGCACCCTCACATTGGCGGGCCTTGATGGCACCTTCGATGCGGCAACGTCGCTTCACGTGGGTTCGGCGTCCGATGTGGGCAATCTGTCCCTCACTGCCGGGACTGCGGCCACGTTCGGAGTTCTGGTTGTCGACGGCGATCTGTCGATCGATGCACAGTCAATCGAAGGCACGAGTGCAAGGGCGAGTGGTCTGCTTGCCATCACCGGCGATAACCTTGTTGCTGATCAACTGGAGGCGGCGGGCGACGTGACGCTGACCGTGACCGACACGGCAACGCTGGGCACGGTCACCTCGAGCGGCGGCTCGGTGTTCATCGACCCTGCGCTGCTGACGTTCGATGCGATCGGCGCTGCGGGCGGGATCACGCTGGCAGG
>NZ_JBXAFX010000012.1:0-126446 GCF_058793515.1 Novosphingobium sp. GW835-FHT14H07
GACACTATCCCCAACGTCACCGCTGACACATCACCATCAATGTCGCTGACCAGTCACCGACGATGTCGCGCTACACCGAGCCGCTTGCAGAGCGTGAGCTCACTGAAAGTCCAGCTGCGTCCTTCGTTAGGACGTGGTTGGACGTGGCTCGCCCGAGCGCAATGGCGCCGGCAAAGTAATACGCAGAGGAACTGGAATGGACGTCAGATCGGTCCTGGTCGCAGATGCCCGGCGCATGCTCGAACGCCTTGCCAGCGGCAGCATCACTCGTGCCCCCAAGGTGACCAGCAGGCCATCGTCGATCTACACCGATGCGGATCGGTTCAAGCGTGAGAAGGAGCACCTGTTCCGACGCGTACCATTGCTGCTGGCAGCGTCGTGTGAGCTGCGCAATCCGGGCGATTGCAAGGTGATGGACGTGGTTGGCGTGCCGTTGCTGATCGTGCGCGGGAAGGACGGCGTGGTGCGCACGTTCCTTAATGCCTGTACCCACCGTGGGGCGCGCCTCATGCGCGAATGCGGGAACGCAACTCGGCTGACCTGTCCCTACCATGCATGGAGCTTCCGGCTCGATGGATCGCTGCTGGGCATTGCGGCGCGGGAGTCTTTCGGCGAGATCGACAGCGATGCCGCCCGTCTCGTTTCCTTCCCCACTACCGAGCGGGCGGGACTTGTCTGGGCCATCATCGACCCCGCCGCCGAACCCGATTTTGACGCCTTCCTCAACGGGTTCGACCAGTTGCTTGCACAGTTCGGGTTCGACACGTGGCATCATTTCAAGAGCCGCAGCCTACCCGGCGCGAACTGGAAGCTCGCGTTCGATGCCCACCTCGAGTTCTACCATCTGCCCGTATTGCACCGCGAGACCTTTGGTTCTGGCATGAGCAATCTCGCCGAATACTTTTACCATGGCCCGCATCAGCGCCTCGGTTTGCTGACCAAAGCGGACCATGTACTCGAACAGGATGACATCGCCGGCCTCGCCGACATGCCAGAGAGCGAATGGCCGCTCGCCTCCCTTCTGTTCGGCGAATGGATCGTCTTCCCGAACGTCTCGATCAACTGCTTTTACAAGGGCGGACGCGGCGTGATCCTGTCCCAGGTCTGGCCTGGCCAGACGGTAGGAGAATCCGAAACCGTGCAGATATTCTTGCACGAGAACCCGCCGGATGAAGAACACTTTGCAGATGCAACGGCGATGTCGGACTTCCTCGGTAAGGTCGTCGGAACCGAGGACCTGCCAATGTCACTCGAGCAGCAGTCAGTACTCTCATCGGGCCTGCTCCGCGAGGTTCGCTTTGGCCGGAATGAGGGCGGTGTCGAGCATTTCCATGAATGGGTGGATCGATTTGCGGGTTCGCCAAAGGACCTGCCAATGGCACAAGTGATGCAGCGTCCGTGATGGTGCCGGTTTCACCGGTACGTCTCTCACTTTCCCGGAAATCTGCCATCAACAACTGACACCCGCTCCGATCGTCGGTGACAGCCACAAGGGTTATCAAAGCCACTAGGTGCACGCTGTTTGGAGGCCCAAATCGCAGGATCTCCCAGCCAACGATGACTCCTTCAGGTGCGCAGATCAGCGACCAAGGTGGGCATCAAAAAAACGGAGCATCACGTCGTACGCTTCAAGCGATTCGGGAATATCGGAATTGTAGAAGAACCCGTGAAAGAGCCCCTCCCAAACGTGGAGATCGGTTTTGACGCCAAGCGCAACCAGGCGAGAATGTGTCTTCACGGCAGAGCTTAGCTCAAAGCCCCTTGTTCCGGAAATGATCAGCGTTGGTGGAAACTGACGCAGTGTTTCATCTGAGGACCCTGGCGAAACGGTGGGATCTTTCGGATCTGCCCCCTTGAAATAAGGCAGCGCGGTCCAAGGCAATTGCGCGTCGGTCGGCCAGACCGGGGCAGCACGCGCGTCGCCGATGGCAGCGGTCATATAGTCCGCATCCCCACCGAAGCCGAAGGCGGAAGTGGTTAGCCCAGCACAGAATACTCCGATCGCACCCGGACGTGGCAGGCCGTGCTTCTGAAACCATGCCGTAGCCATACCGGTTAGCATTCCGCCCGCAGAGCACCCATAAATGCCGATATTGCGCGCCGGATAGGTTTTGAGCAGTTCGCGATATACGGCAGCCACGTCCTCACTGGCAGCGGGAAAGACATGAGCAGGTCCTTGGCGGTAGTCGACCGATACGACACGGACTTTGCCGATTGCGGTGACAGGGATGGATTCCAGCTCTGCGCACCCCGGGAAACAACCCATGAAGCCGCCACCGTGAAGATTGATCAACACGCGCTTGCGATTTTTGCGTAAAACGCCCTCTCGAGGGCTGTAATCCAGAACGTGCACGCCGCCGATCTGGCGCTCGACCATGGTCGGAGCGAAAGTTGCCTTCGCCTTCGCCAAGTATCCCTGCATGAACACGGGCACGCCAGCCACCTGCTTTAGCTGCTCCGGATCCTGCATGGCCTTGAGGTGGTCGGTCAGATAGGCCTTGGCCTCAGCGCTCAGCATCGAAGAGACCGGCACCGCCATGGCGGACGCATGGACCGTACCATCGTCATCCACTTGGATTCCGGAGGGCATGCTGGCCTGCGCAAAGGACTTGGCGACGGGGCCGAGCAGCAGTGCAGGTGCGACCAATGACGCCACAATTCGCTTCAACCCCGACATCGCTGTACCCTCTCTTAGCAGCTGGAGCAGTCCGATCGCTTGCTGCGGATGTGCGTAATCGATTGCATTATTCTCCGCAAGGCGTAAGAAATCGATTACGCATTCACCAAGACTCCGTAAGAGAGCATGGCCTGGAGAGACCAAACGTGAACTTCACCCGAAGGACGGCTGGCGCAGCAGCCCTGGCAACGGCATTGATGCCTTCCTTGCTAGGCGCGCGCGAAAGGGGCGGTGCGGCGGTTCTTGGAAAGGCCGCTGTGACTCCGATGACACTGCTCGATCCTGAACTGCGCGACGGGGCAAAGCTGATCCTCGCCCAGCCCCTGCCCGATCCTCTCGATCATGCTGCGATTGTGGCCATGCGCAAAGCCGCGCCACCACCACCGGAAATTTTGCCTGCGCCCGCCCCTGCGGTCGACTTCCGCATAATTCCGGGCTCTCACGGCCACCCACCTGTCAAGGTCGCAGTAATTGGTGCAGGCCGAAAGACGGAGTTGCGACCTGCGGTCCTGCACATCCATGGAGGCGGCTTCATCGTCGGACGCATGGCCGACACCATACCCGCATCACAGCAACTGGCGCAGGAATTCGACTGCATCGTGGTCGAAGTGGACTACCGCCTTTCCCCTGAAGCGCGCTTTCCGGGGCCGCTAGAGGACTGCCACGCGGCGCTGGCATGGGTCCATGAAAACGCAGATGATCTAGGCGTGGACCGCGCGAGGATCGCCGTGAAGGGTGAAAGCGCCGGGGGTGGACTTGCCGCCATGCTTGCCTTGGCTGCCCGCGACCGGCGAAGCGTCCCGTTGTGCTGTCAAATCCTGATCTATCCGATGTTGGATGACCGGACCGGATCAACCCGACGCGTGCCGGATTTCATCGGCACGATCGGTTGGAATGAAACAGGTAATGTCGTAGGCTGGAGCAGCTTGCTCGGCCAGCCTGCCGGCCAAACCAAGGTCCCGGCTGGCGCAGTTCCGGGGAGGATGCCCAACCTAGAGGGCTTGCCCCGTACGTTCATTGGCGTGGGATCGCTTGATCTCTTCGTCGAAGAGGACATGATCTACGCTCAACGGCTCGTGCAGGCTGGCGTCCCTACTGAACTGCTCGTCTCGCCTGGCGCGTTTCATGGGTTCGACTTCGTGGTGCCTGATGCTAACGTATCGCGAGCCTTTGCCAGCGCGTGGAAGCGCACGTTGCGCATGGCTTTCGCCCGACCCGCGGCAGCCTGACAACCATATTCTTTAATGCCGCCGCTGAAGGCCTCAATCACCAACACGTGCGCAATCGATTACCCAACTATTCGAACAAAGGGAGGATTAGGATGAAAGTTTCTCAGCATGCAGCCAAGCTGCGCCTTGGCCTGATCGCTTCGGCAGCCTGTGGCTTGGTCGTGTCTGCACCGAGCTTGGCGCAGGATGCTTCTGCCGGCAGCGCGAACGCCCCAGTGGATGCGGGCGAGATCGTCGTGACAGCGCTCAAGTCCGGTTCGGTTCGACTCGACAAGGTGCCGCTGGCAATTCAGGCGTTCAACGGCGATGTGCTGAAACAACGCAACGTGCGCGATGGCGCGGACCTCATCCAACTGATCCCTGGCGCCTCACAGGCACAGGAAATCGGGGCGGGTTATCGCATTTTCTCGTTTCGTGGTTCGGGCGCCGGCGGTCCCATTGGCGATGGCCTGATCGGCTACTACCTCGACGACACGCCCTTCGGCGTGCCCAACAATCAGGCCGCTCCGCCGGTGCAGTATTTCGATATCGACCGCGTTGAAGTTCTGCGCGGTCCGCAGGGGACCCTCTATGGCCTTGGCTCTTCGGCTGGGACCATCATCTATCACACCAAAAACCCCGACCTCGATCAGGTGACCTACGCCGGAGAACTTGAACTGTCCAAATCGGCCGAGGCGAGCGATCCGAACTATCGGGGGGCAGCCGCGATCTCCTTCCCGCTGGTCCCCGGCAAGCTAGGCCTGCGTGTGAGCGGCGGATACGATCGTCGCGCCGGCGTGGCCGACATCTATTCCGGAGCGCCGACTGGTACCCCGCGCGAGCGGGACGCAAACCATGTCACCTCCAAGGACGTGCAGGCCGTGCTGCTTTGGAAGCCGGACGAGCTTACTTCGGTTCGGACGCGCTTTTGGTACTTCGCCACGGATCAGAAATACCTCAACGTGATCAACTCGCTCGACCCGCCGTTCGCGGCCTTTCAAGGCGACGTTGTCGGCTTTGACAAGCGCCGTGCCTGGTATGCATCAAACACCCTCGAGCGCGAATTCGGCGCCGTCACGTTGACTAACGCGACATCCTACCAGAAGTCCTTGCCCGGCGGCTTCCAGGTCGGCCTCAACCTTGGCGCGCCGCTTGGCACCGGCGTGCTGATCAACGGCGGCGACGCGCGCAACTTCGTAAACGAGTTGCGGGTTGCTACAAGCGATGCCGGGCCGCTCAAGGGCGTGGCCGGCGTTTTTTACCAGAACGCGCGCAGTCTCTACACGTTCAGCCTGACGTTCCCGGCCTTTGGCCTGAACGGGCAAACCATCACCAAGACCGAGAATGCAGCAGTGTTCTCCGAGGTGAGCTATGAACTGTTCGGCGGCAAGCTCGTACCGCTGGTCGGCTTGCGCTATTTCAAAGACCGACGCGAAGCGGACTCCATCTCGAACGGAGTGCGAGTTCAGAGCCAGGCGCGGCCCGACGCATTGACCTGGCGGGCCAACCTCGCGTTCAACCCCAGTTCCGACTGGATGCTGTTTTTCAACGCTGGCACCGGTTTCCGCAGTGGAATTCTTCAGTCACAAGCACAGGCCGACGCGGTGATCGCGGATGGCGTGCCGAGCGGCATCTCGCTGACGCCGGACAAGCTGCGCAACCTTGAAGTGGGCATGAAGGGGGCACTGCTGGACGGGGCGCTGCGGGTGGCCGTCAGCCTTTACGACATAAAATACACGAACATCCAGAGCGCCTTCAACACGTCGATCGGGCTGGCGGCTTTTGCTAACCTCGGCGATGGCAAAGCGCAGGGGATCGACATGGAAATGACATGGCGGACGCCGCTTCAGGGCTTGACGCTCAATGCCATCGGTAACGTCAACGACTCCAAGTTCACACGCGTCCGCCCAGCGTTCGCCGGAGCCGATCCTCGCATTTCCAACGGCTTGCGCCTGCTCAACACGCCAACACACAATTTCCGTTTGGATGCGAGCTACGAACGGCCGATCGGCAATGCCACGCTTTTCGCTACCAGTTCGGCAACCTTCATCGGCCGTTCGCGTCTTGGGGATGCCACGGTCAACGAGATCAATCCCTACGAACTCTATCAGGCGAGCATCGGCGTGCGGTTTGATCGATACGAAGTGCGCCTGTTCGGGGACAACCTGTCCGATTTACGCGGCCCCACCTCCGCCAACGGTCCTACGCTTCTGGCAGGGCCACGCCCGCGCACGATCGGGGTGACATTCCGCGTCAACACCAACTGATGCAATTCTCGGTGATACCACTCCTTCCCCCAAAGGTATCGCCGAGGTCGCATAAGGATGCGAGGGTATGCAGAGGCGCGATATCATCACTGCTGCGACCGGTGTTGGAGCAATTGCCTTGGCACCAACTGCAGCAACGTCTGCGCAGGACCAGGCGATGCCGTTCTTTGACAAGAGGGCGCCAATTTATACCGATGCAGCACGACTTACGGTCAGGACCACTGCCGGACCCATTAGGGGCTACCGGCAGGGCGCAGTTACCGTGTTCAAGGGCGTGCCCTATGGAGCGCCCACCGGTGGTGCCAATCGCTTTCGTGAACCGCGCCCACCCGAGCCCTGGAACGGTGTTCGCTCATGCCTTCACTACGGCCCGATTGCACCGCAGGACAAGGGCATGGGACGCTTCCGTGATGAGGAAGCCTTCATCTTCCGCTGGAACGACGCCGTCGAGGATGAAGATTGCCTTCGACTCAACATATGGACTCCAGCTATTGATGCCGCGCGCCGTCCAGTGCTCGTCTGGTTGCATGGGGGCGGCTTTGCTGCCGGATCCGGGCATGACATTCCGGCATTCGATGGCACGAATCTGGCTACCAGTGGCAACGCGGTGGTGGTTACGCTCAATCACCGACTGAACCTGCTGGGGTTTTTCGATCTGTCCGACTGGGGCGAGGAGCATGTTACCTCGGCCAATCTCGGCATGCTTGATATCGTAGCTGCACTGCGCTGGGTGCGCGACAATATTGCCCGATTTGGAGGGGATCCCTCGCGCGTGACGATCTTCGGCCAGTCGGGCGGAGGGGCCAAGGTCACTGCGCTGATGGCGATGCCCACGGCCAAGGGGCTGTATCACCGAGCGATGGTGCTTAGCGGGTCCTTCGCGATGTTCAACACGCCGACCAAGACCCGCCGGCTTTCCCGCCTAATTCTTGACGAGCTCGACATTGCCAAGGGCGATCTGGCCTCTCTGCAAACGCGGCCTTATTCAGAAATGCAGGCGGCAGCCCAGCGGGTCCTTGCCCGGGTCAATCCGCCTTTCGACAGCTTTGTAGACGTGCGCCGGATTCCGGATATGCTGAACTTCGCCCCGACGCTGGACGGGCAAACGCTGCTGGCAGACCCCATGCATCCAGAATTTGCGGCGAACGATCCGCAAGTCCCACTGATCATCGGCTCCACGCTCAACGAATTTGTTACCGGCATCAACGATCCCGCAGCGTTCGAGATGGACGAAGCAGCACTTCAGCGCAGGGTCGAACGATTCGCTCCCGGCAGGGCAGAAGCAGTTATCGCCGGATTTCGGGCGAATGCGCAGAACGAAAAGCCCTTCGCATTGTGGTCTCGCATCGCGACTGCACCAATCCGCGACGCCGTGATCAATCAGGCGAGAAGGCGGTTCGAAAGCAAATGCTCCCCGACGTGGCTGTTCTGGTTCACTTGGCAGACTCCGGTGCTTGAGGGTCGACCGATGGCTTTCCATTGCCTCGACATTCCGTTCTGGTTCGGAAACACTCAGACCTGTGCATCGATGACCGGCGGTGGAATGGACGCGGTGGCCCTGTCCAATAGCATGGTTCAGGCTCTGTCGGCGTTTGCCGCCCAAGGCGCGCCGGCGGCCCGCGGCATTCCGCCGTGGCGCGCCGCATCGCCAGACGATATGGCATCGCTGCAGTTGGATTCTTCACCGACCATGATCGGAGAAGACGACGCAGCAGAACGCGCCACTCTCACATGAATGTGCGCTTGCAGTTTGCCACTGGCGACACCGCGTGTAGGTGTCACATCAGCGCGGAGAGCTATTATCCTTGAAGGCGGGCAACGGTAGTCGAACAGGCATGGTCAGCGTCAAGAATCTCAAGGAATTTGCCGAACTGGCGGGAGTTTCGACCGCCACCGCTTCTCGCGCATTGACCGGATCGGGGCGCGTAAGTGACGAGACGCGCAAACGCATAGCCGTTCTGGCAGAAAAACTCGGCTATCAGCCCAACATTGCGGCTCGCAACCTGCGCACGCAGCGTACGATGACCATCGGCGTGCTGGTACCCTTGGGGCACGAAGCCCTGCAGCACCTGTCAGACCCATTCTTCAACACGATGACAGGCTTTCTGGCCGATGCTTTTGCCGAAAACGGTTACGACATGCTGTTGTCACGCGTGCTTCCCCGCAACGACCGCTGGATGGACCGCTTCATCGGAAGTGGGCGAGTCGACGGTATCGTGGTCGTCGGCCAATCGGACCAGTTCCACGTCATCGAAACCATATCGCGGCGTTACGAGCCAATGGTGGTTTGGGGCGGCTACTCGCCCGGTCAGCACCACTGTTCGATCGGATCGGACAACCGACTCGGCGGCAGGCTCGCGGCAATGCACCTGATTGACCGAGGCTGCAGACGCATAGCCTATGCCGGGCCGTTGGAAGGTTCGGAGTTCGGCGAGCGTCTTGATGGTGCCCGGCGGGCGCTGCTTGAGGCGGGGGCAACTCCGCTTGTGGAACTGCGCACGCATTTCGAACCGGATGCCGCCTATGCCGACGTGCGTGAGCAACTGGGCAACATGGCGCAAATCCCCGACGGTATCGTCGCCGGATCCGACGTGACCGCGATCAGCGTGATCAGGGCGCTACGCGACCTTGGTCAGCGCGTACCGGATGACGTCCGCGTGATTGGCTACGACGGCCTGCCGATCGGCGAGCACATGAGCCCGCCGCTCAGCACAATCGACCAGCAGTTGCGGCACGGAGCGCAACTGCTCACACAGACGCTCCTTCGTAGGATCGCCGGAGAGGCGACGCGATCCAGCCAGATCGAGCCGCACGTCATCGTGCGCGGATCGACCTAGACAACCACCCGCGATGTCCCTCCGTCCAGCGCGATGCGGAAGAACGGCGCCGGGTACCCCGCAAACCGTTCACGCCGCAGCTGGGCAGTGGTAAGGGTAGCAGGGTCGGCGATCCCTGGAAAATCTGCGAACCCGATGACCCGGAGATCATCCATCACCCACCAGCTGTATTCCTGTGCTGGCGCGTCAACGGGGTTTGCGGCAATAAGTCCGTGGCCGTTCAGGAACATGAATGGCCCCAGCGGCCCATCCGAAACGGCACCGTAAAGCCCTGTCGGCCCCGAGGAACCGCTAGCTGCAAACACCTTCCGCTGAGTTGACCAGAACAAATAGTAGCGACCATCAACGACCCTCATGTGCGGGCGCTCGAGTTCGTTGTTGAAGCCCGCCGCGCTAAGCACAGGCGGCAGAAGGCGCCAGCCGGAACCTTCTGCGCCGATGGCTTCAGCTACTCCTATCACACCGATCCATCGCGATGGCGACTTAGCACATGATCCTGTGAGGAACAGGAAGGAACGGCCACTGGCGGGATCACGGAAAAAGCCCGGATCGCGGAAACCAAATATTTCCCCTCCAACACCGGTGATCTGGTTGGCAATCATGTAATCTTTTCCGTCGGCCTCGACGGATTCAACGGGCCTTGACCAGTCAGACAGGATTACGGCCCCGTCCGCTTCGGAAAACCGGCAACGAGCCTCGAACAGGCGCTGCTCAAGGGTTGCCATAGAGGATCCACGCCGCCCGGCAGCGGTAAAGTATACCGTAAGCTCGCCTTTTTCCTCATCCAGGACTGCAGAGCCGGACCATTCGCGATCGCCGGGGGTGAAGCCATCGGGAAAAACCGGTTGGTGAAGCGTCCAGCGGCCATCGTACTCGCTTGCCAGACGGATACGGGCGATTGCGTGGCGGGAATCGGGGTCGGCGGCCACAGGCGCAGTAAGAATCATCCAGAACGCCGCACCATTGAAGCGAGGCAGCGTGCCGTCGGCCCGTTCGATAGGCCACATGTCCCAAAGGTCGAAGCCATCCACGCGGGCAGCGGGTGCTGGCGAGAGAGTGGGAATGGAGTTGGTTTCGGAGAGCGCCAACCCACCCAGGTCTGCAGCACTCCACATCGTCGGGCTCGCACAAGCCCCGGAGGCAACGCGTTTGCCAGTCTCGGAAACGGTAGTTGCCATAGTGAGATCTTCCTCCGGGAGGATTGCGCGAAGATTGCGCAATCGTTGACTCTTCTTGCCCAATCAGATGGCGGAGCGAGAGTGCGCGGGAATATCCACGGCTCAACGACTCCAGCAAAATTCCGGCAGAGCCCAAAATTTCACAGTACTTTTTGGCTCACCGCACCTGAATGCTCCACCCTTTTTAGGTTAGAGCAATCGATTGCGCAATCGCATCTTTTGTGATGAAAGGAGCCCGAATCGGACGAAGACAGGAAAAGTCGCGTCCAAACCGGCCAGGACTGCGCCGATCAAGGGAGGGAATACCCATGCACACACGTTCCGTTCTGCTGGCCTCAGTAGCAATTGCAGCGTCATCCATGACTGCCAATGCACAGGATGTGGCAACACCTCAGGATGACGGATCATCCGTACCGACCGAGATCGTCGTCACAGCTCAGAAGAGCAGCGAACGGCTCTCGAAGGCTCCCGTTGCCGTCAGCGTTGTTTCGCAATCACTGCTTGATCGACAGGGCCTGACCACCAGCGAACAGATCGCGACCACGGTGCCAACGCTCAAGCTTTCGCAGAACGGATTTGCCATTCGCGGAATTGGCTCGAACAATGGCTTTAGCGGCTATTCCACAGTCGCAACCCAGTTCGACGGTATCTACAATCCGTCCCCCGTCGCACTTTCGCTGGCCTTGTTCGATCTTGGAGCCATCGAAGTGCTGCGCGGCCCGCAAGGCACAGTGTATGGGCGCAATGCCACTGCCGGTGTCGTGAACATTAACACAGCCGACCCGGGACGTAATTTCGGTGGCAGCGCCAGCCTGCAGTATGGCCGCTTCAATGATATCCGTGCGCAAGCTGCCGTAGATCTGCCAGTGAACGACATGCTGCGCGTCCGCGTAGCGGCGTTCCATCAGGTCAACGACGGGTACGGCCCCAGGTTTGCGGCGCGCCGCTTTGACAAGATTGACCTTTCGGCGGTGCGCGTTACCACGGTATTCGATCCGGCGCCGAACCTCAGTTGGCGCCTGTCGGGCTCCTATGCCCGGAACACCGGCACAGTCGCATCAGTGTTCCTGCGCAACTACAACGTCTATCCGCAGGCAGATCTGGTGGCGGGCACGTTCGGCCCGGTCACGATCGTCCCCTCGGATGCGATCAATCCCGGCTTGGATACCGTAACCAGCAACCGGCAGGACATCACCAGCTATGACGTACGTTCGAAGCTGGTGTGGGATGCCACCGATAGCCTCAGCTTCACATACCTTGCCGGTTATTCACTCCTCAAGAACGACGGCGTCACGGCCTCGACCGGCGTGTTCTCGCAGGAATACATCGATCATCGCACCCGCACCTGGTCCCACGAAGTTGACGTGAATTACGAGAATGGCCCGCTCAAGCTCGTTGGCGGCGCATTCCTGTATGAGGATCGCCAGCCCTCGGGCACCCGACTGCTGCACGCCGGCAATACGGCGCCCGCTCCTTTCAATCTGGTTTTCAACCTCTTCGGCGCGAAGGTCGTCGGGACAGGCGATCAGATCTCCACGATTGACGCTGTCGATGTGGTCAACACTTATGCCGGTGTGGGCAGCAAGTCTCGCGCCCTGTTCGGACAGGCAACCTTCGCGATTGCACCATCGCTTCGCCTTGTCGCGGGTATCCGCTCAACCTGGGATACGGTTACCAGCCATGAGCAACAACTGGTTTGCCCGGGCCAGTCGTTTGACCGCGATACAATCGCCCCCGATGTCTGCCCGACCTTCACGATCGCCTATACCGATGATCGCAACCGTCCGAGCGCGAAATACAGCAAGGTCAGTTGGAAGCTGGGCATCGACGCCGACGTGACTGAGAACCTGCTCGCATATGCTACGGTCTCGACCGGCTATCGCGGGGGTGGCCTGCAGCCGAGTTCCAATCCGGCGAACTTCCGAAGCTATGCGCCTGAAACCGTCGACAATTTCGAGCTGGGTCTGCGCGCCAACCTGATGGGTGGCCGCCTGTTCCTTGGCGCCACGGCCTATCAGATGAACTACAAGGACCTGCAGGTGTCGTCGATTATCGTCGATCCGGTGCAAGGCCCGATACCGGTTACGACCAATGCGGCCCGAGCGCGCATTCGTGGCATCGAGCTGGAAACAAGCTTCCGCCCCACCCCGGCAGATCGGTTCACGGCCTACTTCTCTTGGCTGCATACCAAGTTCCTGCGATTTGCCAACGCACCTGACAATCTGCGCTCAGCCGATACGATCTACAACATCTTCGCGCCGATCCTGGGCTTTGCGCCGATTGCGCCGGCAGTTGCCGATTACTCGGGCAATCGGCTGCCTTTTGCACCACGCTTCAGCGGGCGCTTCAGCTATGCTCACGAGTTCGAAACCGCTTCTGGCTGGAAGATCACTCCGGCAGTCGACTTCTTCGCGCAGACGGCAACATTCGCCAGCGTGGACAACGCCATCCAGGGCCGGATTGCAGGTTACACGAAGACCGATCTCAACCTGCAGTTCGACGAACCTTCGGGGCATGCCTACCTCAACGTGTTCATGAACAACGTCGAGGACCGTCGCATCCCCACAACCGTCGTTCCCGTTTGGAGTTCGACGACGGCCAGCTATGCCATGCCGCAAACCTATGGCTTGCGCGTCGGCTTCAAGTATTGATCGCATTGACAACAGGAAGCGCCGTGGCCGGAGCGATGATCTCCGGCCACGCATGCCGGAGAAGGTCATGCGTATGCCGGTCGATCGCAGGCAAATGCTGCTGGGAAGTGGGCTTTTTCTGATGACTTTACCTGTCAGCGCCGCAAGGGAAGCGCTGAAGATTCCGCAAGGAGCCGGACCGCTTCCGGCCGAATGGATCGGAGCGCCGTCGATCACCTTGTGGGACGGCCTGCCGCCCGGAAGCCCGCGTACAGCGCCCAAGCCATCAATCACACTCGACCCCACTTTCATTACAGGGGTCGCCCGACCGGAGATGCGCGTGTTCCGTCCAAAAAGGAGCAACGGGCAGGCTATACTGACGATCCCGGGCGGAGCCTACACGTTCGTCTCGATCCGCAATGAAGGCACGGACGTTGCGCGTACCTTCACTGAACTGGGCTACACCGTATTCGTGCTAGTTTACCGCCTTCCTGGCGAAGGCTGGGCGAATCGCGCCGATGTGCCATTGCAGGACGCACAGCGGGCGATGCGCTTGATCAAGAGTCGGGCAGGACAATTCTCCATCGATCCCGACAGGATTTCCGTGATCGGATTTTCTGCAGGTGGTCATCTTGCTGCATCGTTGATCACCGCCGGCAGGGACGGCTGCTATGATGGGCGCGATGCGGCGGACCAGTTGGATCCGCTGCCCAGCCTCGCCGCTCTGATCTACCCGGTTATAAGCACCGAACCGCCCTACACGCATCAGCAGTCGGTTGAAATGTTGCTCGGCCCAAATCCGACTGCTGAGGCAATTGAGCGCCGCTCTCCTGCACGCCGTATCGGTGCAAACACGCCCCCAACCTTCCTCGTGCACGCTCTTGATGACGTGCCAGTGCCATCCCAGAATTCCCTGCTGTTCCTCGATGCGATGCAGCGCGCCAGGCGTCCGGTTGAAATTCATCTGTTCGAAGAAGGGGGCCATGGTTTCGGCATCGGCCCATCCAATGCGCCGGCGGGACGGTGGCCCCAACTTTTGAGTGCCTTCATTGCCCGCCACATGGCACCGTCCTGACAACAGGCCTTGGCTTGGCCGACAGTTGCAGCAAGGCAACCTGGTCTCCCCGCGATAGGTCAGAGCTGCTGTCGGCAAGCCGAGGAGACCTTCCATCTCACCAGCCCAGTTCGCGGCGCCCTTGACTTTGGGTTGCCTATGCCACTAGGGCGCGCACCGAAAACCGGGGTCTTGCCCCGCTCATCCATCCCGTTTCGCCGAGTCCTGTCGAAGGGCGTCTTGAGGATCCACCCGGGCAGGGTGGAGGAGTGTATTCATGGCCAATGTAACCGTTATCGGCGCCCAGTGGGGCGACGAAGGCAAAGGCAAGATCGTTGACTGGCTGGCCAGCCGTGCCGATGCCGTTGTCCGCTTCCAGGGGGGGCATAACGCCGGCCACACCCTCGTTGTCGGCGAACAGGTCTACAAGCTTTCTCTGCTACCCTCGGGCATTGTCACTGGCACGCTCTCGATCATCGGCAACGGTGTGGTCCTCGATCCGTGGGCGCTGAAGGCCGAGATCGAAAAGCTGACCGCGCAGGGCGTCGAGATCAATGCCGAAAACTTCGCCATTGCCGACAATTGCCCCCTGATTCTGCCCCTGCACCGCGACCTTGACGGTCTGCGCGAACACGCAGCCGGCTCAGGCAAGATCGGCACCACGGGCCGCGGCATCGGCCCTGCCTATGAAGACAAGGTCGGCCGCCGCGCGATCCGCGTGTGCGACCTTGCCCATCTCGATGCGCTCGATGTCCAACTCGATCGCCTCTGCGCGCATCATGATGCGCTGCGTGCAGGCTTCGGACAGCCGCCGGTCGATCGCGCCGCACTGATCGCCGAACTGCGCGAGATAGCGCCGTACGTCCTGCAGTTCGCCCAGCCGGTCTGGAAGCGCCTCAACACCGTCCGCAAGGCCGGCGCGCGCATACTGTTCGAGGGCGCGCAGGGCGTCTTGCTCGACGTTGACCACGGCACTTATCCGTTCGTCACCTCGTCCAACACCGTCTCGGGCACCGCCGCGTCCGGTTCGGGTCTTGGCCCTTCGCAGACAGGTTTCGTGCTTGGTATCGTCAAGGCCTACACCACCCGCGTCGGCTCCGGGCCGTTCCCTACCGAGCTAGAGGACGAAGTCGGCCAGCGCCTTGGCGAGCGCGGCCACGAATTCGGTACGGTCACGGGGCGCAAGCGCCGCTGCGGCTGGTTTGACGCGGTGCTGGTGCGTCAGTCCTGCGCCATCTCTGGCGTGACCGGCATTGCCCTTACCAAGCTCGACGTGCTGGACGGTTTCGAGAAGGTGAAGATCTGCACCGGCTACCGCCTGCGCGGAAAGGTGCTGGACTACTTCCCGGCCCACGCCGCCGACCAGGCTGAGGTTGAGCCCATCTACGAAGAGATGGACGGCTGGGATGGCACCACTGCTGGCGCGCGTTCGTGGGCTGACTTGCCCGCCCAGGCGATCAAGTACATCCAGCGCGTGCAGGAATTGATCGAAACGCCGGTTGCCCTTGTCAGCACCAGCCCGGAGCGCGAGGACACGATCCTTGTGCGCGATCCCTTCGTCGATTGAACACGTGCAGCCTCACCATCCGGGCGGATGGTGAGGCTGCCAAGCGTCAGTTCTTCTTGCCGACGGTCACACCTGAATAGATCGATTGCTGTCCGCCCGGCGGATTCAGCTGCAGGAGAAACGAGCCGCCCCATTCGGCAGCGTTGGCTCCAAAGAACATGCCGTTGAGGAAGCTGGTGCTGAGCACGTCGGTGCCGGTTCCCCTGAGGGAGAACGTGTTGCCAACGCCGCAACCTGGGCAATTGCCCGCAAGCGATCCACTGTAAGTAAAGTTGCCGAGGCTCGACGTCGCGTTATTGCCGACATCTGTCGCCGTCAACGCGAGGACGGCGCTGCCAGTGCCTGCGGCGAAGTCTGCCGTGAAGGTGCTGGTCCCCGAAAGCGAAGCCTCGCGCTGCGTCGCACCGTTCCGGCCATAACCGTAGACTACCCCGGAATAGCTTGCCGAGCCCGTTCGCGGGATCTGGAAGCTTGGCGTCAGGCCGCCGAACGGCACATAGTAGTGCGTCGCCACCTGGCGTCCGTCTACCGTGTCGGTTCGCACCACTTCGGCAAAACTGGTGTAAGTCAGGGCAATCGAGGGGTTGCCGCTACCGAACTTGAACACCCGCGCCGTGTAATCGGCACCGCGATACACATCGAAGGTGCTGGTGCTTTCCGCCGCCTTATAGTCCGCCGCCGCCAGCGTCTGCGACAGCTGCACGGCGTTGCCGAAGTTCGTGCCAGTCGTCTTCGACGTGAGAACATATGACTTGTTCGTCGGGTTGTAGGTAACCTCGACATTGGTATCGAGAAGCGCCTGCTCCGCCGGGCTGAGACCGTTCACGACATAGTACTGGGAATCGTTGCCATTCAGCACAGTAGTCGTCGTGAGGCCGGCAAGTCCGCTCTGGGAAGCGGTGCTGTCCGAACCGCGGCCGCCTGCAAGCGTAGCTGCCATGACGGCACCGCCGGAACTGTTGGCCTGAACCACCGCCCCGATCTGCTCCGCAGCCGGACCGAAGAACTTGCCGGTCAGCGTGCCGTTGTAATCGGTCGTACCATCGAAGGTGATGTTACCATTGAACGCATTGGCGCTTGATGAAAGCGTCGCGCTTCCGCTCCAGTTGCCTGCATCCGATTGGGTGTCCGGCAGGCCCGCCGAGGTGCCCGGAATGGCATTGCCAACAGTATAGACTCCAAGCGTCGAAACGGCGCCAGTCTGGAAGTTGACGTTGAAACTGCCATTTCCGTTCAGGCCACTGATCTTCGACCCGTTGGCCAGGATCCCGCCATTGAGAGAAACATTGAAGGCAGCCGTCCCGGTACGCGGGGTCGAGGAATTGGCCGTCGCGAAACCATAAACGAACGCATCTATCTGGCCGATGCTCGATCGCCGGTCGGTCAGAATGCCTGCGCGCAGGTAGTCGCTGCTTGTGTAGAAGTCGTACGTCAGCCCGACCTGTCCCGCCTTTGTCGGCTGCCACATGATCCGGCCATCGGAACCGTAAAACACCAGTGGCGATCCATTCTCACCCTGATGCACAGACGCAAGCCCGCTGCCGGCGCCCACTGCTGAAAGATTGCCTGCTCCATCAAGGGTGCCCTTCACGGAGGCGCTCAACGGTTGATAGAACTGGTCGGTGGAAGGGCTGGCAAGGCTGGTCGAGGTATTGACCGGTGTCGTGCCGCGAGCGCCATAGATCACACCGGTTGCGGCGACGTCCGAGTTGGGGTTTTGCGAGAAGGCCGCCCCAACTTCCTCGGCGTTGGGGCCGAAGAAAGCCCCGTGCAACTCACCCGTTCCGGCGCTGCCCAAGGTCAACTGGCCAAGAAAACTGTTCGCGCTCTTGGACAGCAGCGCAAAGGCGTTCCAGTTATAGCCCCGCGCGGTGACATTGGTCTGAACATCGGTCTCGTCGTAGAAGCCACTTCCGGCAATGCCGCCGGACAGGAAATCGACCGAAAGCTTGCCTGTCCCTCCCAGCGCATAAATGTTCGTGCTGAACGTCCGCGCGCCCAGCAGCTTTACATCGAAGCTGGCCGCGCCCGTCCTCGGCAGCGTTCCGTTCGGCGTCTGTACCCCATAGGCGAAGGAGGAAATGCGCCCATCGATCGTGGTGCTTCCATTGACCTGGCGCTGCCAGATCCCTGCCCCCACGAAACGGGTCTGACCTGCGGCTGTGCCTGTCGTGGTCAACGAGAGGAACTCGGTCGTATTGCCCGAAACGAACTTGTAGGTCGTGATTGCGCTGTTCGATTGCGTCGCGTCGATGTCGCCTGGACCGAAAGTGCGGCTGCGCGTGCCGTCCGAGACAGTCCAGGAGCGGTTAGTGGCGTTGTAGGAGACCGTGAGCGCCAAGGCTGAAGCCGAGGTGCTGACCGCGGCGCCATTGGTCGGAACACTTACAGTTCCGACAGATGCCACATTCTTGAAACTTTCGCTGACAAGCGGCGCGACCAGGCTCGTGTTTGCTGTCGGTGTCGGTGTCGGTGTGGGCGTAGGCGTAGGCGTGGGTGTAGGTGTAGGTGTAGGTGTAGGTGTAGGTGTAGGTGTAGGTGTGGGTGTCGGCGTAGGCGTAGGCGTAGGCGCAGGCGTAGGCACCGGAGTGCTGCTGACGCCATTGCCGCCACCGCCGCACGCTGCCAGCATCAATGCAATGGTCAAGGCAGACGCTGTCGCCGCCCTGCGGTCATGTCTGGTCATTGCCCCTCTCCCCTTTTTCCTTACGCTAGAATGCCGACGTCAGGCCAAATTCCGCCGCGCGCCGATCAAAATCGAAAATGCCCACCGTCGAACGGTTCCGCTCTATCCTGAGGCGCAGGAAAGGTGCGATGCCCTTCCACTGGATGGCGCGGAACGTTGCCGAAAGCCCGAGGCTGAACCGGTCATCCACACGCTTTCTCGGATAGAGGAACAGGCGCTCATCGGCCTCCAGGCGCGAGTAGCTTCCGTCCATCACGACCGTCGTCCTGCCCAGTTCCCTGAACACATACGCCGATGTCCCGCCGGTCCAATCTGACCAACCCGGATCGCGCGCTGAGGTGCGGCTCATCCGCAATTGCATCCCGCCGCCAAAGCGCGCGCTGAAGGCACGATCGATCCCGAGCGTGCCGGCATAAATAGTAGAATCCTGCAAGTCGTTGCGGCGATTGTCGAGGCGCGAGACAGCCGCTTCGGCACGCACCTGCGATCGCTTGCCCAAGGGGTGCTGGAAAACCGCAGTGCCCCCCCATCCTTGGCTGAACGCCGCTTGGCCGTACCAGCGCCAGGACGGGCCCCCTGAGAAAGTGATCCGGTCTGCACCGGACTGGAACTCTGGTCCGAATTGCACGGCCAGCGCATAATCGTCGAACTGTCCGGAGCGATAGAAGTCAGCGCTGCCTGATACCCGCGCGAGCAGACGGGCTCCGGCGCTAAGCGGCACGCGGAGATACCCCTGCGCGCGCGCCGCAAGCCCCAGGCCGGACTTGGCTTTGGCGTCGTCGCTTAGGGTAAAGTCGCCTATGACAGTGCCTAGCGTGTCTGCCCTTGTTGCGCGATTGATGTTGCTGTCTGGCGCAAGCGCAAGCTCCAGGCTGCCGCCAAGGGGTTTTGCCGCAGCAAGCGCCGCAGCGTAGAAACGCACGGCACGCTCGACGTCTGCCGGAAGTTGGCCACTGGCTTGGGCGGCACGCATTTCACGCTCGGCGGCGCCAAGTCGCCCCATCATCGCGTCCATCCGGGCCAGCTCAAGTCGCACCCGCGCGGCATCCGGCTTTTCGTCGAGGATGCGACGCAGTTCGACCGCAGCATCGCGCGTTCGCTTCATCTGGTCGGCAAGCATCATCGCCAGGCGAAACCTTGCTTCGCTCCGCAACTCGATATCTGGGTTGCCCGCCAAGGCGCGATAGGCCGTCTCTGCCGTGGCGTAATCGCCAGCATCGCGAGCAGAATCGGCCAATTGGAAAAGTTGCGCCGCTGTCAGCTGCAAGCTGGGCGCCGATTCGTCCTGCTTGGCATTTTCATGTGCTGTTTCAATGAGAAATCGCTGAGACTGCACTAGTTGCGCTGGAACATCCGAAATGGAGGCAGTTTGCAGTAAGAACACCGATCCGATATTGCGAACAAATCAGCAGTTATCAAGCGCGGAAAAGACGTCGTTTCAACCGAGGCCATATTCACCTGCCCCCAGGTCACCGCGAAACTATATCCAGAATCGAGATAAACGATCTTGACCTGATCCACATATGTTCCACTCATGTTCGCACTTAGGGCAAGTACTGAGGGAACATTGCAATGACGCTGGTCCAAGCCTTCGCACCAAACTTTGCTGCAACAGATTTTGACGTCCCTCCTTTCGCCGACGAGCAGGCAGCGTGGCTCAGCCCTTCCGCGCCTCTTGCCGTGTCAATCTTCGCCGATCGTAGTTATCTGCGCATGGAGATGGCCGAAGATGCATCGGCTGCAGGGTTGCGCGTCTGCGGCACGGGCGAGCTGGCGCAATTGCTCAATGCGCGTGCAGAGCAGACCTTGGGCGATCTGGTACTGGTTGATTGCCCGCTCCTCGAAGGTGCCGACATTGCAGCACTTGTCTCGCTGGATGAACGTGCTGCCCGCACAGGTAGCCAGTTGATCGTTTCGACGAGCGTGGGGGCACTGGATGATGTATTCGGTTGCCTCGATCAGTCCGGTGCGCAGATCCTCGTCAATCCATCTCGGTCGGACCGGGTCATCGCGCTCGGCCACGTCCTCGCCTCTCCTACGCTCTCGGCCAAGGGAGGCCGAGTTCGTGAGCTGTCGGATACCGATCGCATGTCCTTGCTTCGCTTGACCCAGCAGGTAAGCGAAATCGCCAATCGCCTGGAAACGCTGTCTGGCTCATCGGCGGCGACTGATCACGTCCAGGCCTCCGCCTTCGCTTTTGATGCGACCGGAGAGCGTGACTGTGCCGGCGTGCGTATCGCGCGAGGTACTCGCCCCTCGCTGCCCGACCCTCGCCTTGTCCGCAAGATCATACGCCAGCGCCAGTTGCGCGCCCGCTTCTTCGAAGGCGATCTGTTCGCTGACCCTGCATGGGACATGCTGCTCGATCTCACGGCGGCGCGGGCCGAACACAAAAGGGTTTCCGTCACATCTCTGTGCATTGCATCGGGCGTTCCGCCGACAACTGCGCTGCGGTGGATCGGCCAGTTGACCGAGGCCGAGCTGCTTTGCCGGGCGGAGGATGCTACGGATCGCCGCCGCGCGTTCATCGCCCTTTCGGACAAAGCGGCTGACGCAATGGCGCACTACTTTGCGGAAATCGAGGCGGCCGTGCCACCGCTCTGACAACCAGCAACTCAAGTTCGGCAACCGCGAGAGACAAAGCCAGTCGCTCCGCAGCCCGACAACGAGATGGAGTTATCGACGCCTGTCCAAGGTGGCGTGAGACATTTCGGTTTTCGGCGGTGGGCTTACTGCGGCGTCACGCAATTTGGCTTCGATCCGGGCGTCGGCTTCCTGCGGACTGACCGTATCCCAAAAATCGCCGTCCACGTTGTAGAGGAACGCCTTCGTCGTATGCTCGATGCGGTAGTTGTCGCCGGACTGCGGAATGATCTTCACGAAGACACCAGCATTGTCCGTAATGCGGTTTATGACTTGCGGTTCGCCTGTCAGCGCGATGATATTCTCCCCAAGGCTTTTGACAAAGTCATCAAGGCGTTCCGGAGTGTCCCGCGCGGGATCTACGGTGATGAACACGATCGGCAGGTCTTCATGCGTCCACCCCATCCGGGCTCGGATGCGCGAAAGCCGAGCAAGCATCGCCGGGCATCTGTCGGGACAGGATGCATAGCCGAAGTATGTAATGTACGGATGCCCCTTTAGGCTGGACCGCTGAAATAGTGATCCGTCCTGCGCGACGAGCCGATAGTTGCCGTCTTCAGCAACACCTGACTGTTCGTATCGCCTCTCCGTCCGCGCAGCCCACCACAGATACCCCGCCGCGCCAAGCAATAGCAGAAGCACGACAATCAGCCGCAGCTTACGCTCCATGAACGATCGCCGGAAGTCGCTCTGCATGGTCATGCCGCCGAGATAGCAGGTGAAAATCTCTTCGGAAGGATAAGTGTCGGTTTTTAGTCAGAATTAACAATCCTGTACGTCAGACTGGCCTTGCCGCGCGCAGGTATCACGACCGACCAGATCGTCCGTCCGTCCCTGCGCACAAGACGTCGCTGCGAGATACCCTCCATTGTCCCACCTGAGAAAATCCGGGCCTCGAAGCGCACAGGAACCGGCCGAGCATTGCTCACGTCCAATGCCACCGTACGCGATACGTCGTCAGAAGCGATCTGCCGGACGCTGGCCGCAATCTGCGTCGCCTCTCCAAGCACGATCTCAACGTCCTCCCCCACCGCGCGGTCTGGAAGCCCACCCTCCCCGGCCAAAAGCATTGCCCCTTGATCCGGGCCAGAGCGAACCGGTTCGAACACCGTTACCGGCCCACCCGGCAACGGCAGGCCCAACCCGTCTTCCTTGCGGTTGCGCGTGCGCAACATCTGGCGCACCTCTCCGACCCTGTCTTCGGAGACATCCGCACGATAGAGTGCCTCCATCTTCACGTCATGCTTCTGCGCCAACGCGACCTGCTTCTGCGCATTGGCCGCCACGGTAACCGGCACTGGCACCCGGTACAGCTTGAGATCGCCAAGGCCCTCCTGCTGCACGGTGACGGGCGCATTGAACGGACCCACACGCTGAGCCGTGACCACGATGTCGGCCATTTCCATCGCCGGCGCGGGCATGACCATAGGCGGAGGCGGCGGTGCAGGCGGGGGCGGTGGTGCCAGCTGCGACAGCGAACAGGTCAGTTCCAGTTCCCCGCCCGAGGGCTTTTCCCCTTGGGAGCTGTCCTCGCGGTTGACCTTGCCCGCGATCACCGCAGTCTCCGCATCGGCAAAACTCATGGAATCGCTGCTGGCCAGGGTTACCCACGCCGAGACATCGGCCGTCTGGCCATCCGCGTTCATTCGCACGACGTAGTTGGATTGCCAATCGAAACCCCAAGCGAGGTAGGACAAGGACAGCGTTGCCTTGTGCGCCACCTGGCTATCCGTTTCGATTGAAAGCGTCGGCTTCGCAGACAGGTCCCTTGGTGCTTCGGGATAGAGTATTTCGTCCTCGAGGCCGCCGCAGTTGGCAACCTCGAAGCCCGCTGCCGTCTGCACGATGGCAGCCCCATCAGGGCCAGAGCGGATCACCGCGCGCTCTTCGCGGACCGTGTCGGTCGCAAGGTCGGTTCGCCGCAAGATCACCGGCCGGCCAAACATGCGCGCGTAGAGGCTGCGCGGCGAAAGCAGGTCTGCATCAAGGTTCTTCTCCCGCACGCCCGAAGGCAGTCCGGTGACGATCGCGCTTTCCGGGAACAACCCCGCCGCCACGCCTTCGAAGCGCACGGTGGCCTTGCCCGCAGGTATATCCACGGTGCGCTTCTCGGTAACGAGTGCATAGCCTTCGAGCCAATCGAGATCCATCGCCTCGTCGCTGTCCCGGTCGGGCGCGCGATAGATGCTGACCGAGACGCTGTCGGACCCGGGCGATGTGACAATCCCCTGTCCCAGCGCTGGTGCCGCGCTCAGCATCAGGGCCACGATGGCAAGGCGGCGCACCGGCGCGCTCAATATCGCGTGTCGAACTGCACGGTCAGCGTGGCCTCGCCATTGGCAGAGACCGGGACCTGCCACACCCGCTCGTCGGCCGAGCGCTGCTCGCCCTTGATGCTCTCGCTCGGCACGCGCGCATCATGCCACCAATTGTCGAGCCCGCCCTGTACAACTTCAACCGTCACCGGCGTGGCCCGGGCGTTGGTCACCTTGTAGGTCATTGTCGTGCGCCAGAACACCTTCTCGCTCTCCACCGTCACTTCGCTGGGGGCCTTGCCCGGCGTGGTGATGCGATAGCGCGCAGTCTTCTCCCATTCCCCGCTGTCGATCCGGTCGCGCTTTTCAAGCACCGGCTGGACCTTCACGTCGAACGCCTCGCCAGTCTTGAGGGCAAGGCTGGATCCCATCGGGGTGTGGCCGATTGCATTCTCGCCGATGAACTGCGGCTGCCCGCGCGCATCGCGCATGTAGACCCGCACCGTGCCTGCAGGCAGGGCATCGCCCAGTCCGGCTTCCCTCGATGTCGAAAAGCGCAGCACCGTATCGGCGCTCTGCGGCTCGGTCTGGCTGGAAAGCCAGCCATTGCGGAAGTGGTAGGCCTTGGTCGCGGGCGCGCCGCCGACGTCGAGGAAGCTGACCTGCTTCTGCTGGGCGTTGGCCACCGTGGTTCGCCCGGCAATCGGATAGACGTAGAAGTCGCCCAGGCTCTCGCGATTTGCACTTTGCGTTCCGGGTCGGTTCCCCGGCATCATCGGACGCTGGGGCCGAAATCCGCCATTATAGCCGCCGCTGCCATCGCCGACTGCGCCCGCCACCAACAGCACCTTGGCCTTGTCAAACGTCGTGCCGCTATTGTTGGTGAGCGTGATCCAGCCCTGCACATCAATCTTGCCGGCTGCCTCATCGAACAATGCCACGTAATCGGCCTTCCAGCCGAATCCGCGCGAGAGATAGCTCAGCGAAACCGGGCGCGCGCCCGGCGCGGTCGTGTCCAGGGTTACCGACAACGTCGGGCGCGCCCGCAAGCCCGGCGGCAAGCTGGAAAACAGCACTCGCGCACCGTAATTCTGCAAGACTTCGATGTGGTTTCCCACGCGGACGATCGTTCCGCCGTTATTGGCGAGGATTGTCGCCGTCTCGCGCTTGTCGTCTGCCCCGCGCACGAGTGTCACGGTCTGTCCAACCGCTTTGTCCATCAGCTTTTCGGGCGTCAGCAGGTCGTAGTCGAAGTTCTGTTCGACAATGCTGGTGCCCCCGGCATTCAGCGTCACTGTCTCTGGTCGGATGGCTGCAGAAACATCAGGAAACTCCTGACGATGCCGCCCCGTCGGCAAAGACATCTGCCGCACGTCCTGCACCAGCGCGAGATCGTTGTTGTAGATGGTGAGCGAGACGTCGCCTTGCGCGCTTGTCGGAATGGTCTGAGCCAGAGCCACTATGGGAACAGCCGATCCCAGAAGACCAAGAACCTTGCGCATCTGCCCCTCCACCGTTCTCGAAAGGCTAACCTCTCTCCGGTGGCAGATCAACGCAGGCTGAACGACGGTTGCGATGAAACATGAGCGGCCTAAAGAGAAAGGATGGCCGAACACACATCAATGCTCCGCGACGGATTCCTCCTGCTCGGCTTCGCGCTGGCCTTCGTGTTGATCTTCCGACGCTTGGGGCTGGGGGCGACCTTGGGCTATCTCGTGGCCGGAGCCGTCGTCGGCCCGCAATTGCTGGGTCTGGTTGGCGATGCGGAAGAGAAGCTCGGCATCGCCGAACTGGGCATAACCTTGCTGTTGTTCCTGGTCGGGCTGGAATTGAACCCATCCCGGCTGTGGAAGATGAAGCGCGACATCCTCGGCCTTGGCCTGCTTCAGGTAACCGCTTGTGGGCTCGCCGTCGCAGGCATGATCCTGTTGACGACGGATTTCAGCTGGGAAGCAGCGCTGGCCCTGGGCCTGCCGCTGGCGCTCTCGTCCACGGCGCAGGTGCTGCCTATGCTGCAATCCTCGGGCCGATTGCGCACGCCGTTCGGCGAACGCGCCTTTGCGATCCTGCTCTTTCAGGATCTTTCGATCATCCCGATGATCACGATCATCACGGCAATGAGCCGCAACCCCGCCGATGCCGGGGGCCCTCCCGGGTGGCTGATGGTGCTCTACACTCTCGGCGCCATCGGGGGACTGATCGCCGCTGGCCGCTATCTGATCCGGCCGCTCTTCCGCCTGATCGGCAATCTGGGCGAGCGCGAGATGTTCGTGGTCGCTGCCTTGTTTACCGTCATGGCGTCGGCAGCCGTCATGGAACTCCTAGGTCTGTCTACAGCGCTGGGCGCATTCGTCGCTGGCGTGATGCTGGCAGACAGTCCCTATCGTCATGAACTCGAAGCCGATGTGGAGCCGTTCCGGTCGATTCTGCTCGGGCTCTTCTTCCTCGCCGTGGGCATGATGCTCAACCTTGCCGCCATTGCCGAGCGCCCCTTGTTCGTCGCCGGCATGGCCCTCGGCCTGATCGCGGTGAAGGCGGCGATCATCTTCGGCATCGGCCGCCTCTTCGGCATGCCTTGGCGCGGCGCACTCGCCCTCGGCCTGCTGCTCAGCCAAGGCGGCGAATTCGGCTTCGTGATGTTCACGCAGGCGCAAAGAGCACTGCTCATCGCTCCCGAAGCCGCCAGCCTCTTCGGAGCTGTTGTCACCCTGTCGATGGCCACGACGCCGTTTTTGATGATGGCGACAGCAGGGATCCGACGCGAAGCGGAGAATGCTTCGCCCGGAGAGCGCGAAGGCCCCCAGCCCGACGGTTCGAACGCCGTGGTCGTGGGTTTTGGCCGCTTCGGGCAGGGTGTCACGCAGATGCTGCTGGCCAGCAACATCCCGGTAACAATGGTCGATACCGACATCGAGATGATCGACGTGGCAGCCACGTTCGGGGCCAAGGTCTATTTCGGCGACGGGACAAGGCTCGATCTGCTGCGTCAAGCCGGGGCAGCGGAAGCGGAGATGATCTTCTTCTGCATGGACGGCGATCAGGTCACGACTGATCTGGTCGAAGCCGTGCACGAAGCTTTCCCGCGCGCGTCAATCTACGTTCGCGCCTACGACCGGCGCGCGCTCATCCGGCTGCGCGGCACGCCAGTCAGCGCCGTCGTGCGCGAAGTGATGGAGTCCGCGGTCAAGATGGCTCGCGTCGCCCTTGCTGACGCAGGCCTCTCGGCAGAAGATATTGCGCGCGCCGAAGACATGTTCCGCGCCAATGATCGCGAACGGCTCAAACTGCAGATCGAAGCGGGCGACGTCCGTGTCGCGCGTGACCGTATCATCACGGAGCCGCAAGGGCGTCCGACCTAGGCAAGCAACTCGGCGGCTTCGTTGCGAATGCGCTGCGCCAAGGTGCGGTAATCGTCCGCGCCTGCCGATTTGGCACGCCAGGCAGCAACGATGGCACGTTCGCAGCGCCAATTCTGGACCGGCAAGCGAACGACCAGAGCATCGCCCCCCACTTCCGACCGAAGGTAAAGCTCCGGCAGAATTGCCAGACCAACACCGCTGCCCACCATCTGGTGAATGCTGTCCAGGCTTGTCCCCTCGTAATCCAGCAGCATCTCGGCACCGAGTTCGGCGCAGACCCGCTGGACCTGCTGGTGATAGTGGTGGCGTGGATCAAGCGTCAGGAAGCGCTCCCCCTTGAGGTCCGATCGGTCAATGTGGGCCAGCCCGGCGAGGTGATGGCTGCGCGATGCCACAACGCTCATGGGCTCGTCGAACAGGGGGACGATCTCCAGGTCCTCACCAATCACCGGCCCCGGCCCCACCATCAGATCTATCCGACCCGAAGCGAGATCACGGGTCTGTTCGGCGGGGATCCCTTCACGGATATAGAAGCGCAAGTCGCTCTGTTCGGCATTGAGCGCGCCGATCAGGGCAGGCAAAAGGTAAGGCCCGAGAGTGGGCGTGATCCCCAGCCGGACGATACCGGAAAGCTGCTTGCGCGCGCGCGCCGCAACCGCGCGGATGTCCCGGATTTCCCGCAGCACCCGGCGCGCTCGTTCGGCAATTTCGCGACCCACCGGCGTCAATTCCACGTTTTGCGATGCGCGATCGATCAAGGTGGTGCCGAGCCGATCTTCAAGAGCACGTAACTGATGGCTGAGGGTAGGTTGCGAAATGTTGCAGGATTGCGCCGCGCGTCCGAAGTGACGCAGTTCGGCAACCGCCAGGAAATACTCAAGCTGTCTGACTGTAGGCATGACACCTCCGATAGAAGAATTCTATCGATTCGTCGCCGCTCTTTCGATTGGACGCAATGGCTTGGCCCCGGCATTGTGCAGGGGCAAGGCAAAAGAGGATGCCCCGCCGACGGTCGATCTCCCACAGTTCACGCTCGTCCCCCCTCGCTGAACTGCCCGACTGTCCCTTGATGCCTTGCCGGGGCGACGCACCGCCAGTCCGCGTCGCCCCCACGAGTTTCGCAACGGGCCTTGCGCGATCAACCCGGCGCAAGGCGCGCCACTGCCGACCTGGCCCGCCCCCGGAAGCGGCAAGCCGACGGCAGCGGAGCACTGGCGGCGCATCGTGACGACCCTGGCACGAGGCGCCGCCAGACAATTCAGGGCTATCCCGCCCAGACCGAGAGGTCACTTGCCATGCTGAAGATATTGGCCGCGATTGCCGTAACGACCGGAACGCCCCAACCGCTGGAGGCCCACCACGCCTACCGCTTGCCTGAAACCTCGTCTCCTCGCCCTGTCGCGCATGATCGGCGCTGTTCAAGCACGCGCGAGGTCACGGTCTGTGCAAAGCGAGGCGATGGCCTACGCTTGGTCATGGATGGCGTAGAGGCCGGGCCACCGCTTCACCAGGCGCAGCTGCGGATCGCACCATCGCGCTGTGCCAACCCGGTCGAGAACGGATTGCGCTGCATCCGGCCCGAAGTGTTCGCCCGCTTGAACCTCGACGACTGAGGTCACGCTCC
This sequence comes from Novosphingobium sp. GW835-FHT14H07, assembly GCF_058793515.1. Taxonomy (NCBI): domain Bacteria; kingdom Pseudomonadati; phylum Pseudomonadota; class Alphaproteobacteria; order Sphingomonadales; family Sphingomonadaceae; genus Novosphingobium; species Novosphingobium sp. GW835-FHT14H07. The sequence goes on from NZ_JBXAFX010000012.1 coordinate 27,986, forward strand.
GCGTTCCAGTGCTGCGATGATGTGCTGGGCCAACAAGTGCGCCGTATCCGAAAGGCCGGGCGCTTCGAGCAGGGCGATCTCGGTGTCGTAAAGCGGCGGCAGGCCAGCCTCCTCTCCAGCTGTCGCCAAGCCGGCAGGCACCATTTCCAGCGGCAGTACGGTGATCCCAAGTCCTGCACGCACCGCAGAAAGACTCCCCGCCAGGCTGGTCGATGTATAGGCCACGCGCCAGCCGCGCCCTATCGCGTCCAGTGCCTCGGTGGCGCGTTTGCGATAGACGCACGGCTCGGGCGAAACCACCAACGGCACCCGCTCGAAGTCTGCCGCTGATTGTCGGTCCCGCGCGACCCAGACCAGTGGCTCGCGCCACACCCGAACGCCGTCCTGCACGTCCTGTGTCGGCTGGCGCTTTACCAGGACCAGATCGAAGTGACCTGCGTGAAAGCGCTCGAGGAGATTGAGAGTCAGATCGCAAGTTACCTCAAGCTCGACCAGCGGGTGCGCCTCGGTGAATGCTGCAAGAACCGAGGGCAGATGGGCCGTTGCAAAATCCTCGGGCACGCCGACGCGGACCGACCCGGCAATGTCCGGCTCGAACATCTCGGCCAAGGTTGCATCGTTCAGCCGCAGAATTTGCCGGGCCGGGCCGATCAGCCGTTCGCCTTCGGACGTGATCGAAAGGTGTCGCGGGCTCCGCAGGAACAGCGAGCGCCCGACCTGCTCTTCAAGGCGCTTCAGTTGCAGGGATATCGCCGACTGCGTCCGGCCCAGCCTCTCACCGGCGCGGGTAAAGCTTCCCGTATCGGCAATCGTCACGAAGCAGCGCAAAAGGTCGATGTCGAGGTTCCGCAGGGCCATGACGGGATTTTATCATTGACGTTTGCAATCTTCAATATTTCATAAATTCGTTTCTAAAATCATCGACGGTGCTGCACCTGCGAAACGAAGGAGGCACACGATGAACCCGACAACCATGACTGCACCTGCCACAAAAAGGGGCTTGGCGCTTCGCCTCAAGCCGGCCGACTGGCCCGTTTTCGCCCTTGGCTCCCTGCTTGCCGCAACTATCGCCACCGGCCATGCCATGGTCACTACCCCAGGCGTCGCCCTGTCAGGACTTGGCATCCTGATCGCCGTCGTTGTCCTTGCCTTCTCCCGTCGACAACTGCGCGCAGACCGGCGCAGTGATTCCTTCACACGCCTCGCGACCAGCCTTGCCATAGCGACTGTCTTGCTGGGCCTGACCGCCGACGCCATGCTGCTCGCTGCCGCCTGGATCGTCTCGGGCCGCCTCATGGCTGGATTGATCGGCCATGTTGGCGAATGGAGCGAAGCCCGCGATGCCGCACGCCGCGCCACAATTGCCTTCACGATTGGCGACGTGGCGCTGATCGGCGCAGTGACCTTGCTCTCGATTGCCGCCGGATCGAGCGATATCGTTGCCATAAGGTCTGTCGTTGGGTCCTCCTCTCTTCTGACGACCACCGCCGCCTTTCTCCTGGTCATCGCCGCACTGGCCCGCTGTGCGATCCCGCCGTTCTCGAACTGGTTGATGCGCTCGCTGGCCGCGCCGACTCCGGTGTCCGCCCTGATGCATGCCGGTTTCGTCAATGCAGGTGGGTTTCTGCTCATCCAGTTTGCCCCCGTTCTCGAGGCATCGCCCCACGCGCGTTACGCGCTCTTTGCTACCGGCGTCGTCGCAGCATTGGTCGGCAGTGCCATCATGCTGGTGCGGGCCGACGTGAAGGGATCGCTCGCGGCATCGACCATCGCGCAGATGGGCTTCATGCTGCTCACGGTTGCGCTCGGCGCCTATGCTGCGGCTCTTTGGCACATGGTCGCTCACGGCCTGTTCAAGGCCTGGCTGTTCCTCGGCTCGGCAGGCACCATTTCCACCAGGCCGACACGTTCCAAGGGTCTGGCCCAGCCGTGGCCCGCGCTCATCGCGCTCGCAACGATCGTCGGCGCAATCTTCCTGATCGAGGCGCGCCGGGCTGATGCACTCCTGCCAGTCTGCCTCGCACTCACTGCGCTGCTCAGTGCCATGGCCGTTGCGTCACGATCTCTGCCGCGTGGACCACTGGGCGCAGTCGTGGCCCTGATGCCGGGCGCTCTGATTGCCCTCAACGCTGCGGTGCTCGTTCTGATGACCGCACTCCAGCCCGATGCCGCCCAGCCATTGCTGTCGCCTTACGGGCAGCTTGGCATCCTCTCGCTGTTTCTCGCCGGATGGGTCTGTCAGCAACGCATCGTGAGCGGCGAACAGGCTCTGCCTCCCTCCCTCTTCGCTCGCCTGCTTCATGCGGGCAACGCCCTCACCACTTCCACCCCCGTCTCCACCACCGTCATTGCGAAGGACTGAAGCCATGAACATTGCTACTGCGTCACTCGCACCCGATACCGGCGTTCCAGCCAGCCTCCAGGAAGAACGGCGCGAACTGCAAGCCCTTGTCGATATTGCCGGGCAGACTGTTGCCCCGCTCTGGCCGCTGGACAGTGCCATCGCCGTCAACCCGCTGTCGGGCTTCGAAGACCTCCCGTTCGAGGACGCCCTGCCCCAGGCTGCCCAGCTCTTCGGCGCCCGCCCCTCCCTCTCGCTGGTCCAGTGGCGCGCGCTCAAGGCAGAAGGCCGCATTGCTGATATCGCTTTCCGCAAGGCCGTGGTCGCCGCGCTTGGCGGTCTGGAACCCGCATTCGCGCCGCTCGGCCCCGATCTCAACGCCTATAACCTTCTTGTGGCGCGCCTTGTCGAGCTTCCAGCGGACGACACTCCGGTTGTCCGCCGGGAACTCACCACGCCGATCGCCATACTTGCGCGGTACCTCGCGGCCTTCTTCGACCGCAACGCCACGCTCACCCTGCCCGGTCGTCAGCACGGCCTGTACAGCAGCGTGAGCGCGGCGCTTCGTCATGATCCGGGCCTTGTCCGCGCAGGTGACGATACCGCCGCACACTGGCTCGCGAACGTCCCTGCCGATCCTCTCGAGATGCTACTCTTTGCCGCGCGCCGCGATGGCGTTTCCCGTGACCGGCGCCTTGGCTGGCTGCGTGGCCTCGTCGCCACCTTGCCGGGTTGGGCCGCGCATCTGCGCTGGCGCAGCGAGCATGGCGGCCCTGCCGCCAGTGCATCTGCCCCGGCATCGATGATCGAACTGATGGCACTGGTCGCGCTCGTCGAAGGCAGCGTTCGCAGCGGTCCCCGGGCACTGGCAGAACCTTCGCGCCAACACGCCCATGTCTGCCGCACGCTGCTTGCTCATTTCGGTCTTGATCCGGAAACGCCCGCCACGTGGTCGCAGGCTGCACGGGAGAGCCTGAACCGCATCGCCGCGATGTCGCTGGCCGAACTGGGACTGATCTTCCAGCAAGCAGCAGAGGCCAGCTTCCTCGGCACGGTCGCCCCCCAGCTCGAAGGCGCATCGGCAAGACAGACCGCAAAGACCAAGGTGCCGGTTGCGGAAGCCCAGGCAGTGTTCTGCATCGATGTCCGCTCCGAACCCATGCGCCGCGCGCTGGAAGCACAGGGCCGCTACGAAACGGTTGGCTATGCCGGCTTCTTCGGGCTGCCCATCGCCATCTCGCCGGCCTGTGATGCACCGGAGCGCAACCAGCTGCCGGTCCTGCTTTCACCCTCCCACGTCGTGGCCGAACGCGCCGCGCAAGGGCAGGAGGCCGAGGCCAATGCGCTGCTGGCGCGCCATGCCGCCCTCGCCGACGCCCGCGCCATTCTCGATACGACCAAGGGCGGTGCAACGGGCTTTGCGACGGCGGAGGCCGCTGGCCCGCTGGCAGCGGTCGCCCTGCTCGCGCGCACGCTTGCCCCACGCCTGACAGACGCCTTCCGCAGACGATTGGTGGGCGAACGGGGACACGTTCTCACGCCCGCCGCCTGCAACGATCATGGCCATGGCCACGGCAGCAACGCGATCCCGCTGGAACAACGCATTGCCTATGCGCGCACCATGTTCTCGCTGACCGGACTTTCGCCGGATACCGCGCGCCTCGTCGCGCTTGTCGGCCACGGCGGCTGCACCACCAACAATGCCTTCGCGGCAAGCCTCGATTGCGGCGCCTGCGGTGGCCATCCGGGTGGCCCGAACGCACGGCTCATGGCATCCATCCTCAACGACGGTCAGGTCCGCGCAGGCCTGGCCGATCAGGGCATTGCCATTCCGGATGATAGCTGGTTCATCGCCGCGCAGCACGATACCACCCGCGACGTGGTCGAAATCTTCGACCGCCAGCTCGTGCCGGGAAGCCACGTGGCCGATCTCGCGAGGTTCGAGCATGCCCTGCAAAGGGCCGGTGCGCAGTGCCGCAACGAGCGCGCCGCCCGCCTTGGCCGCTCTGCCGAAGACCTGTTGACCGGGGCCGCGCACTGGGGAGAAGTCCGCCCGGAATGGGGCCTGTCCGGCAACGCCGCCTTCATCGTCGGCCCGCGCGCGCTGACCGCGGAAATCGACCTTGGCGGCAGCGCCTTCCTTCACAGCTATGACTGGACAAGGGACAAGGATGGCAGCGCACTTGCGGGCATCATGACTGCGCCGATGATCGTCGCCCAGTGGATCAATTGCCAGTACCTGTTCTCGACCATCGACAACGAGGTGTTCGGCGCGGGCGACAAGACGACGCAGAATGTGGTCGGGGGCTTTGGCGTCGTGCAGGGCAGCGGCGGCGATCTCTGTGTCGGCCTGCCGCGGCAGTCGCTGTTCCATGATGATGGCACGCCCTACCACACACCACGCCGCCTTGCGGTCATCATCGAGGCACCGCTCCAGCGAGTCCAGGACATCGTCCTGGCGCATGATGTGGTCGGCCGACTGGTTGAAAACGGCTGGATCAATCTTGTCGTCATCGATCCGTGGAAGCACAAGGCCCACCACTGGGTCCGCGGCGAATGGGCCGCCCGGCCCTGCTGATCGGACCATGTTGATCGCTCGCTGCTGAAAACTTGATGAAAACCCATGACACGGCCCGCCTCTCATCATAGGGGCGGGCGCCATGAGGGGCCTGCGCGCATTCCTGCTGCATAACCGCCATCTGGCAGTGCTGCTGGTCGCGCTGGCGCTCGCCATGAAGGCCTTGGTCCCGGCTGGCTACATGGTCGGCGGCACTTCGCGCGCGATTACCATTCTGGTCTGCGCCGACAGTACCGGTGCACACTCGGCGGTTCAGGTCACCATCCCGCAAGGCGCTAAGGAAACCGCCGCCAAGGATCACAAGCCCTGCACTTTCGCAGGCCACGGCGCCGCTCTCCTGGGCGGGGCCGATCCGACCCAGCTCGCCGTCGCGCTGGCCTTCGTGCTGGCGCTGGGCTTCCTCGCCATCGCGGTCCCACGCCTTGCTCCATCGCGCCGCATCCTGCCGCCTCCGTGCGGCCCGCCCTCGGAAATCGCCACCTCGATAGCCTGACCGAACCGGTCATCCTGCCCGCCGTCTGAACCCAGACGCGATCGAAAGCGATTCCCGCATGACTACCCGCATACTCGCCGTGGCCCCTCTGGCCATGGCCTTCTCGCTCGCCACTCCTGCCCACGCCGAAGACGCCGCAGCCGAAGGCGCCGCGATCATCGTCATCGGTCATGGCGATGCCTCCATTGCCGAACAGGAGGCAGCCGCAACGCCCGGCGGCACCGATGTCGTTGCTTACGAAGACTTCGCCGACCGCACCGTGATTTCCTTGCGCGATGCGCTGGCCTTTTCGCCCGGAGTCTACACCCAGCCGCGCTTTGGACAGGAGGTCCGCATCTCGATCCGCGGCTCGGGCCTCTCGCGCAGCTTCCACATGCGTGGCCTGACGCTGCTTCAGGATGGCGTTCCGATCAACCTTGCCGACGACAACGGCGATTTCCAGGAGCTTGAGCCGATCTTCCTCGATCATCTCGAGGTCTATCGCGGCGCCAATGCCCTTCGCTTCGGCTCAGGTACACTGGGCGGCGCGATCAATGGCGTAACGCCACGTGGTGACAGCGCGCGCGGTCTTTACGCCCGCGTCGATGGTGGCTCGTTCGGCCTCGCGCGCGGTCTGGTTTCCGCAGGCTTCGGCGATAGCACAGTCAACGCCTGGGCCGGGATCAGCGCCGACCGCCACGATGGTGACCGGCAACACGCCAGTCGCCGATCCCTACGCTTCAACGGCAACGTCGGTCTCTCTCTGGCCGAGAACCTCAGCACGCGCTTCTACGTCACCGCCAGCCATATCCGGCAGGAGTTGCCCGGCGCACTCTCCCTTGCCGATGCCCTGACCACGCCGCAGAAAGGCAACTTCACCGGCGATCAGGCTCGCAACATCGATTCCCTGCGCTTGCAGAACCGCACAGCCTTCGATCTCGGCGCGCTCGAACTCACTGTCGGTGGCTTCTACAACATCAAGCAACTTGATCACCCGATCTTCATGGTCATCGACCAGAAGTCAGACGATCGCGGCCTCTTCGCCCGTGCCGAATGGGAGGCGGAGATTGTCTCGATCACCCTCGGCGGCGAATCCCGCTGGGGCACGACCCGCGCCCGGCAATTCATCAACAACGGCGGCAAGCGCGGCGCACTGACCTTCCGCGCACAGCAGCGCGCGCGCACGTCCTCCGCGTATGGGGAACTGCGGGTCTCTCCAGTGGAGAGTCTCACCCTGATTGCCGGGGGCATCTATGCCAATGGTGCTCGTCGGCAGGAACGCGAACTGCCTTCGACTGTCACCGGCAATGCCTCCTTCGATGCCTTCTCCCCCCGCTTCGGTGCACTGTGGATCCCGGCAGCAGGAGTTCAGGTCTATGCCAACTACAGCCGCTCTGCCGAATTCCCGACCTTCGTCGAGCTTGCCCAGCAAGCCGCCTTCGTGCCCGTACGCCCGCAACGGGCTTGGACAGCGGAAATCGGCACGCGCGGCCGCCTGGGCACGCTGGAATGGGACATATCGCTCTATCGCGCCAACCTGACCGGCGAGATGCTGCAGTACACACCCGATGCCAATGTCGGCATCCCCGCTGCCACGTTCAACGCAGGTCGCACGCGCCATCAGGGCGTCGAGGCCGGTCTCTCGTGGCAGCCGGCCGGCTGGCTCCGCCTTCGCCAGATCTGGCAGTATTCGGACTTCCGGTTCCGCGGCGATGTCCAGTTTGCCGACAACCGCCTGCCTGTCGTCCCGCGCCATGTCCTGCGCAGCGAAGTCCGCCTGGGCGGCGATACCCTGCACATCGCACCCAGCCTCGAATGGGTCCCGCAGGGCGCCTTTGCGGACTATCGCAACACCGTTCGCGCGCCCGGCTATGCGCTTGTCGGATTAAGCGCGGGAGCCTCGCTGACGAGCGATATCGATCTCTTCGCCGACTTGCCCAACATCACTGGGAAGAAGGCCGTAGGCGACATCGCCGCCGTCATCACCGCATCTGGCACTTCGGCAATCTACTACCCGGTTGAGCGCCGCGCGGTCTATGCCGGCCTGCGCGCCAGGTTCTGACATCTTGACGAAGCGTGGTGGCGGCAGACAATGCTGCTGTCACCACACGGGCGCCAAGACTCCAGCATTGATCAGCAACGGGATCACCTGAGCATGCGCGCGCCCCATTGACCTCGTCGGCGAATCCGCGCAATAGCGCCCCACCTCGCATGAGGGGCGCTTAGCTCAGTTGGTAGAGCATCTCGTTTACACCGAGAGGGTCGGCGGTTCGAGCCCGTCAGCGCCCACCACCGTTCCCAGCCACATGCCTCATGCGATAGTCCGTGCGTCTGCGTGCTGTGCAAGCCGTGTGATTGCCGGTATCCTTGGGTCATGGTCCGGCGCGTACTCATCGCCTTATCGCTGACCGCCTTGACTGCCGGGTGCGTAGGGTCTCCCGAGCAGCCGGTGCGCAAGCCTTCGCGCTCGAGCACTGGAGCCTCGCTCAGCCAGTCCCCGCAGACTCGGGCCTGTCTCGCCAATCTTGGCGCTGCGCAAGCCCGCTTCACCCCGCTCGCCGACCAATACTACGGCGCAGGCTGCTCGACTCTCGGCACGGTCAGGCTTGAGTCCCTGCGTGCTGACAATGGCCTGCTGAACATCACCAATCTCGGCCCGGTGTCCTGCCCGGCCGCAAACGCGCTGCAAGGTTGGGCGCGTTTCGGGGTGGACCGTGCTGCCCGCCAGATCCTTGGCAGCCCGCTCCAGCGGATCGAGACCATGGGCAGTTATTCCTGCCGCAATGTTGCGGGCACCAGCCGCTTATCCGCGCACGCCACGGCCAATGCCATCGACATCGCCGCCTTCCGCCTGGCCGATGGCCGACGGATCAGCATCGTCAATGACTGGAACTCCCCCTCACCGCAGGTTCGGGCCTTTCTGCGCACGATCCGCGACAGCGCATGCAAGCGCTTCGGCACCGTGCTGACCCCGGATTACAACGCTGCCCACCGCGATCATCTGCATCTCGAACCGGGCGGCCTCAAGTCGTTCTGCCGCTAAAGCTGGCGTAAAAGCAAAGGGCGGAGGTTGCCCCCCGCCCTTCGCGTTCCGGTCAATCGTGCCAAATTGCGTCAGGCCGCGACGTCGTCCAGTCCGGTCGCCTCGATCCGCAGGCGGACCGCTTCGGCGGCATGGCGGGCGCCAAGCTTGCCCATCATCTTCATGCGGTGGATCTCCACCGTGCGCGGGCTGATGTCGAGCTCACGCGCAATTGCCTTGTTGCTCTGCCCTTCGGCAAGGCGATCGAGGACTTCACGTTCACGCAACGAAAGGCGGGCAATGCGCTGGCGCGCTTCGGCAGCACGGGCGCGCTGGGCGCGGTAGGCTTCGGCTTCGCGGCTGGCGCGGGCGACGGCTTCATTCAGGGGGCCGATCTGCGTCGGCATGGCGAGATAATCGAGTGCACCGGCCTTGATCGCACGGACCACCGCTGCCGTCTGGGGTGGCTCGGCAATTGCGATGACCGGCAGCCAGTGGCCCGCCTGCATCATCACCGAAATGAGCCGCGGGATGCCTTCTCCCACCGGCTCGTCCTGGGCCAGGACAAGGCCGCCGGAAGGTGCATGCGCCAGCAGTTCCTCGGCATTGGCATAGATCTCGGCGTGATGGCCGGCAGCGAAGGCAAGCCGGGCCAATTGAGCCCTGCGGGCGGAATCCCCATCGAGGATGTGAAGAGTGACACGATCAACCATGACGCTCATTAAGCGCCTGATTTTTTGACTTTGCCACTTGGGTTAGCTTCGTAATGAACCAGAACTGACCTTCATCGACCCGCTATAAAGGTTTTTCCTTAGGATGAACGCTTCCGGAACGGAGCATTTAGGGCGACGTTAACCAAGAAATGTGATGCAGCACACGAAATTCACGTGTTTTTCGTAGCGAGATCCAGCACTTAAGGACGTCTTGAAAGGTCGTCATTAACCAGACTGGACGTTTTCGAATCACCATTCTCGAATCGAGATTACAGAATCACCCCACGCCGATGTCGAACTTGTAATCCGGTAGCGAATGGAATGCCTGCCGCAGAGCTTCGCTCCAGCTGGAAGAGATGGATTTGAAATAGGGGTCGCTGGCAAGAATGCGACGCTGGTGCAGCGGCTCGAACCGATCACGCTCCATGACGAGCAGATCGAACGGCAGACCTACCGAAAGATTTGCCGCCACCGTTGAATCGAACGAGACCATCAGCAGCTTCACTGCGTCCTCGAAACTCATGGACCGATCGTAGCCGCGAAGCAGGATCGGTCGGCCGTACTTTGTCTCGCCGATCTGGAAGAACGGCGTATCGAAGCTCGCCTCGATGAAGTTCCCCTCCGGGTAGATCATGAACAGCCGCGGCTCCATGTCCTGGATCTGCCCGGCCACGATCATCGAAGCAGTGAAGCGCGGCCCTTCCGACCGCATTCCGTTGTCCTGCCGCCCTTCTATCACGTTGCGCAGGAGGTTGCCGACAAGCGTCGCCACCTGGAACATCGTCGGCGCCTCGAGGATCGATGGTCGCCGGTCGCTCGGCGCCTTGTTGCGCTCCTCGAGCTGCGAGATGACGGCCTGCGTCGTTGCCAGATTGCCGGCAGTCATGATCGTGATCTGCCGTTCTCCGGGAACGGACCAATGATGCATCTTCCGGAATACGGATATGTTGTCGACGCCCGAATTGGTCCGGGTGTCGCTCATCATCACCAGGCCCTTGTCGAGGATCATCCCCACGCAATATGTCATCGCCCTGCCCCGATCCCGCCTGGACTCAAACTAAAAATGGTGTGGCCTATTGTTCCACACGCTGCTGTTCCACGGCAAGCTTCACATGCATCGTTTCGTCAAGTGCGCCGTATCGGATACCCGTGATTGGGGCTGCATCCTGATAGTCACGACCGGTCGCCACGCGGACATAGCGGGCATCGGGGCTGATGCCGTTGGACACGTCAAAACCGACCCAGCCCAGCCCTTCGACATGCGCTTCCGCCCAGGCGTGGCCGGCGTCCTGCTCGATCCGGTCATTCATCATCAGGTAGCCACTAACATAGCGCGCCGGGATGCCCAGGGACCGCGCAGCGCCGATGAACACGTGCGCATGATCCTGGCACACGCCCCGCCCTGCTGCGAGGGCACCCTCGGCGGTCGTTTCCGCATTGGTGTGCCCGGTCGAATATGCCACCCGCTCACGGATCAGCGCGGAGAGGGCATGCAGCGTGGCAAGCGTGTTCCCCTCCTGCGGCACGGCCGAGGCCAGCGAACGGATGCGTGGGCCAACCTTGGTCAGGTCGGTCGGTTCGAGAAACTGCCACATCGGCACAAAGCCGGAATGCTTGCCCATGATACCGGCTTCGTCGTTGGTGGCCACCAGCCCCTCACACCGGATCGTCACTTCCTGCACGCCCTGGTCGAACGAAATCAGGGCGACGTGATTGCAGTGCGCATCGTCGTACTCCACCTGAAGCTGCGCACCCTCGAACGACATCCGCCATTCCAACACACGCTGCCCGGCAGATGTCTTGGGCTTCAACCGAAGCCTCTGAAGCCCGCGGCTGACCGGCCCGGAAAAGACGTAATGCGTGGTATGATCGATGGCGAGACGCATAGGACGGTGGCTCAGTCGATGAAGCGGTAATCGCGCTGGATCTGCATCGCCAGCGTGGTGTTGTTGCGGATGAACGTGCCGATGAATTCGTGCAGGCCCTGCTCGAAGATCGCATCGATCGTCGCCTGATGGAACTGGCAATCGGCATCGCGCAGAATTTCATGGCAATGCATCTCACTGCCATATTCCCGCGCAAGGCTGGCAAGATTCGAACGCAGCTTGGAATAGCAGAACGCCAGGCTGCGCGGAAAACGGCCATCAAGGATAAGGAACTCGGCAATGCCCCTCGGGTCCATCCGCCCGGCGTTGAGCCAGCGATAGGCGCGCTCGCCCGCAACCGAGCGCAGCACGTTTTCCCACTGCACGTTGTCGAGGCTCGATCCGACATAGGAGATCGACGGCAGCAGCACGTAATACTTCACGTCGAGAATGCGCGCGGTGTTGTCTGCCCGCTCGATGAAGCTGCCCAGCCTCGCGAAGTTGTAGATCTCGTTGCGCAGCATGGTGCCTTCCATGGCCCCACGCACTTGCGTCGACTGGCGGCGTACAAGGTCGAGCACGTCGCCCAGCCGCGTCTCGGTCACTGGCCGCGCCAGCGCTTCCTTCAGCTTCATCCAGCCGTCGTTGACCGATTCCCACACCTCGCGGGTGATGCCGCCACGCACCATGCGGGCGTTGGTGCGCGCCATCTCGGTCATCGCCAGCACGCTGCCGGGATTGTCCTTGTCGCGCAGGATGTAATTGAACACGTGCGCGCCCGTGTACTCCGCGCCATACCGCGCCTCATAGCCCGGCCGCAGCCCCAGCGTGACGATGAGCGAACGCCATTCGTCCGAAGCATCGGAAGCATCGCGCGTCAGCGCCATGCGGAACCCCGCCTCGATCAGGCGCGAGATGTTCTCCGCCCGCTCGAGGTAGCGGAACAGCCAGAAAATGCCGTTTGCGGATCTGCCTAACATTGGATTTCCTTAGGCATCAGTCGTCCAGTACCCAGCTGTCCTTGGTCCCGCCGCCCTGCGACGAGTTGACCACCAGCGATCCCTTCTTCAGAGCCACGCGCGTGAGGCCGCCCGGCGTGATGTCGATCCCGTTGGGGCTGACCAGCACGAACGGGCGCAGATCGACGTGGCGCGGCGCCAGCCCCGCCTTGGTCAGGATCGGGACGGTGGAAAGCGAGAGCGTGGGCTGCGCGATGTAGTTCTCGGGCTTGGCGCGCAGCTTGGCCTCGAACGCCGCCAGTTCCTTGCGCGAGGAGGTCGGCCCGATCAGCATGCCATAACCGCCCGATCCGTGAACTTCCTTGACCACCAGTTCGGCAAGATTGTCGAGCACATACTTCAGCGATTCCGGCTCGGCACAGCGCCAAGTCGGCACGTTCTGCAGGATCGGCTTCTCGCCGGTGTAGAACTCGACGATCTCGGGCATGAACGAATAGATTGCCTTGTCGTCGCAGATGCCCGTTCCCGGCGCATTGGCAATCGTGATCCCGCCCGCGCGATAGACGTCCATGATCCCCGATACGCCCAGCACCGAATTGGGATTGAATGTCAGCGGATCGAGGTATTCGTCGTCCACCCGCCGATAGAGCACGTCGATCGGCTCATACCCTCGCGTCGTGCGCATTGCGATGCGCCCGTTCTCGATTCGCAAATCGCTGCCTTCGACAAGTTCCGCACCCATCTGATCGGCCAGAAAGGCATGTTCGAAATAGGCCGAATTGTAGATCCCCGGCGTCAGCACCGCGACGACAGGCTTCTTCCCATCGCACGCGGGCGGCGCACAGGCGGCGAGGCTGCGGGCAAGGCGGCGTGGATAGTCCGAAACCTCGCGCACACGAACACGAGTGAACAGTTCCGGGAACATCGCCATCATCGTCTCGCGGTTCTCCAGCATGTAGGAGACGCCGCTTGGTGTGCGGGCATTGTCCTCCAGCACCATGAAATCGTCCTCGCCAGTGCGGACAAGGTCGATGCCGACGATGTGGGTGTAGACCCCGCCTGGTGGCGTGAAGCCGACCATCTCCGGCAGGAACGCCACGTTGCCTTTCAGCAGCCGCGCCGGAAGCCTGCCCGAACGCACGATCTCCTGCCGGTGGTAAAGGTCATGCAGAAACGCGTTGAGTGCCCGAACCCGCTGCTCGATCCCGCGCGACAGCTTGCGCCATTGCTGCGCCGTGATGATCCGCGGCACCATGTCGAAGGGAATGAGGCGCTCTTCCGCGTCCTCGTTGCCATAGACGTTGAAGGTTATTCCGGTACGACGGAAGAATGCCTCGGCCTCGCTGCCCTTGCGTCTTAGCAGATCCGGTGGCTGCTCGTCGTACCACTGGCAATATCCAGCGTAAGCAGGCCGCACCGAGCCATCGGCGTTGAGCATCTCGTCATAGGACGAGGGCGAGGTTGTTTTCATAGGCACATCCCGTCTGAACCCCAAGCTTGCACAACGAATCCGCTTTGCCAAGCGCGCCAATGCTGCACTGCGAAATAAAGTTGGAGCCGGCGTGCCTGCAGCAATCGGGCATGGAATCTGGCAAGCAATTCCGCTTGCTTCGGCCTGCCTGGAATGAGACTTAATCGCTCAACTAAAAGTTCCGGGAGAACGGCGATGCCACAGGTCCACAAGCGCACCTGCCACATCTGCGAAGCCAACTGCGGCGTGCTGATCGAGGTCGAAGCCGGCAAGGTTCTTTCGATCAAGGGTGATCCTGACAACCCATTGTCTCGCGGGCATATCTGCCCAAAGGGCACCGCCCTGCAAGACCTGCAGGAAGACCATGACCGCCTGCGCAAACCCTTGAAGCGCGTCGGTTCGGACTGGCACGAAATCAGCTTTGAACAGGCCTTTGCCGAGATCGGCGAGAAGACCCGCGCCATTCTTGCCCGCGATCCCGGCAGCACGGCCGTCTACGTCGGCAATCCCAACGCGCACTCCTATGGCAACGCGCTCAACATCGGCTTTCTTGAAAAGGCACTGCGCACCCGGAACAAGTTCTCCGCCAGCACGGTCGACCAGATGCCGCATCAGGTCGCCAATCTGCGCCTGTGGGGCCACGCCAGCATGTTCCCGATTCCCGATGCGGACCGCACGCAGACATTGATCATCCTCGGCGGAAACCCGATGGCGTCGAACGGCTCGCTGTGGACCGTCCCGGATTTCCGCAACCGCATGAAGGACCTGCGAGACCGGGGTGGCGAACTCGTCGTCATCGACCCGCGCCGCACCGAAACCGCCAGGATCGCAGACAGACATCTGTTCATTCGCCCGGCCACCGACGTCTGGTTCCTCGTCGCGCTGCTCAAGGCAGTCATGGCGCGCAAACCCCACCGCCCCGTGCAGGATTTCGTCACCGGCCTCGACGAAGTCGGCGCCCTGCTGCAGCGTTTTGACAGCGAGGCCTGCGCCACGGCCTGCGGCATCGCCCTGCCTGAAATCGAGCGCCTGGCTGACCGCTTTGCCGCAGGGCCAGCCGCGCTCTACGGCCGCATGGGGATCGCCACGCAGGCTCATGGCACGCTGAACGCCTGGCTTATCTCGTTGATAAACATAGCGTCCGGCCAACTTGATCGCGAGGGCGGCTGGGTTTTCGGACGGCCTGCAGTCGACACCGTCAGCGTCCTGCCGCCCGGCTCGATCGGCAAGCACACCTCCCGCGTTTCCGGCCACCGCTCGGTCCTCGGCGAATTTCCCGCCGCCGCCATGGCCGAAGAGATCGAGACGCCCGGCGAAGGCCAGATCAAGGCCCTGTTCGTCGTCGCCGGCAACCCCGTCCTGTCCACGCCCAACGGCTCGCGCCTGGCCAAAGCACTGGAATCGCTGGACTTGATGGTGTCCATCGACATCTACCGCAACGCCACCAGCGCCCACGCCCACTACATCCTGCCACCCACTGGCCCGCTGGAGCGCGACCACTACGGCCTGTTCCTCCTGCCCATGGCCGCGCGCACCATTGCAGTCTATTCGCCCCCCACCCTGCCGCAGGCCGAAGGAAGCTTGCACGACTGGGAAATCCTGCGGGGCCTCGCCAGCGCGATCAGCGGTGAATCGGTGCAAGCGCCCACCCCGCGCGAGGCGCTTGACGGACTTCTCCAAACCGGGCCCTACGCCCTCACTCTCCAACAGGTAGAAGCCTCGCCTTCGGGCATCGATCTGGGTCCACCGCCCACCGGTCAGTTACCCGCCCGCCTGCGTTCCGCCTCGAAGAGTGTGGCCTGTGCCATACCAGAGTTCATGGTTTGCCTCGGAGAGTTGGAAATCCCCGAAAATGATAATTCCGTTAGTTCTCTGAGACTTATCGGAAGACGCCACTTGCGCACCAACAACTCCTGGCTCGCCAACAGCCGCCGCCTCATCAAGGGCCCCGATCGCTGCACGGTGATGATCAATCCGGCCGACGCAGAACAACGCGGCATCGCTGATGGCACCACCGTCAAGGTCCGCTCAAGTGCCGGAGAAATAAGGCTTTCTGCCGAGGTCACCGAAGACATGATGCCCGGCGCCGTCTCCATCCCCCACGGCTGGGGCCACGCCCTCCCCGGCGTCGCCATGGCCAATGCCCTCGGCAAACCCGGTGTCAGCGTCAACGACATCACGCTCAACGAAGTCGACCCGCTCTCCGGCAACGCCGCACTGAGCGGCATCGCGGTGGAAGTGGAACTGGCTTGACTTCTCTTTTCGCTAACTCACGCGCCAGCTGGCGGTAGGTGGCACGAGCGGGCGCAAGGTTTCCATGAACTTGTCGGGCTTACTCAAACGCAGTCTCAGGGTTCTTTGATCCGGTCCGTAGGTGAATGCCACATTGTTTCCAACTATTCCCTTTATCCGCCAAACGGCGGAGACACTGGCAGTTGGGATTATCCTTTCCAGTCTATAGATTTCCGGCAGGAACATGAGATTGAACGGAAACCTTGGAACCACCGAGATACTGTTTGGAGTGATCGCAACAAGAAGGCAGTTTGACGCGAACATGCCCGACGCCCAATGCTCCGCAAACAAAGCATCTTCCGGAACTTGGGGAAAGACATGTTTGCCAGCCCTTCTCCGGTAGAGAACCGAAACTGCAATCACAAACGTGATCCAGATGATGGCAATGAACGGCGACAAGTCTGCAAAACGGTCGGACACCGCTTCTTGTTGAACAGCGTCAGCTTACAGTCAATTCACTTCGGTATTCCGGCGACTTTGCAATGCCTCAATGGACTGCCACCAACTGCTTCAGCATCGCCGCGACATCGGGATGTGCGGCGAAGCCCAGGTGGGTGCAGCGCATTGGAATTGCCAGGTCTCGCTCACCCTTGCGCCCGCAGGCGGAGCGGTGGGATACGATGCCGTCGCGGGGGCTCCACAGGGCGACAGTCGGCACCGGCGGCTTGGTTGCCATGTCGCGGCCGATGGGCGGTTCGTCCACCGAATGGCCCGCAATCAACTGGTAAGCGCGCCAGGCATTGTTGGCGCGGCGGTCTCCGGAAAAGGGCGTGCCCATGGTGACGACCAGCCGCACCGCTTCGGGGTGGGCCTTGGCCACCTCGCGCGCGAACAGGCCGCCGAGGCTCCAGCCGACCAGCACCAGCGGCTCGCCTTCCTTGCGCGCCATGGCGACGACACGTTCGCACAGCCGTTCGAAGCGGTCCTCGGTCGGGCCGAAGTTGAAGCCCAGGCCCCAGTCACTGACGCGGTGCCCTGCGGCTTCAAGCGCAAGGCGCAGCGGCTTCATCCGCACCGGATGGGTGCCGAAGCCGGGCAGCAGCATCACAGCGCGCGATTCGCCGGCAGGTTCATCTTGCACAGGCATCTGCCGCGAGGCCTGCCAATGCTCTATCGGCGTGCGCAACTCACCCAGAAACGCCTGCCACTTCGGTCCACGCACATCCACAGGGCGCGACTGCAAGGCAAGACTTCCGCGCCGCGCGATCTCCTCGCGCAGCAGCGAAAGGCGGGCAGTCGCCTGCCCGAGTCCCGCCGCCCCTTGCTGAAGATTGAAGATCATTGCCATTGCCTGCCCGCTATCGACCGAACCAGCGATGAACGCCAGCATTTGGCAATTGTTTCAAATTCGCGTCAAGAATCGACAAGCGAGCGCGATATCAACCCTCGATGACGCGGCTCTGGGGATGGTGCTTGTCGAGATGCTTGCGCAGAATCCGGAGATTGCGCGAGTTCGAGCGGAAGAACAGGTCGAAGGCGTCGCCCACTAGTGGCACGGCGCCGAGTGCAGTGTCGAACGCAACATTCGCGCCCATGCGCCACAGCTTCCATTTTGGCAGGCCAAGGTTGCGCGCTTCCCACACAATGTAGGCGCCCATCGCGGCGGTCAGCACATCGCCAAGAACGGGGACAAGACCGGCAATCGCGTCCAAGCCAACCTCGCGCCGGATGCCGGGGATGGTGAAGCTGCGCTCCAGCACGCGCTCCAGCATTTCGACGCGCTGGCGAACCGAGGCGGGATCGTTGCCGATGCCCGGCAATTCCGGGCGTATGCGCTGGGGACGGTTGGCGGAAGCGGAGTGGTCCATGCCCCTTATCTGGGAAGCCATGCCATCGGCGGCAAGGGATGCCAGCCCCAGGGGTTCGCCGCGAAGCCCGATGTGCCGCTGCGGACCATCGACCAGCGCAAGGGCCGGGCGATAGGGATGAAACCGTTGGCCGCAGTGATTTCCGCCTCGGCCTCGGCCAGCAATGCGGCACGGGCTGCCGGATCGATCGATTTGCGGGCTTCGGCCACGCGCTCGTCTCCTACCGGACTGCACACCGCCTTCTGCACCGTGCATGACAACTGATTGAGAAACCACGTCGCACGGCCATATCGCGCGGCGATGTCAACAAGGCGCAGGTCTGCACGGTCACGCTCGCCCACGCGCCGGATCGACAGGCCGATGCGGGCAAAATCGCTTTGCAGCTGATCGAAGACCCGTCCTGAACCAGGTCCCGCCGGCATGGCTATATTCAGCGTCGGGATGGCCTTGCCCGCGCCTTTCCAGGCCGCAACGCGGGCGGCGGCCTGATCCTGGCGTTGCTCGACCGACATGCCCTGCCATCGTTCGCCAATCGTGCCGAGATCATCCTCGACATCGGGCGAAACGACGCGGGTGGTGCCTTGCCAGCCGCCGATATTGAAGCGGCCGATCACTGCTTCCCGGTCGATCGCCATGGCCAGCGCCTCTCGATTGGCGGACGCGCCGAGAAAACCCTGGGTGCTATCGACCATCAGGCCAAACAGGCCGATGACCGGATCAAGCTGGACGTTGCCCCGCGTGAGCCCGATCGAGCCGGCCAGGGGCAGCGTATCGATCCGCCCACCGAGCAGGACATCGGCGTAACCGTCGTTGAAAAGAGCCACAGCCTTGTCGGGCGAGGCGAAAGTCAGTGCAAGCTTGCGCGCGCGCCGCGCGAAATCGGGCTGCTTGGGCAAGCCGCGCTGTTCGGGCGGAATGAGCGTGAAGATGCTGGCACCTTCCTCATCCTGTCCCTTCGCCATGGGCCCGGTGCCCTTGCCCTGCCACAGCAGCGCCATTTCAGGCTGGGCCAGCAATATCAGCAATTCTGGAACTGGAGCTGAAAGGTCTATCTCGATCACGCGATCGGCCATCACGCGCACTTCGTCGATCGCGGCCAGATCGAGCCCCAGGGCCCTGCCCTTCAAGCCGGCAATCGTCTTGCGCAGGGCAGCGGCGGCAGCATCGGCGGTAATGCGCTTGCCATCGGGCCAGGTGCCGTCGCGCAGGCGGAAAATGTAGCTCTGCCCGTTGTCGGTAACGATCCAGCGGTCGGCCAGCGCGGGCACAACGCGGCCTTGCTCATCGAAGCTGACAAGGCCTTCGTGGGTGGCGGAGCGCAGGAGTTGCGCGGCAGGCGAAAGGCGCTGGCCAGACTCCTTGAGCGCGGAGGAATTGCCCATCACGGCAATTTCGAGGGTGCCTTCACGCGATTGGCCGCAAGCGCCGAGCGCAAGGGCCAAGGCAGTCATAACGGCATGGCGCGGGATCATGGCGCCAGCCTAAGCCAGCAGCGCGCCAGCGTCCAGAAGGTCAGATCTTGCGCAATGGCCCCGTCTGCGTGGCGATCGGGACCTTCACGAAACGCGGTGTCGAAGGCCCGTTGCCGACAGGAGCGCGAGCGAGCTTGGGATCGACCTCCTCGACGAAGGCAATGCCGAAACGGTTATCCTGAATCCAGGCAACAACCCCTTCGACCCAGCCGATGTTTCGCAAGTTTACCTGAACCCGAGTTCCCCGCATCACCTTCATCTCGCCTTCGGCCATCATGCCGCCTGCGGAGAGGTTGCGAACCTTTACGCGGTGCTCGGCCTCGCTCCCAGAAAGGCGCACTTCGGCCATCAGGAAAAGGCTGTCGCGCCCCAGTTGCCGATGGTCGATGTCTGTCACCAAAGGTCCTGTCTTCCTTCGAGGAAACCCACGCATGCCAACCCATGTGGGCCCGCACGCACCGAACTACTCAAAATTCGTAGAACTTTCCTAAACGTCGAGGGTAAACAAGAGGTTGCTGCCGCTCTTTGTTAACCTGAATGTCATGGTCCCGGACACGGTGTGGCCGGGACGCATGCCTTACATATCGCGGGAAATTTTTTCCCTGCGTTCATGCGCTTCCTGCGCTTCGACTGTCATCGTCGCGATCGGGCGGGCGATGAGGCGACCGAGGCCGATGGGCTCACCGGTCACTTCGCAGTAACCATATTCGCCTTCATCAATCCGGCGCATGGCGGAATCAATCTTGGCGATGAGCTTGCGCTGGCGATCACGGGTGCGCAGTTCAATGCCCCAGTCGGTCTCGCTCGAGGCGCGGTCGTTGAGGTCGGGTTCGCGGATCGGTCCGTCCTGCAGCGCGGTCAGCGTGCCAGCCGCAGCGGAGAGGATCGACTTCTTCCATTCCATCAGCAGGCGGCGAAACCAGTCCTGCTGGGCTTCATTCATGTAGGGTTCGTCGTCATTGGGAACATAATCGCTCGGCATCGCACGACGCGCTTTTGCCAGAACGTCAATCTCGTCACTCAAGACCCCAGCCATTCGGCCCTCCGCATAACAAGCTATCCGCCCCTCCCGGCCTGCATCATTCCCTTGTCAGGCGTGCAAGCTCTTGTCTTCGCGCGCCTATAGGATTGGCCCGTGACGCGCACAAGCACTTAGGCGGCCATGATGCATTAATGACGACTGAAGCGTGAGAAGACGCACAGGGTTTTCCCAATCTGTTTCATCCGAAAGCTGATTTGTTTCAGCATTAACCATTTGTTGACCAAGATCGTTGACCTTCGTCCTGTCGGAAGACCGGGGGTTCGGCCTTCCTTTCAGGGGGTAGAGGTTATGGGACAGACCTGGATAAAGCTGATTACCAAGGAAGGGACACCGATCAGCGAATCGCGCGATGTTGCCGACATGCTGGTGGCAACTTGCCTTGCTGCCGCCGCCGCAGGCGACACGAGCGCGCTGTTCGATCTGGGCGTTGCCTATTCGACCGGCAGTCACGGCGTGGACTGCGACCTGATCGAGGCACACAAGTGGTTCAACCTTGCAGCCGTCGGCGGTCATGACGAAGCTGCCCAATGCCGGGCAGACGTGGCCGACGAGATGACCGCGCGCGAGATTGCCGAAGCGCAGCGCCGAGCACGTGAATGGCTGCGGGCAGGACGCGCGGCGGCTTGAACTGCCAATTCATCCCTTCCTGAACGGGGTCCGCTCTCCAAGATACATCTGGTCTTGCGCGATGCCTGCGCGTTCGCGTTCGAGGAAATCGGCGACCGCGCTGCGGAAGTTGGGATCGGCGATGTAGTGGGCTGACCAGGTGCGGACGGGTTCGTAACCCCTTGCAAGCTTGTGGCCCCCTTGGGCGCCTGCTTCCACCCGCGACAGGCCGAGCGCGATGGCAGCATCGATTGCCTGATAATAGCAGAGTTCGAAGTGGAGGAAGGGCTTCTCCACCACTGCGCCCCAGTAACGGCCGTAGAGCGCGTCCCTGCCAATGAAGTTGAGCGCGCCCGCCACCGGTTCGTCGCCATCGAAGGCGAGGACGAGGAGGACCTTGTCGGCCATGCGTTCGCCGATCAGGTCGAAGGCGGCACGGGTCAGATAGGGGCGGCCCCATTTGCGCATCCCCGTATCCTGATAGAACACCCAGAACGCGTCCCAGTGTTGGGGGCAGATGGCATCACCAGTCAGCTGGCGGATCTCGACGCCGTCCTGCGCCTTGGCCCGCTCCTTGCGCAGGTTCTTGCGCTTTTCGGAACTCAGCGCGCCGAGGAAGTCGGCAAAGCTTTCATAGCCACGGTTCTCCCAGTGGAACTGGATGTCCGAGCGGGGTAACCAGCCGGCCTGTTCGAACAGCGGCAACTGACCCGGCTCGATGAAGGTGGCGTGGGCTGAGGACAGGCCGTTGCTGTTACAGAGCTGTTCAGCGGCGCGCAGGAGCGGGATTGCGAGTTCCGGGCGATCTCCGAGCAGCAGGCGGGGGCCGGTGGCGGGAGTGAACGGAGCGCTGATCTGCAGCTTGGGGTAATAGTTGCCCCCTGCCCTGGCCCAAGCGTCCGCCCACGAATGGTCGAACACGTACTCGCCCTGGCTGTGGCTCTTGAGGTAGGCGGGCAGTGCTGCGGCGGGCTTGCCACCTTCGCCCTCGATCACGATGGGCAGTGGTGACCAGCCGGAGCGGCCGCCGACCGATCCAGAATCCTCAAGCAGTTTCAGGAAAGCGTGGGAAACGAAGGGGTTGCCGTCACCTGCAAGCCGGTCCCAGTCCTCGGCGGCGATTTCCGAGACGGACTTGTGGATGCGCGCGGTGTAAGTCACGCGAGGGTCATGCCCCGACGCCTGCGCCCTCGGCAATAGGTCCATCGGCACAGTCTGCCGCACGTGCGGCGAGCTCGGCGGAGCGGACGGTCCATGTCAGGACCGGGAAGCCGCGCTTGCGATGGGCGGCGGCAAACTTGCTCGGCAGATCGCGCACGTCCCATGCAAGAAACTGGGGGCGAGCCTGCCAGAAGGCAAAGTGCAGTTTGAGCGTGGCGAGGAGCGTGCGCTTGCCCTCCTCGGTCACGACAAGGCCGTGGACCACGTGCGGCGAATGGCGACCGAACCAGCGGCAGACGCGCGGGTCGAAGCTCATGACGGCAACGGGCCCCCGATAGCCTTCAAGCCCACGGCGCACAGCCAGGCACAATGGCGCGACCCGGATTTCGCGCTTCGACTTTAGTTCGATCAGCAGCGGCGCGCGACCGGCGACAGAATCGAGGAAGGTGCGCAGGGTGGGGATGCAGTCGCTGCTGCCGGTCAGCTGAATCTTGGCCAGCGCATCGGCGCGCCGTTCGATCACCGGACCGGTTTCGGCGGTCAGGCGATCGAGGTCCCAATCGTGGAAGACCACTGCCTGACCATCAGCGGTGCGCTGGACATCGCATTCGATGCCCATGCCCCGCTCGACGGCAAGGGCGAACGCGCTGGGCGAATTTTCGGGAACGCCGGCCCCGTGCAAGCCGCGATGGGCGTAGCTCACGCCTCGCAGCCAGCCGACCCGCGCCTGATCCGGCGCGGGGACCAGAAAGCGGTCAAGCAGGGCGAACAGCAAGGACAGCATCGACTTCCACCGCAGCGCCCAAGGGCAGGACAGGCACGCCGACCGCGCTGCGGGCGTGCTTGCCAGCGTCGCCGAAAGCCGCAGCCATCAGCTCGGACGCGCCATTGGCGACCTTCGGCTGATCGGTGAAGTCCGCGGTCGAGCTGATGAACGCACCAAGCTTGACCACGCGCTCCACGCGATCGAGCGAGCCCAATGCCGCCTTGACCTGGGCGAGGATCATCAACCCGCAAGCCTGGGCGGCGGCGGTGCCATCCGCAAGGCTGACGTTCTCGCCGAGGCGGCCAGTCACCAGCTTGCCATCGATGAAGGGAAGCTGGCCCGAGACGTGGAGCAGCCCGTTCGCCTCGACCGTCGGCACATAGGCGGCAACAGGCGCGGCGGCCTGCGGCAGCGTGTGCCCGAGGGCTGCCAGCTTTGCTTCAACGGGATCGGTCACGCGTCTTCTCCATGTATTTGTTCGAGTATCCAGGGCAGTGCCGCTTCCCAGTCATCGATCCGGGCGTGGGCATGGCCGGCCTTGTGGGCGCAGTCGATATGGGGGCTGAGCAGCGGTTCGCCGCACAGGTGCAGGCGGATCACCTCGGGCGTCAGTTGCGAAACCGAATCGTGGTGCTGCGGCAGATCGTCAATGAACAGGGCGCGCGAGGGATTGTACTCGTCGAGGATCGCCTTGAGCGCAGGGCCTTTCGGCCCCTGGTTGGTGAAGACGCGAGCGTTGATGCCGACATCGGCCAGCTGGCGCGCGCGCATGTCACGGCGGTGATCGTTGAGATTGGTCAGGATCACCACGTCGGCGTCCTGCCCGACCGCGTTGATCCCGGCTACAGCACCGGCAATGGCCTGCTGGCGATACATCTCGG
Organism: Novosphingobium sp. GW835-FHT14H07; assembly: GCF_058793515.1. Lineage (NCBI taxonomy): Bacteria > Pseudomonadati > Pseudomonadota > Alphaproteobacteria > Sphingomonadales > Sphingomonadaceae > Novosphingobium > Novosphingobium sp. GW835-FHT14H07. The sequence goes on from NZ_JBXAFX010000012.1 coordinate 51,435, forward strand.
TATCGAAGAACTTGTTGAGCAGGTTCCAGATTTCCTGTGGCGGCACCAGCTCGCCATCCTTGGCGTAGCGCATCGCCTTGGAGAAATCGGCGCTGTCCATCTTGAAGCTGACGCCTTGGCTTTCGCCCAGCCAGTCACGGAACGGGGCGACCATGTGCAGCAGCACCTCGTCGCAATCGCTGACGATCAGGGGGCGGCTACTCATGACAATTCCTTCCGGGCGGCAATCAGGGTTTCGGGCGAGATGTCGAGCGCGAAAGCCGCGTTGACAAGGTCTGCCTCGTGATTGGCAAGAAAATCGAGAACGGCACCCAGCATGGAGGGATCGCCAAGGCCCGCGCGCAACTCGTCGGGTGTGAGGCCAGTGAGGCTGAGGAACCGCTCGGCGCGGTCACCATCGGACAGGACCCAGCCGAGAGCCTGCAGCGCAAGGGCAGCGGCATCGATGGGGGAGGAAGGCTCGCGGATGATTGTCAGGGCCTTTCGCGGGCAATAAGGGTGGCGCCGTCAGCTTTCGAGAACAGGCGTGTCAGTGGCAAAAAGAATTCTGGTTGTCGAGGACAACGACCTCAACCGCAAGCTGTTCTGCGACTTGCTGCGCGCCAAGGGTTTCGAGGTGGAACCGGTGGCCGATGGCCGCGAGGCGATCGAGAAGACGCGCCTGTTCATGCCGCATCTGGTGATCATGGACATCCAGCTGCCGAACGTCTCGGGCATTGACCTGATCGAGGCGATCAAGGCGGACGAGGAGCTGAAGGGGATCCCGATACTTGCCGTGACGGCCTATGCCGGCAAGGGCGACGAAGAGACTATCCGCGCGGCAGGCGCCGAGGGCTATCTTGCCAAGCCGGTGTCGATCGGGCCGTTCATGGTGGCGGTGAACGCGCTGGTTTGAGAGTTACATCGCCGCCGCAACGCTGCTCGCGTGTTCGATCACGAAGGTGACGACTGTCAGGCACAGGCCGGTCATGAAGCTCTTGTAGGCGTAGGCGAGGTATTTGTACTTCTTGCGCTGCAGGACCTGCCCGTTCTGGTAGATATCGTGGAGCATGGTGCGGAACACGGTTTCGTCGGCCCGCAATTCGGACAGGATTGAATCGGTCCACTCGCCCTCGTCCATATGGGTGAAGTAGCCGAAGAACAGCTTGTTGGGCTTGCCATCGTTCAGCTTTGCAGACCTGGGGTTGCTGACCGATGGCAGGACCGCGAACACCGCGCACATGGCCGAGATGAACGCAAACAGCGCCAGCACGCCCAGCGACCACGGCATTGCGCCGCTCTTCGCCTGCCCCACCGCGATGGTGAACACGAGAAACGTCGCGCCCATCAGGATCGAGGCCTTGGCGTCGGCCATCTGGCTTAGCGTCAGGTTGATCTGCTGCGATGTGCGCACCAGGTGAATGGCGTGATTGGAGTATCCCGAGGGCGACGCCATCGATGGTGCGGCCAGCGGTTGCTCGGCCTGTTCCTCGACTTGTGCCATCATTCCCCCCCTGCCGTTCTGTGCGCCGTTTCTGGCCGCCGTTCTGTGCGGTTATCCGTAATTCCGGGGATGACACAGAGGCAGCGTGCTTGACAAGCAGTGCCATTGGCCGCTTTTCGGCCTTAATCGTCTGGCAGGGGGCCTCTCCTGCTCCTTGGAGAAGAATTGATGGATCGCGCCGCAACCGCCGAAAAGATCGCCGAACTGATCGAGCCCTTCAACAAGAAGGGCATCGCAATCACCGAAGCGACCACTTTTGCTGGCGATCTGGAATGGGATAGCCTGACCGTGATGGATTTCGTCGCGGCCATCGAGGATGACTTCGACATCATCATCAGCATGAACCAGCAGGCCGAGATCGAAACCTACGGCCAGTTGATCGATGCAGTGACGAAGCTGCAGGGATAAGCCAATGACCGATCTTTTCAGCAAGTTCGACCCACTGATCGAACAGCGCCGCGCGCTGCTGGCAGGTGGGGTGGAAGATCCGTTCAACCTCGTGATGGAGCGGGTGATCAGCCCGACCGTTGCGGTGTGCAACGGGCGCGAGACGATCCTGCTCGGCACCTACAACTACATGGGCATGACCTTCGACCCCGACGTGATCGCGGCGGGCAAGCAGGCCCTCGATGATTTCGGTTCGGGCACTACGGGCAGCCGCGTGCTGAACGGAACCTATGCCGGGCACAAGGCCTGCGAAGAAGCGCTCAAGGAGTTCTATGGCATGGATCATGCCATGGTGTTCTCCACCGGCTACCAGGCCAATCTCGGCATCATCAGCACGATTGCCGGCAAGGGTGACTACATCATCCTCGACATCGACAGCCACGCTTCCATCTGGGACGGCTGCAAGATGGGCGATGCCGAAGTGGTGCCGTTCAAGCACAACGACATTGAGGCCATGGAAAAGCGCCTGAAGCGCGTGCCGGAAGGTGCGGGCAAGCTGGTGGTGCTGGAAGGCGTCTACTCGATGCTGGGCGACATCGCCCCGCTCAAGGAGATGATCCGCGTTGCCAAGGAACATGGCGCGATGGTGCTGGTGGACGAGGCGCACTCGATGGGCTTCATCGGCCCCAACGGGCGCGGCGTGGCCGAGGATCAAGGGTGTCTCGAGGACGTCGATTTCGTGATCGGCACGTTCTCGAAGTCGGTCGGCACCGTCGGCGGCTTCTGCGTTTCCAACCATCCCAAGTTCGAGATTATGCGGCTAGTGTGCCGTCCCTACGTGTTCACCGCCTCACTTCCGCCGAGCGTGGTGCACACGGCTGCAACGTCTATCCGCAAGCTTATGCACGCCGGAAACAAGCGGGCACACCTGTGGGAGAACTCGAAGACGCTGCACAAGGGCCTGCGCGACAAGGGCTTCCAGCTGGGCACCAGCGAAGCGCAGAGCGCGATCATTGCCGTGATCATGCCCGATCTCGAGCGGGGCGCGGCAATGTGGGAAGCGCTCCTGCACGAAGGGCTTTACGTGAACCTTGCCCGTCCCCCGGCAACGCCCGCAGGCATGACACTGCTGCGCTGTTCGCTTTGCGCCGAGCATTCTGCCGAGCAGGTCGGCAAGATCATCGGCATGTTCGAACGCGCCGGAAAGGCCGTGGGAATCATCTGATGCGGTTGGTTCTGGGAGCAGTTCTGGCTCTGGCAGCGCTTCCGGCATGGGCGCAGAACCGTCCTCCCGTTGCGCCCACGGTGACCCCGCCGGGCGACGGAATGATCGAGAAGCCCTGCCCCACCGACACGCGCGGGCTGTTCTTCGGCCATCCCTATGTGCGCCAGTACGACTGGGCGTGGCAATGCCGCTATGCCGAGGCTGACAAGCAGTTGGCACAGACGCCGCGCGTGGTCTTCATCGGGGATTCTATCACCGAGAACTGGGTGGGCCTCGCACCGTCGCTGTTCGTCGCAGGAGCTGTCGGGCGGGGGATCAGCGGACAGACCAGCCCGCAGATACTGGTGCGGTTCTATCAGGATGTGGTCAGGCTGCGGCCCAAGGTCGTGCACATCATGATAGGTACCAACGACCTTGCGGGCAACACCGGACCGAACAGCCCCGAGATGTACACCAACCATATCGCGGCAATGGTTGATCTGGCCAAGGCGAACGGCATCGCCGTGGTGATCGGCAGCATTCTGCCAGCCGCGAAGTTCCCGTGGAAACCGGCGCTTTCGCCCGCAAGGCAGGTCGTTGCGCTGAATGCCTGGCTCAAGGACTATGCCAAGGCTCGTGGTGCGGTTTATGCCGATTACCACGCAGCGCTGGTCAATGCCGAGGGCGGGATCAATCCGGAGCTGGCACCCGATGGCATTCATCCGAACGCCAAAGGCTATGCGGTAATGGAGCCCATCGCTAAGGCGGCGATTGCCGAAGCCGAGAAGCAGGCAGCGAAGAAGCGTTAATCGGCGCCGTTGCGCTCAAGCCAGCGTGCGCGGATTGCGTCCGAGCCTTCACGGCTGCCATCGTGGCTCCAGCCCGGCTCGCGCACCAGGTACGAGAGCTTGTGCCGGAACGGCGCGTGCCAGAAATCGGCTAGCATTCCCCGCCATTCATGGAACGCGGCATGCAGCAGGTGGAAGCTGCCCAATTGCTTGACGATGCCGTAGCGGATCGCAAGATCGTCGCGCTCGCGCTGGAACGTTCCGAACAGGCGATCCCACACGATCAGCGCCCCGGCATAGTTGCGATCGAGGTAAATCGGGTTGGTGGCGTGATGAACGCGGTGGTGCGAAGGCGTGTTGAACACTGCCTCGAACCAGCGCGGCATGCGCCCGACCGCCTCGGTGTGGATCCAGAACTGGTAGATCAGGTTGGCACCGCCGACGGTGACGATCATCGCCGGATGGAAGCCGAGAAACGCCGGCCAGATGCGGAAGATGAAAGACAGGGCGAAGAAGCCGGTCCAGGTCTGCCGCAGCGCGGTCGACAGGTTGTAGTGCTGGCTCGAATGGTGATTGACGTGGCTCGCCCAGAACCAGCGCACGCGGTGTCCGGTGCGGTGAGCCCAATAGTAATTGAAGTCATCGAGCACGAAGCAGGCAATCCAAGCCCACCACGCAGACGGCACCGTTGCCACACGGTGATCGTAGAGCCACATCGCCCCCGCAAAGACGACGCCAGCCGTCAGTGCCCCGGCAACGGTGCTGCCAAGGCCCAGCGCTAGGCTGGTCAGGGTATCGCGCGGTTCGTACTTTTCGGGGGCGCTGCGTGCGGCCCAGATCATCTCGGCGAGCACCATGACAACGAAGAACGGCACCGCATAGGTGACTACATCAATCGGCTTCATGCGGCTGCTCCGAGGCGGCGGAGGCTGGCAGCCCAGACCTGCGCCTGATCGCCCAGGTCCAGTGTGACCGTGCCGAAGCGTCGGTCATCGGTGGCGATGGTAAGAAAGCGCCCATCGAGCCGCACCCCGGCGTGGCTGGTCAGCTGGCGTGTGGCGAAATGGCTGCCATGCTGGCGGATGAGCAGGACCCGGCCGAGCCCGTCGCGGGCAAGCGCACCGATGCCGGCGCGGTCGACGACGATGTCCTGAGCCTCGAAGCCGCAGATCGCATCCTCGGCCAAAGCGCGCGCTTCGTCGGCGCCGTCAATGCGGGGGTCGCCGCCGAGTTGCATGCGGCGCGCCAGCCATGCCAGCATGAGTATCGCCAGAAGCGACCCCAGCAATTGCAGAACCTTGGCCACGACCGGATTGCCCAGTGCGGTCTCGATCAGAGTGTTCACCCCCGCCCCCGGTGCGCGTTATCCGGCCTGCCCGGCGAGCATGTCGACTGTCGCCCGGATCGGCGAAATGTCATACCCGGCGCCAGCCGCCCTCGTGGCAATCTCGTCAGGGTCAAGGCCGGAGCGAGCCTGCGCGAGCGCCCAGAGCAGGGTCGAACGGGTGCCGGAGCGACAGTAGGCGAGCACGGGCGCGTCGCCCGCCTGAGCCAGCGCCGCCTGCATCGCCTCGACCTGCGGCATCGAGAAGCCGGCGTGGCTGACCGGAATTGCGACATAGGCGATTCCGGCATCGCGTGCGGCCGCTTCGATATCGGCGCCCGGAGTCTGATCGTCGGCTTCACCTTCAGGACGGTTGTTGATGATCATGCCGATGCCCAGCGCCTTGGCATAGGCCACTTCGGCGAGGCCGATCTGCGGACTGGCATAAGTCTTTTCGTCGATCTTGCGAAACATCTGGTGGGTCCTGACAATCTGTTCGCCACGCTTCTGCCCAATGCTCATGCCCGGGGCAAGTACGGCGCTAGCCGCAGGCACGAGCATTGGGCAGATCGGCACAAATGCCACAGTTTTCGGGACGAATTGTGGCCGCCTTGTCGATTCCGTTAGCGGTCCTGCATTTTTGCTCTATAGTCTTGGCCGCAAAGGTAAGGTCCGGCCTCTTGAGTCCGGCACTGATTCCCTCGTCGCGCCGCCGGTTCCCGCGTCCGGCCTGCGGTGCCGTGAAGGTTGGGGCGGATTGAAGGTCTATTGATTTCTATGGGTTTTGACAGAGGGCGGCGCGGTCGCGGCAGAGACAAGCGCGACGGATTCGGCGACGAAGGCGGTTTTGATCCCTACGGCGGCGGCGGTGGCGGCTTTGGCGGCGGCGGTTATGGTGACCGCGGCGGCTTTGGCGGCGGCGATCGCTTTGGCGGCGGCGGCGGACGTGGCGGCTTCGGCGGCGGTGATCGCGGCGGCTTCGGCGGTGGTGATCGCGGCGGCTTCGGCGGCGGCGATCGCGGCGGCTTTGGCGGCGGTGGTCCGCGCGGCGGCGGTGGCGGCTTCGGCGGCGGTCGTGGCGGCGGCATGCCTGCCCAGGTTGTCGGCACCGGCAAGGGTGTCGTCAAGTTCTTCAACGGCCAGAAGGGCTTCGGCTTCATCTCGCGCGAAGACGGTGGTGAGGACGTGTTCGTCCACATCAGCGCAGTCGAGCGTGCCGGCCTTGAAGGCCTGGCCGAAGGCCAGACGCTGGAATTCAACCTCGTCGACCGTGGTGGCAAGATTTCTGCTGCAGACCTTCAGGTCGTGGGCGATGTCATCCCCGTGGCTTCGAAGCCCGCTGCCCCGCAGCGCGAGCTGACTGGCGAAAAGGCCACCGGCACGGTCAAGTTCTTCAACGCGATGAAGGGCTTCGGCTTCATCACTCGCGATGACGGCCAGCCCGACGCATTCGTGCACATCAGCGCCGTCGAACGCTCGGGCCTGCGCGAGCTGAACGAAGGCGACAAGCTGGAATTCGACCTCGAGGTCGATCGACGAGGCAAGCACTCGGCGGTCAACCTGGTGCCGATTCAGGGTTGATCCCGATTGCATCGCTTCCGGTAGTCTGACCGGCGGCCTGCAACCACATACGCGCACAGATGGCGGTCCTGAAGGGCCGCCATTTGTCGTTTGTCGATTCCCCTTTTTCTATCTGGCTCGCGCAGTATTGTTGCGCCATCTGGAAACATTCGTGACTGAACAGGAGAGTTCTATGTCGATCACCCCGCTGATGCCCGTGTACCCCCGGTGCGGCGTGCGTCCGGTGCGAGGCGAGCATTGCCACCTGATTTCCGAGGATGGCACACGCTACCTTGATTTCGCCAGCGGCATCGCAGTGAACCTGCTCGGTCATTCGAACGAACACCTGATCGGCGCGATCCAGAAACAGGCTGCGACGCTGATGCATGTGTCGAATCTCTACGGCAGCCCGCAGGGTGAACATCTCGCCCAGCGCCTGGTCGACCTGACCTTTGCCGACACCGTGTTCTTCACGAACTCGGGCGCCGAGGCTGTCGAGTGCGCGATCAAGACCGCGCGCGCCTATCACTCGGCCGTGGGCAATGACCACAAGTACGAGCTGATCACTTTCAAGAACGCCTTCCATGGCCGCACGATGGCCACGATCAGTGCCTCCAATCAGGAGAAGATGCACAAGGGCTTCCTGCCGCTGCTCGAAGGCTTCAAGTACGTCGACTTCGACGACCTCGAAGGTGCCAAGGCAGCAATGGGTCCGAACACCGCCGGCTTCCTGGTCGAGCCCATCCAGGGCGAAGGCGGCATCCGCGATGCCTCGGACGAGTTCCTCAAGGGCCTGCGCACGCTGTGCGACGAACATGACCTCGTGCTGATCTTCGATGAAGTGCAGTGCGGTGTTGCCCGCACCGGCACGCTCTATGCCTACGAACAGTATGGCATCACGCCTGACGTGATGGCGACTGCCAAGGGCATCGGCGGCGGCTTCCCGATGGGTGCTTGCCTCGCCACGGAAAAGGCGGCGCGCGGCATGGTCGCCGGCACGCACGGCAGCACCTATGGCGGCAACCCGCTGGCCATGGCAGCCGGCGAAGCTGTGCTCGATGTGGTCGCCAACGAGGAATTCCTCAGCGAAGTGCGTGCCAAGGGTGAGCGGCTGCGCGGCCGTATCGAACAGTTCATCGGCAACTACCCCGACCTGTTCATCGGCGTTCGCGGGCGTGGCCTGATGCTCGGCCTCATGATGAAGGTCGAACCGCGTCCGTTCGTCGCCCACATGCGCGACAACCACCAGCTGCTGACCGTTTCGGCGGGCGACAACACCGTCCGCGTGATCCCGCCGCTTGTGATCGACGACAGCCACATCGACGAATTCATGGAGCGTCTTTCAGCCGCTGCGGCAAGCTACGCGCCGGAGGCGCCGGTTACATGACCAGGCACTTCCTGAACCTCACCGATGCTGGCGGCGATTCCATCGCTGCCATGCTGAATGACGCGATAGACCGGAAGGCTGCGCGCGCCGCTCTTCCCAAGGGCCAGCCAGACGCAGACGCGCCACTGGCCGGTCGCGTGCTGGCCATGGTGTTCGAAAAGAATTCCACGCGCACCCGCGTGTCGTTCGACATTGCCATGCGCCAACTTGGCGGTTCGGCGCTGATCCTCGATGCCGGTACCACCCAGCTCGGCCGCGGCGAGACGATCGCCGACACGGCGCGTGTGCTCAGCCGCATGGCAGACGCCATCATGCTGCGCACCGACGACCATGCCAAGGTCGAGGAACTGGCCCGCTATGCCAGCGTTCCGGTGATCAATGGCCTTACCGACCTGTCCCACCCCTGCCAGATCATGGCGGACCTGCTGACCGTGATCGAGCATGGCAAGGCCCTGCCCGGCCTGGAGGTCGCCTGGCTGGGCGATGGCAACAACGTGCTCAACTCGATCGTCGAAGCGGCCGGACTGATGAAGTTCAATGTGCGCATCGGCGTGCCGGAGGGGTATGAATCCGACGCTGCGATGATCGAGGCGGCAAAGCTCGCTGGCGGCGGCATCCGTGTGGTCCGCGATCCGGTAGAGGCTGTTCGCGGAGCCGACGTTGTCGTCACCGACACATGGATTTCGATGGGCCAGGCCCATGCCGAGGCCAAGCTGGCGGCAATGGAGCCTTATCAGGTCAACGATGCGCTCATGGCCCACGCCAAGCCCGACGCCCTGTTCCTGCATTGCCTGCCCGCGCATCGCAACGAGGAGGTCACGGACTCCGTGATCGACGGCCCCCGCTCGGTCGTGTGGGATGAGGCCGAGAACCGCATTCATGCGCAGAAGTCTGTGCTGCGCTGGGTGTTCGGCCAGATTTGAAGGATGTGACGTAAAGTGAGTGAACAGGTCCAGCCGTCCACCGGTTTCGATACGGTGATGCACTTCACCCTGCCGCACAAGAATGCGCGCGGCCGGGCAGTGCGGCTGGGCCCGGTTCTCGACACGATCCTGTCTGCCCATGCCTATCCTGCGCCGATCCGCCACCTGCTGGCCGAAGCGCTGACGATCACCGCCCTGCTGGGATCACTGCTGAAGGGCGACGACAGCCAATTGACGCTGCAGGCGCAGACGCAAGACGGCATCGTCGACCTCTTGGTCTGCGACTATCGCAATGGCGAGCTGCGTGGCTACGTCCGGCATGACCGGGCACGGTTGGACGAGTTGGGTCCGGTGCCGTCGCTCTTCTCCCTGTTCGGCGAAGGATACCTGGCGATCACCTTTGACCTTGCCGCAACCGGGCAGCGTTATCAGGGCGTCGTGCCGCTTGAGGGCAATTCGCTGGCAGAAGCGTGCCAGAGCTATTTCTTTCAGTCCGAACAAATACCCACGCTGATTCGTATCGGCGTCAGCAACACCCCTGGCGCATGCGTCGCAGGGGGCCTGCTGCTACAGCACCTGCCGGAAGGCGAGGAAGGCCGCGAGCGTCTGCATGTGCAGCTGGACCATCCCGAGTGGGAACACGTCTCCGTCCTCGGTGGCTCGATCAGCGAGGCAGAGCTGGTCGATCCGGCGCTCGACCTCGAAAGCGTAGTGTGGCGCCTGTTCCACGAGGAGCCGGAAATCCGGGCCGAGACCGGTACGGCCCTCACCCGCGGTTGCCGCTGCACGATCGAACATTATCGCGACATCCTGTCCCGCTTTGCCGCATCCGAGCGCGCGGAAATGGAGAATGACGACGGGCTCATCGTGGTGGATTGCGCGTTCTGTTCGCGGGAATTTGCGATCGAACTGGACTGACAATCAGGCCTTGACCTAAAATGTGACAGCACTTTTCACATTTGGTCGCGCACTGTGACCGTTCCGTCGCGCGAAGCAGCGTGATAAGATCAAGCATTGAGTGAGCAACGGCACAGACGCCCGCGCTCATGGGTGCGAGTGGAGCTTCATGTCGTCACGTCTGGTCCCGCTTCGCGGCCTCGGTCGCGCCACAGTCCTGTCTGCCATTGCGGCTGGAGCCTTCGCCGCGACGTCCGGCGTCGCGCAAGGGCCCGCCCTTGCCATGCTTGACCGGTTGGAGTCGGGTCTGTGGGAAGTGCGCGCCCGCGATGAGGCCGATACCGTGCAGCTATGCGTCGACAATGGCCGGAAGCTTATCCAGGTGCGCCACCGTGGCGAGGCTTGCCGGCGGTTTGTCATCGACGATGCGCCCAATATGGTGACGGTGCAGTACACCTGCCCGGCCGGTGGCTATGGCCACACCCGGGTCCGCTTCGAGAACCCGCGCCTCGCACAACTGGAAACGCAGGGGATCGACAACGGCCTGCCGTTCAACTTCGTCGCCGAAGCACGGCGTCTCGGTCCCTGCCCACGTTGAGACAGGAAGCATAAAGTTACGCGCGAGACCATTGCATCGGGCCGACGGCACGGCTAGCCCATTGGCAATGTTGCAAAGCCCTGAAGTCGCCCAAGCTCCTCTCGCAGTCGTTCTCCTTTCGGGCGGACTCGATTCGATGGTTTGCGCAGGGCTGGCCAAGGAGCAGGGATTCCGCGTTCTTGCGCTGACGATTGATTACAACCAGCGGCACCGCATCGAGCTCGACGCGGCGCGCGTGATCGCAGAGCGCGTCGGCGTGGAACGCCACGTCATCCTGCCACTGGACTTGCGCCAGTTCGGCGGTTCTGCGCTGACTGCGGATATCGACGTGCCCAAGGACGGCGTGGGTGACGACATCCCGGTGACCTATGTCCCGGCCCGTAACCTCGTGTTTCTGTCGCTCGCCCTGGCTTGGGCAGAAGCTGCTGGCTCGAAGGACCTGTTCATCGGGGTGAACGCCCTGGACTATTCAGGCTACCCCGATTGCCGGCCAGAATTCGTGCAGGGCTTCGAAGGCCTGGCGCGGATCGCCACCAAGGTCGGCAGCGCGGGTGGGACAGTAACTGTCCATGCCCCGCTCCAACACCTCAAGAAATCACAGATCGCGCAGGAAGCAGCGCGACTGGGGCTCGATGCTGGCCAGAGCTGGTCCTGCTACGATCCCCTGACCGATGGGAGAGCCTGCGGCGTATGCGACAGTTGTCGCCTGCGACGCGCAGGGTTTGAAGAGGCAGGCCTGAATGACGGAACCCGGTACAGCGACTAGCACGGACCCGACGCACCCTCAGGAACAGGAAGCGACTGCGTACAGCTGGTACGTCTTGAGCATTCTGGTGCTAGTCTACGTCCTAAATTTCGTTGACCGGCAGATCCTTTCGATCCTGGCCAACGATATCAAGAAGGACCTGTCGCTTACCGACGCGGACCTCGGCTTCCTTTACGGAACCGCCTTTGCAGTGTTTTACTCGCTGTTCGGCATTCCCCTCGGCCGTCTCGCCGACAGCTGGCATAGAGTCCGCCTGATGAGTGCCGGACTCGCGTTGTGGTCACTGATGACAGCGGTCTCGGGCCTGTCTCGGACCGGGGGACAACTCACCGCCGCGCGCATCGGCGTCGGTGTAGGAGAGGCGACGGCGAGCCCGGCGGCCTATTCCCTGATTTCGGACTACTTCCCGCAAAGGCTGCGCGCAACCGCCTTGTCGATCTACTCCTCCGGGTTGTTCCTGGGGGGCGGCCTGTCCCTGCTGGTGGGGGGCCTTATCGTCGAGCAATGGAACGCGGCGTACCCCGCAGGAGGCCCCTTCGGCCTTGTTGGCTGGCAGGCAGCCTTCATGGCCGTTGGCCTGCCCGGAGTGCTTCTGGCCTTGCTCGTTGCCACCCTGCGCGAACCCATACGCGGCGCCATCGACGGACTGCCAACGCCCAGCGTGGAGCGCCCTTTCAAGGGATTTTTCGCAGAACTCGTCACGGTGATCCCGCCGTTGACGCTGATCGGCGCTGCGCGGCGCGGCGCCATGGCCCTGATCGCCAATCTCGCGGTGGCCGTGGTCATTGCCGGCGGGGTCTACGCACTTACCATGCTGCTGGGACGACCGACGCGTCAGCAATGGATCTTCGTGGGGGTTGGCCTTTACGCGGTCTACAGTTGGGCAAGCGCCTTGCGGGCGCGCGACCTGCCAACCTTCCGCCTGATCTGGGGAACCCCTGCATTCCTGTGCACGACGCTTGGATACGGCATGGTGGCGTTCACTTCGTACGCCACGTCCTACTGGGCCGCTCCTTACGCCGAGCGCGTGTTCGCCATTGCCAAAGGTGACCTTGGATGGTTCATCGGCGCGCCCGGTGCCTTGGCCGGGTTCCTCGGCGTGATCATTGGTGGCCGCATTGCCGACCATCTGTACAAACGACATTCTGCCGGGCGGATCATGGTGACCTTGTTCGGGCTGATTGCGCCTATCGTCCCAATGGTCATTGCCTTCCGGACCGACAGCTTCGCAATTTTCGTCGCCATGCTGTTTGTGGCGCAGACGATGTCGAGCAGCGCGCTGGGCGGTGCCGCGGCAACCAGTCAATCCCTGGTCCTGCCGCGCATGCGGGGCACTGCCACGGCCACGTTCTTCCTCGCCACCACGCTGGTCGGTCTCGCGCTCGGGCCGTTCATGGCGGGCTACGTGTCGGCTACCAACGGCGAAGATCTATCGCTTGGGGTGCTGTCCACGCTTGCGGCAGCGCCGATCGGGCTCGTTCTTCTTATCGTGGCAATTCGCAGTGTCCCCGGAGCGCTGGCCAGCCTCGATCAGCGGGCACGCGCAGCCGGGGAAACCCTCGCCTGATCAGGCGCCCTGGGTAAGTACACCACAGGCAACGCGGCCCCCGCTGTTGCCGCTGGGGTCGGTCTTGTAATCGTCCGGCCCGGCGTGGACGACGATGGCAGTGCCATCGGTATCGAACAGGCTGGCCAGCACCGTGGCGGCTGTACCGCTGAGGGGCGCGCTCAACGTCCCGGTCCCGTCAGCTGCAACGGTGATGTTCGGAAGATCCCCCAGGTGCGGGCCGGCGGGGTTCATCGTGCCATGTTGGTGAGCGGTGGGATTCAAATGACCACCGGCCGATGTGAAGCCCGGAGCGTCGCACTTTCCGGTCGTATGCATGTGGATCCCATGCTGCCCGGTCGACATTCCCCGCACATCGGCAACGAGCGAGAGCGCAGTCCCCGACTGCTCGATCCTGACAGTGCCTACCGAAGCGCCCGCAGGGTCTGAAAGCGTAGCCCGTGCCAGCGTCGATGTCTGGTCCGCCTGGTCCATCGTTGCACATGCGCCCAGCAGAAGCGAGAAGGCGAGAGGCAGGATTGCGGCCTTGGATAGCATTACAACGGTCTCCGATCAGTTGGCGCCCTAGCTCATAACGAAAAAGGGGCCGGATTTCTCCGACCCCTCGTTCTTTTTCCGGCAAAGCCGAAGCTTACATGCCCGAACCCGGACCGTACGTGATTTCCACGCGACGGTTCTGAAGTTCGCGAACGCCGTCGGCGGTCGGAACGCGGTTGTTGCTTTCGCCGAATGCCTGGCTGGTGATCGAGCCATCCGGAATGCCATGCGAGGTGAGGTACGAACGGACCGACACGTTGCGGCGCTCCGAAAGGGCCTGGTTGTACTTCACGGTACCCGAACGGTCGGCATAACCGGCCAGCATGATCGGAACGCTCGCGCAGTTGCCGTAGGCGGTAACCGCGTTGTCGAGGATCGTAGCCGCCTCAGGCGTGATGTCCGACTTATCCCAGTCGAAGAACACGATGTACGGACCCTTGTTGCAGACCGGAGCCGGCGGCGGGGGCGGCGGGGGCGGCGGGGGCGGCGGAGGCGGCGGGGGAGGCGGCGGCGGAGCCGCTTCTTCCACCGGAGCCGCGCCACCGAAGTTGTAGCTCAGCGTGCCGAGGATCGAGTGCGAACGGAAGCGCGTACGAGCAGCGGTGCCGTCAGCAGCAACCAGATCGACGTTGTTGTGGTTGAAGAAGCGATACTTCAGGCCCACATCGACGTGATCGCTGATCGGCGCACGGATACCGGCCAGAGCCTGCCATGCAAAACCGGTGTCGGAGTCATTGACCTGGACGCCGACGGTGGAGTTACCAGCGTTGATGAAGTACTTGGAGCGGGCGACGCCGACACCACCGCCAACGAAGCCCTGGATGCCATCGTCCGGACCGAAGTCAAGCAGACCGTTGACCATGAAGCTCAGCGCGTCAGCATGCCCCTGCGGGTTGTCACGCACCACACCGCCGATGTCGACCGAGTCATTGTATGCACGACGGTAGCTGACTTCGCTTTCAAGGCGGAAACCGCCGAAGTCATAACCGACGATACCACCGAAGTCGTACCCATCGTGGTTGCTCAGAACGATCCCACCGTTAAGTGCTTCCGAGTCTTCAACCTTCATCGCGCCAGCGTCGGCCTCGACGTACCAAGAATCATCTCGTGCAAACGCAGGAGATGCCAAGGCACTCGACGCCAGGGCAAGGCCCAGGACCAGTTTCCGCATTATCGTTTCCCCTTTTAGCGACATCATGCCACGTCGTGCAGGTTGTCTACCGGTTCCAAAGTGGTCATGCAAGCGGACAAACACACCGAGTGTTGCATGAAAACAACGGATTGCCTCCATTGTGCAGTGCAAATTCTCGATGATTGCGCCCTCATGTGCCGGTGAAATGCCGCTAGAGGGAATTGGTTCCACTTAGTTCGCTGAAATTGTGCCGGTTACTTTAAGCAGTTCGATCAAGGCTGCGATCGCGGCCCGTGCCTCGGCATCGACAACTGCTCCACCTTGCGGGCTGGCCGGGGCCGTTGCAAGAGTCCAGCCACCGTCAAACAGACGGTTGGCGCCGTTCTGGAGATCATAGCAGCGCATGCCGATGACTGGCTGCACAAACCGCCAGCCCCCTTCCGTCCAGCCCGCAATCGCGTTTTGGTGGTTGGCGAATGGCCCGGTCGGACTTGCCCCCACGATCCATGCCTGTCCGATCACAGGGGCAGTCGGCGGATCACTCAGAACGCCTTGGACAGAACCGGCCACGCAAATATCCAGCAAGGCAAGCGCCTCGTTCACCGTGGTCTCCTTCTGCGCCTGGCCGGCAAAGAGCAGCGGGAGACCCAGTCGTGCGGTCGACGTCGAATAGCTGATAGGGTCAGTCATTGGTTTCCCTTTTCATACTGGCGGGTCATTCTGGTGCCGTGACGATCAGCGGCAATGACAGGGAGGTCCTTCCCACCTGCCGGATGCTGAAGCGGTGCGCCTCGGTCGCCGGGCCCAGGGCTGAAACCTGCGCGGATGTAAGCCGCAGGCGTGGCTCGGTCGTGTTCCAGGTGACGTTCACCGCGTCCGCAGTGCCATAAGCGATCTGCCAGAGTTCCTGAGGCTCATTGAGAGGGACATCGAGCTCGTTCAGCCAAGCCCAGCCGCCGCGCGATCGCCGGATCCAGTCCAATTGCAGCCCCCCATCGGCGAGGCGTTTTGCCTGGCCGTGGACTGGGGCCAATGGTCGCAAGCCTATGCCGCGGTTGATCACCTCGGTTGTGACGACTTCCGGGTCGCCAAGCCCGAGCGCTGCGATCTGAAGTCCTTCGGCCACGTCCGATGGATCGATCATTGTCAGGGAATCATCGATCAACACGAAAGGCTCATCGCTGGCATGGTTGGAGATGGCTGCCTCAGTTCCCCCACGCCCGCGAAGGAGGCCGCTGATGCGCCATGTTCCGTTCGCAAGCCTTTCTGCGCGCGAAAACTGGATGAGCTCT
Source organism: Novosphingobium sp. GW835-FHT14H07 (assembly GCF_058793515.1). Classification (NCBI taxonomy): domain Bacteria; kingdom Pseudomonadati; phylum Pseudomonadota; class Alphaproteobacteria; order Sphingomonadales; family Sphingomonadaceae; genus Novosphingobium; species Novosphingobium sp. GW835-FHT14H07. The sequence goes on from NZ_JBXAFX010000012.1 coordinate 67,280, forward strand.
GATCCGAGGTATGAAAGATTGCTGCCTTGCATCAATTGGGCCCAGGTCGCGTCAGCTAACGCTGCATCGTGCGGCACAAGTGCCACATCAACCGTGGCATGTGCGTCGAACATCAGCGGCGTCCCTGCGGGCAGTTGCGTAAGGGTGCGCCCAAGGACTGCGCGGCGTCGGCCTGTCGATCCGATTGCCGCAAGCTGACCATCGCCGGCTTGGACGAACAAGGAGGCACCGGTCCACCCGGCGCTTTGAGATGAAGCAGCCACTTGAAGCTTGACTGTAGTCGGATCACCCACGCCGTCCCAAGGCAATTCAAACGCTGCCAGCGACGTCGGTCCCGGTTGCAGATCGAGAGCCTGATTCGCCCGGCCCGGATCGCTGATCGTCGTATCCACAGGTGCGGATGGCGGCACTGCGACCAGGTCCAGCATTACCCCGTCCGCCTGCCATTCCCATTGCTCCACTCGCCACCGGCCTTCGGTGACGGGAGTGGTCACAATGGCACCGGGGGCAAAAGCGTGGTCGATCTCGGTTATGCGGTAACGAAGGGTGTCGTGCGCAATCGTCCGACGGCGCGCTGCGCGATCCGCAATGACGCTAGCTTCAGCTGCCGTCATCGCCGCCGGGAGTTCAATGGTAGCCACGTCTCCGGGGGCACTGCGGCCAATGCTGCGCTGCAGGCCCGGCTGATAGTCCCGCCCGATATCGTAGTAGCGGACCGCACATTGCTGCGACACCGGAAGCGCCTCGCGCCGACGCGACCAGCCGCTTGCACGCGCATCCTCGGCGGATTCGCCGCCGGCACACGGCTGCGGCAAGGAAAGGGTAGTTGCCTGGCTGTCGTCGCCAAGCCGGAAGCGCAACCTCTCGTCGGCCACGGTGCAGGCAATCGGCGATAGCTCGGCCAGCGTAGCCACCGCGTCAGCCACCCCGCCCTGCTCGACGGAATATCCTGCCAGCGTAAGCGAACCGATACCCGAGACGTCGGCGGTCGGCAGCAGGAACTGCACGACGTCGGCCGCACTGACCGCGCTTTCGTCGGCCAGGATTTCGAAGGTCAGGGAAGGAAGACGATTGCCGAAATCGGCCAGCTCGAGATCCTCGAACACGACATAGGCCAAGCTACGATAAGCCGGATTCAGCGCTGCGCCTTCGGCCTGCACGAGCAGCGGATCAGGAGCCTGGTCGGCATAACCTCGATGCACGCGGACGCTTCCGCCCACTTTCAGATCGCCTGCCGCCCCGCGCAGAAGGTTTCCATCTGCCCAGATGCGCCCGATCCCCGTAACGGGTCTGCTCGATACGGCGACTGCAAACGATGCGGTGTAAGTATAGCTGGTGACAGAGGGCTGGCCTTTCCCGCCACCGTTCTTCTGCTTGTGCTCGACCAGTTCGGTCGACCAGATCACGCTGCCCGACGAACGAATTCGGCCGAAATGCATCGGCAATGCCGACCCATAGCTGGAAGTCTGGACCGACAGCTCCTTGAGCCTTGGCCCCTCGACCTTGCGCTTGCCGAATACCGCGCCGTCGATCTGCTGTCCGAGCAGCGCGCCGATCGCACCGCCCAGCGGCCCGCCGAATGCGGTGCCCACGGCGGTAAGAAGCAGGGTTGCCATCGCAATCAATCCTTCTCGTCTGCCAGTCGCCATTGCAGGCTGACCAACCATGGAAGCGGCCCGGGCAGAAATGTCACTCGGCCCAATGAAGCGTGTGCATGAACGAAGCCGCCAGGCACGCGCACCGCCAGATGCGATTGCACCGGCCCGACCCGGCACAACACAACATCGCCACCGTCCGCACATTCCGTCAGCCCGCTTGCCGCGGCGCAGCGCAGGAACCGCGCCACACTGGTCGAACGCAGCGCATAGCCCTCGGGCGGATCAGGCTGCCGCCCGGCGCGGCGCAGCGCTTCGGCCACCAGTCCCACGCAATCGAGGCCGGAAGCCGGATCGCGCCCGTGCAACCGGAACGGCACCCCCACCAGGCCCAGCGCCGCCTCGGCAAGCGCCCGGCTCATCCTTGCGCCGCCGGATAACGGGTGAGCAGGTCGTTGCCGGGAAGATACGGCTCGCCCTGGAAATTCACGGCATTGCCGAACCGCGTTGAACAGGTTGCAATCGTGTGATCGCATCCCTCACGCAGCACAACCCGCTGCCCCGCCGTCGCGTCTTCAGCCAGGGGTCGCTCGAGCACGAGCCATCCATCATCCACCACGCGCACGCGCAGCACCGCCCCGGCATCGCCGCCATCCACCGGCCTCAGCCAGCCGAAAGCGAAATCGGCCGCAACAATGCCGCTGGCCCTGACCCATTGTCGGCCTGCCCCCACCTCGGTCAACGTGGCCTCATGCGTGAAGCGGGCCGAAGAAAGCGTGCAACCCTCGCCACAGAACTCGGCGCGGCAGGTCGGCGACGTGCGCGGCACCAGATCGCGCGCCAGCACCTGCTTGAGCGACTCCAGTTCGGCCGAGAACTGCTCCCCCTCACGACCGACCGATCCGATCGTCCCGGTGAACAGCGCCTCGAACTCCAGGCTTTCCCAATCGACCAGCCCCATCGCCACGCGCGCGCCGTCGAACCGTCCGCTGGCAAGCTCCGCCTCGCCTATCGCATCGTGCGCCAGTGCGCCGGAGACTTCCGCCGAGTCCGCCTCCAGCGTCGCTGTCCGACGCACGGCCGATGGCACCATTCCCGGCGCCGTCCGGTGGCGAAGCCCGGCGAATACGAGATCGCGGTCATGGCTGGTAAAGCCCAGCGCCACACCGTCGCGCCGCTCGATCCGCCACCACACCGCCACGGTCTCAAGGGGCTGGCTGAACCAGGTCCGGCTCATGCGTCTTCTCGCAGTTCGACCAGCGGCACGCTCGGCGCCTCGCCAGCCGCGAATTCCGCGCCCGAAATGTCGAGACGGTCCTCGGCAAACCGCACCGGCACGTCGAAGAGGAAGCCGGCCCGCACCACCGAGCCTGCGGCCGGCGCCGTCGCGAACACCAGCACGCCTTTGGCATCGAGTGAAAAATCGCCGGTCTCGGCACCGTCGACACTCACCCTCAGCGTTTCCGCGCGCGGCCGGGTGATCCGCCGCTTCTGCGCATCGGCCCCGTCGCCATAGTGCTTGACCAGGGCAAAGCGCGCAGTCGCGCCATCGCCGGTCCCCAGAATCTGGTCCGTCGGCGTCGGCACCCCGGTCATCCCGTTGGAGCTGAAGTCCGAAGGATCGCGCAAGCGAAACCCGCGCGCCTGCCCGCGCCGCGCCCGGAAGAATGCGATCAACTCGCCCAGTTCCGCCTCGGACCGCACGCCCGGCCCCACGTCAAAGCGCAGCCTGGCATCCGACCACAGGCTGTTACGCCGCTCGAAGCCCGAAGCCGTGATCGTGACATTGGTCGAGAATTCCGGCGTCACCGAAGCGTCCCGTCCCAGCGCCAGCGGGAACAGGACATCGTCAAAGGATTGCATGGTCTCGTCTCCGCTCTTGTCGGGAAGCCGGGTAAAGCCGTCGCGCGAAACCTGCGGCAGAGCCCAGATGAAGGTTTCCGCCACCCCAAGGCCAGCCGCCTCGCTCGCCGCCGCATCGATGCGGGCCCATTCCACTTCCGCATTGTCCGCAAACAGCACGAAGCCTGAGAGGTAGTGCTGCTTCGATCGCGGGTAGCCCAGTCGCGCCTCGGCCATCACCCGCGCCTCGGCGCGCAGCGCATCCTTGCCCGCCGTGACCCAATCGTAGTCTTCCAGCTGCAGCACGTCGAAAGCAGGCGAGGCCCATCCGACGGGCAGATTCGCGCGGTAAGCCTCGGGCGTCACGGGATCGAGCACGGTCGGCAGGAATGCCAGCAGCAGCCTCTCCGCCCCGGCACTGCCCGCAGCCGCTTTCACCGCTGCGGCGAGGTCCGCCGTCGATTGCGCCAGCAAGGCGCCTGCCTGATCGAGCAGGCTCTTCTGCGCCGCGTCAAGGTTCGCGCCCATGTCCGGAATGTTTACGGGACTGCCGCCAAACGCCGCCTTGGCCGCGTCGTCGTAGATGCAGATGCGCCGGTCCTGCGTCACCCACCACCACGGTTCGCCCACCTGATGCCGCACCGGCAGCCCGGCGCCCTGCATCAGGCCGACCAGCGCCACGCCAACCTTGCGCACCCACGCCATCGCCTGTGCGTTCGCGGGCGAAAGCAGTGCCGAAGGCGGCACCCATCCCGTCCGCGCCGGCGCTCCGTCCCACGCCTTCTGCTGCCACGCCGCCGGGCAGTTCTGCGCCAGCACCTCATAGGATTGCGAGGCGATGATCGTCTGCCCCATTGCCTTGGCCCCGGCGAAGAACGCCTCATGCCACTTTTGCGCCGCCGGGTTCATCGCTGGCTGCCAGGGATCGACCACGAACCCGCCTGCCCCGTCCGGTACCAGCGAATAGAAGTGGCTCATGCCGATGTAGTGGTTGATGCTGCCGCGATAGCCCAGGCCCCGGATCTGCCGCAGCAGTCGTGCCGGCGTCAGGTTGTAGGCGTCGTCATAGCCGGTGCACATGGCGAGGCCATGCGGCGGGACCATCACGTCACCCAGTTCCAGCATCGGCTTGTGCCCCTGGCAGGAAATCTCGGAAAGCTCCGCCCACCCCGCCGCCGAAGTCGCAAACGGCGTCGCACTGCCCGGCGCATAGCCCGGCGCCACCAGCGAGATGAACAGCCGGTCGATATCCGCCGGATGCACCGGGTCAGCTTCGGCCGGCAGCAGGAACCCGCCGTCGAGTTCTGAAAACTTCAGCGTGATCTGCGCATCGGTTGGCGAGCCGCTGGCATAGTTCCACAGCCGCACGTACCAGGCCCGCGCATTGCCAGCCGCATCGCGTCCCTCGATGGTCAGCGTCGGCCCGTTTACCGCATCAAGGGGCAGGACCCCGCCCGATCGCCAGCGGAACGAAAGCGTCAGCCGCGAATAATCGCGCCGCGTTTCATAGGCCAGCAGCGGGTGATCCCACTTGTCTTCGGATTCCCAGATCAGCCCGACCAGATCGTCCGCCTTGCGGAACACCGCGTCCACCCGCAGCGCATCGGGCGCGGTCGTCACCACCGAGGCCATTGCGGGCCTTGGGAAATTCACCGTCCAAAAGCGCGGATCGAAGCGCTGGATCGTGTCGGTATGCTGCACCGTGCGGCGCTTGGCCAGCCAGTAACTCATCGCCGGTTCCCCGCCTGATCAGAATTCGTTGAGAGCACGGCGCACCGCCTGCGCCACCTGCTTGCCCGAACGGCGCAGGCTTTCGGGCTGGTTGCTGCCTTGCGGGCTGACGATCCGGATCGAAACGTTCACGTCTCGCCCTCGCCCCCCGCCGACCGAAGGCTCCACGCGCCCGGCTGACGTCGGCACGAACAGCTCCGGACCACGCTCGCCCACGAGGTAACCCCTGCCCGGTGCCACCGGCCCGCCCGTGGCGCGCCCCGGCAATCCGAAGATCGATGAGACCAGTCCCGTCAGCAGGCCGCCGATCCCGGCCGATTGCGCGCCCGTTGCCCCGCCAATCGAGCCGATCCCGGCCTGCAGCGCCTGCGCGGCAATGTCGCCGACCACGTTCAGCGCCACGCGTCGCAAGTCTTCGAACCCCAGCGAGCCGCGCCGGATCGCACCCAGCAATCCGCGCTCCAGCGTGTCGCCTGCCCGGCCGAACCCGTCGACCAGGATCGAATCGAAGCTCCCGCGCATCTGCGCCAGGTCCGCCGTGAAGCCGGACGTATTGGCGCGCACGTCGATCATCAGCGTGTCGAGTTCATCCGTCACGATCTTGCTCCATCAGTCTGTCGATTGTGCCGCGATCCACGCCCTGGCCATCGGGCGTGCGCATCGCGGCAAGGACGGTGGCCAGTTCCTCGGGCGTCGCCGACCAGAACCGGTTCGGTGACCAGCCCAGCAGCAGCGCGGCCTGTCCCGATAGCCGCGCTGCCACCTTGCCGAAGGTGCCGCTCATCCGCCGCCCTTCAGCACCTGCACGATCAGTGCACGCAGCACCGGCGTACAGGCGGCCAGTCCTTCGCGCGCCACCGCCTCGGCAAAGTCGGCGCGCTCAAGCCCGTTGCGATCGCGCAAGGCGTGCCAGAACAGCGCGACCATCTCGCCCAGCCGCAGCTGCCCGGCGCTCGCCCGCTCGACCAATGCAAACAGCGAGCCGAGTTCCTCCTCCGCTGCCACCAGGGCGCCGAAGGTCGGGCGCAGCACCAGCGGCTGCCCGCCAAGCGATAGCACCGCTTCACCGCGGTGCGGGTTGGCTGCATCCGCCATCAGACCTGCGCCACCACGCCCGAGCTTTCGAGCGTCATCGTATAGTTGCGCTCGCCGTTGAAATCGCCCGAGTAGTCGAGCCGCTGGACGAGGAAACGCCCACGCATCTTCTCACCACCCTCGAACGACAGCTCGTAGTCGGCGATGGTCCCGGAAAGGGCATTGCCGCGCACCTGGCCTTCAGCCGCGCTGCCAAGGAAGATGCCCGCCGCGCTCACCGTCACCGAGCGCGTCCCCGCACCGGAAAGCAGCTCGCGCCACCCGCCCGAATCCTTCGAGGTTATGACCACCGCCTCGCCGTTGATGGACATCTGCGTGGTCCGCAGGCCCGCCACGGTGTTGTAGGTCGGCGTTGCCGCGCCATCGCTGATCTTCAGCAGAAAGGCGCTTCCTTTCTGTGCTGCCATGTCGGTTCTCCTTGAAACAGAATGAGGTGTCAGGCCGCCATCACGCGCGCCCGATATTCCAGCACGACCACCCGCACCGCTTCGCCACGCTGTTCGGCCCGCGCCTTCAGCATCGCCAGGCTGGCAATGCGGAAACCACTCGCTGCCTGGTCGTAGGGCAGGCTCTCGACCCGCGCCTCGATCGCCGCGACCAGCGCCGCGCCGCCCAGCGGATCGTCGCTGCGGAAGTTCAGCTCCAGCGCCACGCGGATCTCGCGCCCGGCGAGCGTCTTGGTGCCCCAGTTGGTGCTCGCGCTTGCCGTCAGCGCCAGCCACGGCAAGGCCACGCGCGAAGGTGCTTCCTCGACCACCGCGTTGAGCGCCGCGCCCAGCGCCGGATCATTTGCCAGCCAGTCGATCAGCACGGCGCGAAAGGGAATTTCCATTGCCTATTCCTTTCCGAACAAGGGCCAGAGCAAACCTGCCTGGCGCCACCGCCGCGCGCTCTTGCCCTGCGCCAGCATTGCCGCCCGCGCCTTGGCCAGCGCCTGCGCTTTCTCGGTCAGCCGCCGCACCAGCCCGGCGCCATCGGCCCGCCCCTCGATCATGCGAGGCGCATCCGCCGCCACGGCCGCCACAGCGCGGCGACCACGGCCGGCGGCAGCGTTGCCGCCTTCTTCTCGTCGTCACGCGCGCGATGCTGGTGCGCCGCAAGCCGGATCACGCCATGGCGGATCGCCTCGGGCAAAGTGGTCCAGTCGCTGGCAAGACCGGCAACATAGGTCACCACCACCCGCGTCTGCTCGATCGGCCGGCGCAACCGCACAAGGCCGGTGCCATCGGCACGAATGTCCAGCTCGTAATCGGTCGAAGCCAGCGCCGTGCGCAGACCCGCCGTGCTCAGACCTGCCATCGCGGTGATCGCGGTAACCGGTCGCGCCGAGAGCGCCTGCCACTCGCCACTGGCTTCCAGCACGTCCTCGCAGCCCGATTGCAGCGGCATCGTGCCGGTAAAGCCCTCGCACACGTCAAACGCGGCGCGCATCAGCGAGACCAGCTCGCCATCGTCGGCGGTCCGGGAAATCCCGAGCCAGGCCTTCAGTTCGCTAAGCGCCGCCGAGGCCACGGCTGGCGGCGCGACAATTGCCCGCATCATGGCAATCTCCGGTCATCTTGGAAGGAAAGGGGGCCTGCGGCGGCAGGGGGAGGAACCGCCGCAGGCATCCGGAGGCCGTCAGGCTTCCGGAAGGGTCAGCCGAACGCCGATCAGGCCGTGATTCTCAGCAGCTTGATCGCATCGCTGTCCATGACCTGCCCGCCCACGCGGCGGGTGGCATGTCCTCGGCCTCGACCACCGGATAGCCGAGCAGGCGATCGGGCTGGCCCTGTACCAGACCCGGCTGCCACAGGAACGCGCCGTCCGAAGTCTTGAGCTTGCGGATCGTCGCCAGCGTGGTCGAGTTCATCACCCACACTGCGCCCTGGCGCAGCGGCGCCTTCATCTGGAACACCAGATCGATCAGCTTGGCCTCCGGCGCACTATCAAAGCCGGAGGCATTGCCCGAACCGATGAACTGCAGCGCCCCGAAGGCACGGGTATTGTCGCCTGCAGCGCTGGTCGTCGCGGTGAGGAAGCCCTTGGGCTGGTTGGTGCCGGTACCGTTGATGAACGCCGCACCTTCGGCGCGAGCAAATTCGGTCGCGATCTCGCCCGCCAGCCAGCTCTCGACATCGAACGCCGCGTCATCGAGCATCGCCTGCGTCGCCGAAGGATTGGCGTAGAGTTCTCCGGTCGGCGGCAGGATCTCGGCCAGCTTGGGGCTTGCCGTTTCGGGACGCGCCCCGGTCTCGCTGACCCAGCCCGAAGCCGCGCCGCCGATCGACACCAGGCGACGGAAACCTGAAGTGCCGGTCTGCACGACATTGGCCACCGAACGGATCGGGCTGATCTCCACCATGCGGCGCGCGATCATCTCGTCGATCTTCTGCGGCACCGCAAAGCCGCCATCGGCCGGCACGGTGCCCGAAAGCGCCTTCAACTCGGTCTCGCGGCCATGGCGGACATAGCCGTCGATGAAGCCGTTGATCTCCTGACCGCCTTCCGCACTGCCAGCGAGCATGGGACGCACCGCCATGCGGCCCGCCCGCTCGATCCGGCCTTTCACTTCCTCCACCTCGCTGCGCAGCGCGGCGATGGCGGCATCGTGCGCATCCTGGCGCTCGACGATGTCGAACGATTCAGCGATGGCATCGGCCTTGGTTTCGATCTCCAGATTATCCATGTGGCTCAACGTCCTTTCTGCATGAAACAGGTCGCACGGGACCGCGCGGCCCATCGGGGACTTCGGTTTCGGGAAAATCAGCCTGCCTCGGGCTCGACGTAGTGGACCCGCGCCAGCGGCTGCATCGGCCGGGTCACCAGGCTCACCTCGAACAGGTCGAGGTCCTCGAGCTCGCGCCCTCCCGGCAGCGCCCGGCCCTTGAGCACGCGGTATCCGAACGAAAGCCCGTCCACCGCGCCGTTCTTGAGCGCCCGCGCCGCCGCCGAATCCGCGGCATCGATCCGTGCCACCACGCGCAGGCCGCGCTCGTCCTCGCCTGCGCTCTCGATCCAGCCGATGCGCTGGTCGGGGCGGTGCTGCCACAGCAGCGGCAGCTTCAGCCCTTCGGCCAGCCTGCGCTCGAGACTGCCCTTGAACGCGCCCGGCAGGATCGTATCGCCGCCGCTGTCGCGCTTGCGGAAGATCGCGGCGTAGCCCGCGAACCGCACCGGGGCGCTCAACGCACCAGCTCCATCAGGCCCGTGCGCACCGCGATGCCCAGCAGCAGCAGCGCCAGCAGGCCCCGCACCACCCAGGTCACCACGGCCTTCCACGCGCTCGCCTTGGCATCGCGCCAGGCGCCTAGCAGCTGACGCAGCTCTGCCATGTCGGTCGGCGCATGATCGTCAGCCAGCCCCATCCGGCTCAGCACCCGTGCCGCGCCGAGGTCCGAAGCCTCTTCCACGATCGCCCGCAACGTGACGAGATCGCCGCCCTCGTCCTCGGCCTGCGCGACCAGCCGCGCCAGCATGTCCTCGCGGGTCATGCCGCCACCTCACCGATCCCGAGCCCAAAGCCGAGCATTTGGCGCTTCTCCTCAGCCGAAAGGAAGTCGGCGCCCGAAACCTGGGCCCACAACCGCTCGCGATCCTCGGCCAGCGCCGGCACCGCATCGAGATCGACGCTCAGCGCCGCCCCGGCAAACGAACCTGACAGCCCCTCGGCCAGCGCGGAGAGCACCTTCCCCGCGAGCGGCAGCAGCGTCAGCCGCCACAGCGCCCGGTTCGCCTCGCGATAGTTCGCATAAGTGTTGTCGCCCGGAATCCCCAGCAGCATCGGCGGCACGCCGAAGGCCAGAGCGATGTCGCGCGCCGCCGCCGCCTTGAGCGTGGCAAAGTCCATGTCCGCAGGGGTCAGCGCCAGCGCCTGCCACTTGAGGCCGCCTTCCAGCAGCATCGGCCGCCCGGCATTGCCCATGCCCGAATAGGCCGCCGTCAGCTCCGCCTTGATCCGCTCGAACTGGTCGGCCGAAAGCGCCGCCCCCGGCTCGCCGGGATCATAGACCAGTGCCCCTGAAGGCCGCGCCGCATTCTCCAGCAATGCGCGGTTCCAGCCCGCCGCCGCATTGTGGATCGCCACGGCCTCCTCGGCCGCCTCCAGGCACCCCGCGCCATAATGATCGTCAAGCGGATGGAAGTGCTTCACATGGATCAGGTTCGGACGCCCGAAGTCGTCCGTCGCCTCGATCCGCATCGCCTTCTCGCCGACCTTGTAGGCAAAGGCCGCCGGCCATCCGCCGGCATCGGGGATCACCGTCACCCGCTCGGGCCGCAGCGCAAACAGCTCCACCGGCACGCCATCGGCATCGCGCAGCACCTGGACATAGGCATTGCCGTGCAGCAGCAGATGCGCCGCCAGCGTCTCGATCAGCGGCTGGCCCGCGCTGGTCTCGCTGATCAGCGCCAGCAGCTCGTGCTGCGAAGCCCTGACCGGTGCCCCGCCGATTCCTTCGGCCACGAGCCGCACCGCGCGCTGTGCCACCGGGTTGCGCAAGTAGGCCTCGCGGATCGCCACGGGATAGTTGATCGGCCCGCGGGCGCTATCCCCGCGCCAGTCCGAAGCGGCAATCCACGGCGAGACGAAACTGCGCCCCAGCGGCGCGCGCGGCGTCACCGCCTCGCCCTTGAAGGCAGCAGCAAGCGATTGAAAGAACGACATAGTCTGCCTTTCATGATGAACTGAATGACCGCCCCGCAAGGCGCACTTCTCTTCTCCCCTCCCGCAAGCGCGAGGGGGTGGGGTGGGCAAGCAGCACCACCAAAACCTTCAATCAAACCAGATGCGCGGCTCCGCCTGTTGCCCCAGCATCAGCTCGGTCAGCGCCCAGACACAGGCATCCGCCCGGTCTGGAGATCGCCCCGGCCCTTGGTATTCGCCGCCCGGCATCATTCCGCACAACTCGTCCTCCAGCCTTGCGAACATTCCGGCATGGCGCACCCGCCCCGCTTCATAGAGCGCCGCCACCGGCTCGGCCCGCGCCGCCTTGCCCCGGCTTGCATGGACAAGGCGCAGGGGCAGGCTCGCCTGTGCCGCACGCAGCACCGCGCTCACCATCTCGCCACCCTGGTTCGCCTCGGCCACCACCCGGTCAGCCGACCAGGCCTGCGCGGCATTGACGACGGCGCGGGCCCAGCGCTCGGGACTGGCCTGTTCCACCGAACAGTCGGCCAGCACCCGGGCGATCCGGTCATCCCCGATGCCGCACACCACGATCCCGCAGGCATCGCCATGCGCGCTCGCCGGAGGGTCCACTCCGATCACGATCCGCGTGCACGGCGGCGCTGCGTCTTCGCGGCTCTCTTCGATCAGGCGGCGGCTCCACAGCGCGCCCACCAGATCCTCGATCATCTCGCCCAGCAGCTCCTGCCGGCCCAGCATGGTCCCGCCAAAGGTCTTGCGCATCGCCTCAAGGAAGCGCTCGGGCAGGTTCGCGGCGTTGTCGAAGGTCGTGCCCCGCGTCACCACCACGTCTTCACGCCTGTCCGGGTTCTGGCCACCCATGACCCGCGCCACCAGCGGCACCGGCCGCGGCGTGGTCGTCGCCACCAGCCTGGGATCGCTCCCCAGCCGCAGCCCCATCAGCAGGTTGTCCCAGGTCGAAAGCGCCCGGTTCGACATGTTGTCCCACTTGGCAATCTCGTCGCACCAGGCATGGCTGTGCTGCGGCCCGCGCAAGGCTTCCGGCTCGCCCGCCGAATAGAGGAACGCCTGTGCCCCGTTCGGCCAGGTCAGGCGCCGGACCGAACTTTCATAGGTCGGCCGCCGCCATGGCGCCCCGATCGAAAGCAACCCGCTCTCGCCTTCCACCATCACGCTGCGCGCTTCGTGGAGCGACGATCCGATCAGCGCGATCCGCGCCTCCGGATCGTTCTCGGCCACGCCGCGCACCCATTCCGCACCCAGCCGGGTCTTGCCGAACCCGCGCCCGGCCATGACCAGCCACACCCGCCAGTCGTCGTCCGGCGCAAGCTGGTTTTCCCGCGCCCAGGTCCGCCAGTCGAACGGCCACTCGATAATCTCCTTGTCGTCCAGCCCTTCGACGAAAGCGGCGATGTGCTCGGGGCTTGCATCGGACAGCCAGTCCAGCAACGCTCGCTCAGCCATGCGCGCTCAAGTCCATGGCCGCAGCCTGGCGCTGCTTCTGCACTTCCTCGCGGATCTGCAGCAGCTTGGCATGAAGCGACTGGCGCACGGCTTCGACGTCGGCATTGTCGCGGATCGCCCGCTCGCGCGCCACGGTCTCGCGATGCTGCGAAAGCAGGCGCAGAGCAGTTGCATTGTCGAACTTCGCACCATCCTTCGGCTCGCCAAAGCGCAGGCGATGCAGCACTTCGATCTCAAGCAGGTCGTAACCCTCGCACAAGGCCTCGCGCCACCTGGCGGCAAATTCGCTGTCGTCGCGCTTGTCCTTGTAGGCCCGCGAGGCCGGAATGTCCGCCGCCGCTGCCGCCGCCGTCACGTTCGACGTTTCGGCCAGCGCGGCCAGAAACACCGGTCGCCAGGGCCTGTTGCTCTTCTTCGCCTTCACCGGTTGCGCAGGTGCCAGTTCCCTATCAGGAACGTCTGCGCATGCGGTCTCCGCACATGACTCATCGGCACCCGGCTGCACTTTCGGCTTGGCCATGCGGACCATCCCTTTCGGAATTGAGCTTTTCTGACGCCACCGCCCGCCGTTCCCGCTGTCAGAACGATTCGGCCTCGCGATGTTCTTGTTATGTACTCAATTGGCCGGGAAAGTCAATCAAAAAGTGCCAATAAGGTTATCTTCCCCCTTCGGCATAACCAAACTATAAGAAGCTCTGGCACTCCGTCCCCGCCTCCCCTATCCGCACACCCGCAACAACGAACAGGATCCCGATGCTCCGCCGCCTTTATGATTGGACCATGGCCAAGGCCGCGCACCCCCATGCCGAATGGTGGCTCGCGCTGTTCGCGTTCATGGAGGCAAGCTTCTTCCCGATCCCGCCGCACCCGCTGCTCGGCCTGATGTGCCTCGCTGAACCTAGGAAGGCCGTGCGCTTCGCCGCTGTTGCCACGATCGCCTCGGTTCTCGGCGGTCTGCTCGGCTACGCAATCGGCTATGGCCTCTATGACACTGTCGGCACCCAGCTCTTGGCCGCGCTGCACCTGACCGAAAGCTTCCCCAAGGCAGCGTGCTACCTGCGCGAATACGGGGTCGAGATCATCATGATCAAGGGCGCCACGCCCATCCCGTTCAAGCTGCTGACGATCACCGCCGGCTTCATCGCCATGCCGCTGGTGCCGTTCATCCTTGCCAGCATCGTCAGCCGCTCGATCAGCTTCATGATCGTCGGCGTGCTGTTCCGCCTGTTCGGTGCGCCGATCAAGCGCTTCATCGACAAGTACCTCGGCCTCGTCACCGTCGGCTTCGTCCTGCTCGTCGTCGGTGGCTTCATCGCCGCGACAATGCTCGGCGGCGGCGGCACGTCGGATACCAAGGCCAAGTGCGAACAGATCGCGCCCGTTGCCGGATCCTGATTGTGGAATACGCTTTTTGCGCCTCTTGACGGTTCACCGCATCTTCAGGATTTTTCGTCACAACTGAAACTGTCTTTGCGACTTTTGCATGGGTCGGAGCATCGCGCTCCTTTCAGGCCGGTGCTCCTTCCGAACCGAAGGAAGGAAGAGCATGGGACGTGTGATAGGCGCCAACACCCCTGGGGAGGATATCCGGCTGCAGATGGAAGGCTACGGCCTCACCACCATCCAGATCCACTATTACCTGCCGGACCACCCCAGCCTGCTGCAGATGTTCGCCTTCCAGCAATACGATCTCGCCCCCCGGTTCCCGCGCCTCCACGGCTTCCTCGATCACTGGCGGCGCGAAATCGAGGCTGCCCTCCACTCGGTCCGCATCGCCCACAATCACCTGATTGGCCCGCAGGAATGGCGCGCCGTCGATGGCGTCATTTCCATCAACTGATCGTCAGCCCATTATTCTCCCCTCCCGCCTGCGGGAGGGGTTGGGGGTGGGCAAAGGCGCAACCCCCGAATATCAAAGCCCAAACCGGTAGGAATACCCCAGACCGACCGAAAACTGCGTGCGCTGCCCGCGCTCCCGGATCAGCGAACTCGCCGCAGGCTCGCCGCCCAGCCGGTCCACGCCGGCAAACACCGCCACCGCCCGCTTCGGACTGAGCGGCCGGATCAGGCTGGCGCCCAACCCGTAGGAAACCAGCCCGCCATCGGGCCGCGAAACCGCCAGGCCCGTGCGCGCCGCCTGGGCCCCATCCACCCCGTAATAGGTCCGCATGAAATCGCCGCTGGCAAAGGTCGCGCGCGGCCCCACTGCATAGATCACCTTGCCCGAGCGCCCGGAATACTGCGCCAGCACGTCGCCCACCACGCCCTCGTGCCCGCCAAAGCCCTGCCGGACCTCGGCCCGCAGGCGCCACTGCTTCTTCGCGCCCAGCCGCTTCTCGACAAAGCCGCCGGCCTCGCCGGCAATGTCCACGTCGCCCATCCCGCGCAAGGCGTCGCTGCCGCCGGCAATCAGGAACGGCGATCCGCCATCGTCATCGTTCCGCCCAAAGCGGGTCCGCACGATCGGCCCCGCCTTCCATCCATCGCGGTTCACCGCGTTCCAGCCGAGGCCATCCTGCACCGAAAGGAACAGCGTGTCCTTGTAGTTGATCCGCAGGTCCGGGAAGATCGACAGCGCGGTGTCCTTCGATCCGGCCCAGGCCATGCCGAACACCGGCGCCACGCCCACGGTCATCGTCCACCCCTGAGGTGCCATCGGCGGTCCCGCTGGCCGCACAGGAGCGGTGGCCGAAGGCGCTGTCTGCGCCAATGCCGGATGCGGCAGGGCCAGATTCGCCAGGGAAAGCCCGAGGGCAGTAGGCACCATCGCCCGAATGACACGCATCCTTATTCTCCTCAGTGTAAGTAACGACCCGTCGCGTCCTATGGATTGCCTTCACGACCAGCACTTTGCGGCAATGTGTCGAAAACTTGCCCTTGTGCTGCGCACGCTGTCCCGCAATCCTCACGCCATGCTCACGCTCTACCACTGCAAGAACGCCCGCTCCTTCCGCGCGCTCTGGGCGCTTGAGGAAATGGGCCTGCCCTACCGGCTCCACACCCTCCCCTTCCCGCCGCGCCACCGGCATGAAGGCATGCACGAAATCAACCCCTTGGGCACGATTCCGGTCCTGATCGATGGCGATGTGAGAATGACCGAAAGCGTCGCGATCCCGCACTACCTCGCCACGAAGTACGGCCCGACGGACCTCGCCGTCGCCCCGCACGAGGAAGGCTACGCCGCCTACCTCAACTTCCTCGTCATGGGCGAGGCGACGCTCACCTTCCCGCAGACCATCCACCTGCGCTACCAGGTCTTCGCCAGGCCCGGAGAGCGCCGCCCCGAAATCGCGCGCGACTACGCCGAATGGTTCGGCTCGCGATTGCGAAATGCGGAAGGCATGATGGGTGAGGAATTCGTCGCTGCCGGGCGGTTCACCATGGCTGACATCTCGGTTGGCTATGCGATCATGCTCGCGCTGTCGGTCGGCCTCGAAGAGTTCGTGCCGTGTTCGCTGCGCGACCGCTGGAGTTCGCTTTCTGCCCGCGAGAGGTGGAAACGCGCGATTGCCGCCCAGGAATCAAGCGCCTAAGCGCGGCGGATGGCCCTCATTGCGTTCAACAAGCCCTTTGGCGTGCTCTGCCAGTTCTCTCCCGAACGCACTGGCCCGCCCCGGCCCACGCTCGCGGATTTCATAGACTTCCCGGGCGTTTACCCAGCCGGCCGGCTTGACCATGACAGCGAAGGCCTGCTGCTCCTGACCGACGACGGCCACCTCCAGTCCCGCATCGCCGACCCGCGCCACAAGCTGCCAAAAACCTATCTCGTTCAGGTGGAAGGCGAGCCCGACGAGGCCGCACTGCAGGCGCTGTGCAAGGGGGTCACGCTCAAGGACGGCCCCACCCTACCCGCCAGGGCGGAGCGGATCGACGACCCGGCGCTCTGGCCCCGCGATCCGCCGATCCGCGTGAGAAAATCGATCCCCGACACCTGGTTGCGCCTCACGATCCGCGAAGGTCGCAACCGCCAGGTCCGCCGCATGACCGCCGCCGTCGGCCACCCGACACTGCGCCTCGTCCGCTGGCAGATCGGCGACTGGACACTCGACGGGATTGCGCCCGGAGAATGGCGAGCGCTCTAAAGCGGTTACTCTACGGTGACCGACTTCGCCAGGTTGCGCGGCTGATCGACGTCAGTGCCCTTGGCCACGGCGACATGGTAGGCGAGCAACTGCACCGGCACCGCATAGACCAGCGGCGCGATCAGCGGGTGGACCTTCGGCATCTCGATGGTGGCCAGGCACCCCTCGCCCGCTTCGGCAATGCCTTCGGCGTCCGAGATCAGCACGACCTTGCCGCCGCGGGCGCGCACTTCCTGCATGTTGCTGACGGTCTTTTCAAAGAGCGGTCCGGAAGGCGCCAGCACGATCACCGGCACAGCCTCGTCGATCAGCGCGATGGGGCCGTGCTTCATCTCGCCGCTGGCATAGCCTTCTGCGTGGATATAGCTGATTTCCTTGAGCTTCAGCGCTCCTTCCAGCGCCAGCGGATAATCCGGCCCACGGCCAAGATAGAGCACGTCGCGCGCAGGCGCGATCAGGTGCGCCATGCCGGCAATCTCCTCGTCGTGGGCAAGCGCGGCGTTGAGGCAGGCCGGAGTCTCGACCAGCTGCTCGACGATCTCGGCCTCTTCCTCACGGCTGAGCCGCCCGCGCTTCACCGCAAGGTGCGCCGCGAGCGCCGCCAGCACGGCCAGTTGGCAGGTGAAGGCCTTGGTCGAGGCTACGCCGATTTCCGGCCCGGCATGGGTCGGCAGCAGCAGGTCCGCCTCGCGGGCCATCGAACTCGTCGGCACGTTGACGACGACGGCGATGGTCTGCCCCGCGGCCTTGCAATGCCGCAGCGCCGCCAGCGTGTCTGCCGTCTCACCGCTCTGCGAGATGAACAGGGCAAGGCCGCCCGGCTCGAGCACGGGATCGCGGTAACGGAATTCCGATGCCACATCGATGTCCACCGGCAGCCGCGCGAACTGTTCGAACCAGTACTTTGCGACCATCCCGGCGTAGAAACTCGTTCCGCAGGCGACGATGGTCACGCGGTTGATGCTGGCGAGATCGAAGTCGATCTGCGGCAGCGCCACGGTCTGCTCCACCCGGCGCAGGTAGGAGCGCAGCGTTTGTGCCACCACCACCGGCTGCTCGAAGATCTCCTTCTGCATGAAGTGGCGGTAGTTGCCCTTCTCGATCGCGGCTGCGGTTGCGCCCGAGGCGACGATGGGACGCTCGACCGGATTGTTTTCGGCATCGAAGATCTGCGCGCCATCGCGGGTGATGACCACCCAGTCGCCCTCTTCGAGATAGGTGATCCGCTGCGTCAGCGGGGCGAGCGCCAGCGCGTCCGATCCAAGATAGGTCTCGCCCACGCCATAGCCCACCACCAGCGGCGAACCGAGACGCGCACCGATCAGCATGTCGTCATGGGTGCGGAAGGCGATGGCAAGGGCGAAGGCCCCGCGCAAGGTCGGCAGCACGGCCTTGACCGCGTCCTGCGGCGAAAGCCCCGCCTCGACCTGTTCGGACACGAGGTGGGCGACGACTTCTGTATCGGTCTCGCTTTCGAACGTGCGGCCGCGCGCGATCAGCGCTTCGCGCAGCGGCTTGAAGTTTTCGATGATGCCGTTGTGGACCAGCGCGACTTCACCCGTGGCATGGGGGTGCGCATTGCTGGTCGTCGGCGCGCCATGCGTTGCCCAGCGGGTGTGGGCGATGCCGATCAGGCCCGAGGCCGGATTGCGCGCCAGTTCCGCCACAAGATTATTGAGCTTGCCCTCGGCCCGCCGCCGCACGAGCTGACCGCCTTCGACAGTGCAGATGCCCGCCGAGTCATAGCCGCGATATTCCATCCGCCGCAGGCCATCGACCAGCCGGTCTGCCACCTGTTCCTTGCCGACGATTCCGATGATTCCGCACATTTGGGGATGGGCTTTCGTTTAGAGTGTTGTGGCGCTTAGAGCGTATAGGGCACGCGGATGCCGGGCATGGTTGCCGGAAAATCCTTGGTATTTCGTGTAATCAGAATGGCCCCGTTAACCTGTGCAGTAGCCAGGATATAGGCATCCATCAGCTTCATCCGGCTGCGATAGCGGATATCGGCTGCTGCAGTGGCGATCCGCGCATCGATTTCCACGCAATCGAAATGGCTCAAGGCTTCACGCACCAGATCGCGCCTTTCCAGTGCTTCACCGGCCATCACTTCGGTCCACACGATCCTGCTGATGCGGTGGCTGCGATATCGCGCGATCTCCTGCGTGGCATGGGGCATCCGCCGCAGCCAGTCGATCACGATGTTGGTGTCGAAAAACGGTGCCGACACGGTCAGATGTCTTCGTAAGGTCGGCGATCCTCGCGCATGGCGCGCTGATATTCGACGCTGTCGCCGATATCGGTGCGATGGGCCCACAACCCGGCATAGCGGTCAATCCAGTCGTTGTTCGTATCGCTCTGCACGAGAAAAAGCTTCACCGCCTCGCGCACGAGCGCGGCCCGCGACTTGCCCTGTTCGCTGGCACGCGCATCAAGCGCGGCAATGTCTTCATCCGGGATATCGGCGAGGATACGAGTCATGGTGATATCATGATATGATATCGTGCTATCGTCAAGTCCTGAGGAACGCATCCCTGCCCTCGCCGGTTGCCTGTGGAAACCCATCGCAGGAGCACCCGATGAGCATTTTCAGCAAGATCATGGACGCCATCTCGTGGAAGGGCACGCGCCCGACCCAGACCGGCCAGACGCCAAAACCCGCGCCCACCGCAACCCCTGCTGCCCCTTCGCCATCGACGCCGGCGCCGGCGCCCGCACCAACGGCAACCGCAGCCCCCCTTTCGCAGTTTGACGTCGAAGCCAATCTTGCCGAAATGGCGCAGGGCAAGGACCTCAACTGGCGCAGCTCGATCGTCGACCTGATGAAGCTGCTCGGCATCGATTCCAGCCTTGCCAACCGCAAGGAACTCGCCCAGGAACTGGGCTACACCGGCGCCCTCGACGGTTCGGCCGAAATGAACATCTGGCTGCACAAGGCAACCATGCGCAAGCTGGCGCAGAACGGCGGCAAGGTGCCGGCGGCGATGCTGGATTGAATGTGCGTGAGGGTAAGGGTGCGTCCCTTACCCCCGCTTTTCGGCCTTCTTCTTCTTCATCGCATCGTGGAAGCGGTCGGCCCAGCCCGGTTTCACCAGCTGTTCGGCCCGCACCATCCGCAGCTCGCCGTCAGCCACGTCACGTGACACTGCGCTGCCTGCCGCGACGATGGCGTCCGCGCCGATCTTCACGGGGGCGATCAGCGCCGAGTTCGAGCCGATGAAGGCACGCTCGCCGATAGTGGTCTTGTACTTGAAGTAGCCGTCATAGTTGCAGGTGATCGTGCCTGCGCCGATGTTCGCCTCGGCACCCACTTCGGCATCGCCGAGGTAGGTGAGGTGGCTGGCCTTGGCGCCGCGGTGCATGACCGTGTTCTTGACCTCGACGAAGTTGCCGACCTTGACGTCCTCCTCCAGCTTCGCACCAGGCCGCAGGCGGGCATAGGGACCGATGTGGACGCCGGGCGAGAGCGTCGCGCCTTCGAGATGGCAAAAGGCGTGGATCGTCACGCCATCGGCCACGGTCACGCCGGGGCCGAAGAACACGTTGGGCTCTACCGTCACATCGCGGCCAAGCACGGTGTCCCACGAAAACCACACGGTTTCGGGCGCGATCAGCGTTGCGCCATCGGCCATGGCCTGCGCCCGGCGGCGCAGCTGCCAGCGGCCTTCGGCTTCGGCAAGCTCCGCGCGGCTGTTGATCCCGGCCACTTCATCGGCATCGTCGGTGACGACCACGGCACAAGTCCGGCCATCGGCAATCGCGATGTTGACCACGTCGGGCAGGTAGTATTCGCCTTGGGCATTGTCGTTGCCGACGCGGGCGAGCAGGCCGAACAGGTCCGCGCTGCGCACCGCCATGAGGCCCGAATTGCACACGCGGCAGGCACGCTCCTCGTCGGTCGCGTCCTTGTGCTCGACCATCTTCACGATCCGGCCATCTTCAGCAATCACGCGTCCGTATTGCAGGGTATCGGCGGGCGCGAAGCCCAGCACGACCGCGGCTGGCGCATCATTTTCATGCAATCGCGCGATCATCGCCCGCATCGTCTCGGCGCGCACAAACGGCACGTCGCCATAGAGAATCAGCACATCGCCCTCAAAACCGGCGAGCGCGACCTCGGCCTGCTGCACGGCGTGCGCCGTGCCCAGCTGCGGGTCCTGCACGGCAATCGTCGCAGATCCGCCGAGCGCCTTTTCCAGCTGCTCGCGCCCGTGCCCTGCCACCACCACCTGACGCTGCGGCGAGAGCTCCGCAGCGCTCGCCATCAGGTGCCCTACCATCGGCCTGCCCGCGATCGGATGCAGCACCTTGTGCAGGTCGCTCTTCATGCGGGTGCCTTTTCCGGCGGCGAGGACGATAATGGCGAGGGGGGTCTGTTCAGTCATGGCCGCACCCTTGCCAGACAAATCTTGCGCTTTCCAGAACAGCGCGCCACTTGGGCGCACCATGGCGGATTTTCCTTATGCAATCGTCGGATTCGATCTCGACGGCACGCTGCTCGATACCAGCCGCGATCTCGGCGTCGCGCTCAATCACGCGCTGGCTCTCGCAGGCAGGCCACCTGTGCCGCTGGAGGAGACGAAGCGCCACATCGGCGGCGGCGCGGCGCAGATGCTGCGTTCGGCGCTGACGGAATCGGGCGGGGTGGATGAAGACGCCTTCCCCGGCCTGCAGGCCAGCCTGATTGAATTCTACGGCCACAACATCGCCCACCACACCGAACTTTTTCCCGGTGGCGCAGCGATGATGGACGAACTCGACGCGCGCGGCGTGAAGATCGCCATCGCCACCAACAAGGCTGAAGGCCTGGCGGTCAGGCTATTCGAGGAACTGGGCCTGCTCCACCGCTTCGCCTGCGTGATCGGCGGCGATACGCTGGGTCGCCATCGGTCGAAGCCCAAGCCCGACATGCTGCACGAAATGGTCGCGCGCTGTGGCGGAGGCCCTGCAGCTTTCGTCGGCGATACCACCTTCGACGTGGGCGCCGCCAAGGCCGCGCAAATGCCGGTCGTCGCCGTCCGCTTCGGCTTTAACGACCTTCCGGCTGACGAGCTTGGCGCCGATGCCGTAATCGATCATTACGATGAGCTGGTGCCGACGCTGGAGCGTCTCGCCAGCGTTGCGCAGAGCGTCTAGGCTTTCCCGGATGACCGCTCCCCTAGCCCTTACCATCGGCGATCCGGCAGGCGTCGGCCCGGAACTTGCCGCCGCCGCGTGGGCGTTGCGCGATAGCGAAGGCTTGCCCCCGTTCTTCGTCGTCGGCTCGGCCCGCGTTGTCGAGGAAGCGGCGCGACGGCGTGGCATCTCGGCGCCGGTCTGCACGGTCAAGGCGCCCGATGAAGTGGCGGAATGCTTTGACGGCGCGCTGCCGGTGCTGGACCTTGCCGATCTGCGCTACACTCCGGGCGAGCCTGACGACGCGGGCGCCAGCCTTGCCCTGAATGCGCTTGCCACTGCCACCGGCCTCGTCCGCTCGGGCGTGGCATCGGCGCTGGTCACTGGCCCCATCGCCAAGAGCCGCTTGGCAAGGGTCGGTTTCGATCACCCGGGGCAGACTGAATTCGTGGCGCAAGCATGCGGCGTGACGGCCGAGAACGCGGTGATGATGCTCGCCGGGCCAAGCCTCAAGGTCGTGCCGATCACCGTCCATTTGGCGCTGCGGCTGGTGCCCGACATGCTCACCGCCGAACTGATCCGCACCCGCGCCGCGATCACCGCTGCGGCCCTGACGCGCGACTACGGCATCACCGCCCCGCGCCTCGCGGTCGCCGGGCTAAACCCCCACGCGGGCGAGGACGGGCGCATGGGCCATGAGGACACGCAGGTCGTCGCTCCCGCCGTGGCCATGCTTCGTGACGCCGGGATCAACGCCTTCGGACCGCTCCCGCCGGATACCATGTTCCACGCCGAAGCGCGCGAGGGCTATGACGTGGCCATCTGCATGTACCACGATCAGGCGCTGATCCCGATGAAGGCGCTGGATTTCGATGCTGGCGTGAACGTGACGCTCGGCCTGCCGATCATCCGCACCTCGCCGGATCATGGCACCGCCTTCGCCATCGCCGGCACCGGCAAGGCGCGCGTCGGCCCCACCATCGCAGCGCTGCGCATGGCGGGCGAATGTGCCGCGCGGAGGGCTTCGGCATGACCGACCTCCCCCCGCTACGCGACGTCATCAATCGCCACGGCCTCTTCGCCACCAAGGCGCTCGGCCAGAACTTCCTGTTCGACGAGCAGTTGCTCGATCGCATCGCCCGCGTCCCCGGCAGGCTCAAGGGAGAGAATGTTCTCGAAGTCGGTCCCGGCCCCGGCGGCCTGACCCGCGCCCTGCTGCGTGCAGGCGCAAACGTCACCGCGATCGAAATGGACAAGCGCTGCATGCCTGCGCTTGCCGAACTGTCCGATGCCTTTCCCGGCCAGCTGACCGTGATTCAGGGCGATGCCACCAGGATCGATCCTGCAACGCTGTTTGAAGGTCCGTGGCACGTCGCGGCGAACCTGCCCTACAACGTCGGCACGCAGCTGTTCACCGGCTGGCTATCCGGGCAAGACTGGCCGCCGCAGTGGAAGTCGTTGACGCTGATGTTCCAGCTGGAAGTGGCGGAGCGCATCGTCGCCGCGCCCGGCACGGATGCCTATGGCCGCCTTGCCGTACTGGCACAGTGGCGCGCGTCCCCGCGCATAGCGATGAAGGTTCACCGCAGTGCCTTCACTCCGCCGCCCAAGGTCATGTCGGCGATCGTCCATGTCGAGCCCGGCACGATGCCCGAAGGCGTCTCCGCCCGCATGCTGGAGCGCGTGACGGAAGCCGCCTTCGGCCAGCGCCGCAAGATGTTGCGCCAGTCCTTGAAGGGCCTGCCCGGCGCGCTGAACGCGCTCGAAGCGCTCGGCATCGACGCACAGCGCCGGGCCGAGACGTTGAGCGTGGAGGAATTCGTCTCCATCGCTCGCGTGCTGACGAAGTAAGGGCGGACCCGCAGGCCCGCCCCCTTCAAGTTCAGGCCGGCTCGGCGACCTTCGCCAGAGCGGCCTTCTTCTTCAGGCGCCATGCATGCAACAACGGCTCGGTATAGCCGTTGGGCTGCTCCACCCCGTTGAACACCAGATCGCAGGCCGCACGGAAGGCAAAGCTTTCTTCCCAATTTCCGGCCATCGGCTCGTAGAGCGGATCGCCCGCGTTCTGCGCATCGACCTTGGCTGCCATGCGCTTGAGGCTGTCCATGACCTGTTCGTTGGTGGCCACGCCGTGCAGCAGCCAGTTGGCCATGTGCTGGCTGGAAATCCGCAAAGTCGCGCGGTCCTCCATCAGCCCGATGTCATTGATGTCCGGCACCTTGGAGCAGCCGACACCCTGATCGATCCAGCGCACGACATAGCCCAGCAGGCCTTGCGCGTTGTTGTCCAGTTCCTCGCGCACTTCCTCTTCCGACCAGTTGGCACCATCGGCCAGCGGAATGGCGAGAAGCGCGTCCAGACCCGGTGTCGCTTCCTGCGCAACGTCGCGCTGAACCTCGAAAACGTCGACCTGATGGTAGTGCATGGCATGAAGAGTCGCCGCCGTGGGCGAAGGCACCCAGGCTGTGTTCGCGCCGGTGCGGGGATGCGCGATCTTCTGTTGCATCATGTCGTGCATCATGTCGGGCGCGGCCCACATGCCCTTGCCGATCTGTGCCTTGCCCGAAAGGCCGTGGGCCAGCCCGATGCAGACGTTGCGCTTTTCGTAAGCCGCGATCCAGCCAGATCCCTTGATGGCCCCTTTCCGGATCATCGCCCCCGCCTGCATCGAGGTGTGGATCTCGTCGCCGGTGCGGTCGAGGAAGCCGGTATTGATGAACACGATGCGGTCGCGAACCTTCTCGATGCAGGCGGCGAGATTGGCAGACGTGCGCCGCTCCTCGTCCATCACGCCGACCTTCACGGTATGGCGTTCCAGCCCGAGCAGATCCTCTACCGCATTGAACAGATCGTTGGTGAAGGCGACCTCCTCCGGCCCGTGCATCTTGGGCTTGACGATATAGATGCTGCCGGTGCGGCTGTTGCGATGGCGCCCAAGCCCCTTGAGGTCGTGCATGCCAATCGCCGACGTGATCACAGCGTCCATGATGCCTTCCGGTATCTCGCTGCCGTCCTGGAGCAGGATCGCCGGATTGGTCATCAGGTGGCCGACATTGCGCACGAACAGCAGGCTGCGCCCCGGCAGCGTGATCGCCTCACCCTTGGCCGAAGTCCACTCGCGGTCCGGCTCAAGCGCGCGGGTCATGGTCTTGCCGCCCTTGCTGAATCTCGCCTCGAGATCGCCGCGCATCAGGCCGAGCCAGTTGCGATAGGCCAGCAGCTTGTCTTCGGCGTCGACTGCAGCGACCGAATCCTCGAGGTCGACAATGCTGGTCAGCGCCGCTTCCATGACGATATCCGCAATGCCCGCCTTGTCATCCATGCCCACCGGGTGCGTCCGGTCCAGCACGATTTCGACATGCATACCGTTGTTGCACAGCAGAATGCCACCGGGTTTCGTGCCGGCAAACTGCATCTCATCGCACAACGGCAGGCTGCTCGCCCCGTCCCATTCGGTCCAGCTCATGCCGTCCAGCGGGAATGTCAGGTCAAGGAACGCGCGGCCTGCGCGGACCACCGCCGCGCCGCGTTCCTTGTCGTAGCCGCCCGGCCGGGCCGGGGCCGCATCGAGCGCGTCGGTGCCGTACCAGGCATCGTAGAGACTACCCCAGCGCGCATTCGCCGCATTGAGCACGAACCGGTCATTCAGAACCGGCACGACCAGCTGCGGCCCTGCCATGCAGGCAATCTCGCGGTCGACGTTTTGCGTGCCGATCACGAAATCCTCAGGCTCTGCCACAAGATAGCCGATCTCGGTCAGGAACGCGCGATACTCGGCAGCATCGATCGGCTTGCCCTTGCGTTCGTGGTGCCAGGAGTCGATCAGCGCCTGCAGCGCCTCGCGCTTGTCCAGCAACATGCGGTTTACCGGGGCGAAATGGCCGACCAGCGCGGCAAAGCCCTGCCAGAATGCGCCCGCGTCAAGCCCAAGTGGCCCGAGCACGTCATTGTCGATGAAGCTGGCGAGGTTAGCGTCGACCTTCAGGCCGCTGCGTTCGATACGTCCGTTCATTTCACCCATGTCCATACGCTCACATAAGCGGCGCCCCGCAAATCTTGCGAAAAGCCGAATCCGATGAACCTGGGGAGGAACGGCTAAAGCCTATGCATGATCCGACATTGCATTGCAATCATGCGAAAGTCGTGCCTCAGCCGAATGCCTCTGCATAGAGCCGCTCGATCTCCGCCGCATCGGGCACGCGCGGGTTGTTGCCGGGTGATCCCGAAGCCAGCGCCTGCCGCGCCATTTCCGGCACCACCTCGAACCACCGCGCCTCGCTGATACCGTGAGAACGCGGGGATGGCACGGACAGGTCAGCGTTCAATGCTGCCAGTTCCTCCAGCAGCCGCGCCACCGCCGCCTGATCGCCCTCGTCCGCACTGGCGACGCCCATCGCCCGCGCGCAATCGGCATAGCGCGCAAGCGCGGCTGGCGCGGAGAAGGCCGTCACCGCAGGCAGCAGCATGGCGTTGGAAAGCCCGTGCGGCACATGAAAGAACGCGCCCACCGGTCGGCTCATGCCATGAACCAGCGCCACGCTGGCGTTGGAGAATGCGATCCCCGCATTATGCGCCCCCACCATCATCGCCTCGCGCGCTGCCCGGTTGCCCGGCTCGTTACAGGCAGTGCGAATGGCGGGCGCGATCAGCTTCATCGCCGAAAGCGCCATGGCATCGCTGAAGGCATTGGCCTTTTTCGAGACGTAAGCCTCGATCGCATGGGTAAGCGAATCGATGCCGGTATCGGCTGTCAGCCGCGCGGGCTTGCCCATGGTCAGTTCGAAATCGACGATCGCCACGGTCGGCAGAAAAGCAAGGCCAGCGCAAAGCATTTTCTCGCTGCTGGCCTCATCGGTGACGATGGTGAACTTCGTTGCCTCCGATCCGGTCCCAGCCGTGGTAGGCACGGCGATGATCGGCAGGCCGGGCACGTCCGTCGTTGCCGGAGTCTTCATCGACTGAACCGGCCTCGGCTCCACCGCCAGTGCGGCAATGGCCTTTGCCGTATCGATCGGGCTGCCGCCGCCGAAGCCGATAACGCAATCGCAATCGGCAGCACGCAGAGCCTCCAGCGCAGCTTCAACCACCGCCACGGTCGGATCGGGCACCGTATCGGCGAACACGATCGCATCGATGCCGGCTTTGTCGAGCACGGCGAGCAACGTCGCCACCATCCCGCTGCTCACCAGGAATGCGTCGGTCACGATGAATGGTCGGGACACCCCGCACTGGGCAAGCGCTTCCGGCAATTCGGCCAGTGTGCCGCCCCCTACCCTGATGATCCGTGGAAGATTGATCGCCGCCATACCTGTCCTCTTGCCAAAGCCTGCCTATCCGACCGCAAATCGCGGCGGACGGCAAGCTGGCAAAAGCACCCGTTCGGGCCGTCACCGCTCAATTCCGTCGGGCATCACCAAGCGGCTCTGCCGTGACGGGAATCACCGCTCCATCGGGATAGGGCATGATCAACGTACCGTCGGGCGCGGCGGTAAAGGTCGTCTGCGTGGGATAGGGTATGCTGATTCCTTCGGCGGCAAAGCGCTCCATGATCGCCACCAGCAAGCGATCGCGCAAAGGATGCGCTACGTTCCAGTCAGCACCCGGCACGTCGAGGATCAGGGTGAAATCAAGCGAACTGGCTCCGAACGCCTCGAAGCCTGAGCGGGCCACTTTCGCGCCTTCCGCCTCGCCCAGCGCCTTCAGCATTGCCGGAATCCGCGCCAGGGTTTCAGGCGGGGTTTCATAGGCAACGCCAATCGCGAAAGTCAGGCGGATGTGATCGCGCACGGTAAGATTGCTGATCTCCTTGTCGAGCAGGTTCTTGTTCGAAACCACCAGCAGTTCTCCGCTTACCAGCCTGATACGGGTGGTGCGCATGCCGATGATCTCGACAGTTCCGGTATTCCCGCCCCAGCTGATCACTTCCCCCACCTTGAAAGGCCGGTCGAACAGTATCGAAATGCCGGCAAACAGGTCGGAGAAGATGCCTTGAGCCGCAAGACCGATCGCAATGCCGCCGATGCCAAGGCCCGCAACGAGCCCGGCGACATTGACGCCAAGGTTTCCGAGGATGAGGACGAAGGCAATGGCGAAGACAAGGAATGTCACCAGCGCCCTCAGGATGTTGAGTGCCGAACTCAGCGCACCGTTGGCGTGTTGTGCTTCACCTGCGCGATGTTCGATCAGGCCGATCGTCAGTTCCCGAACCCACAGCGCTGCCTGGAAGGTGAGGCCGACGGTGAAGAGGAAGCGAATGGTCTTGTCCAGCCAGACCGGTGTCTGCGCGTAGCTGGCTACCGCCTCCGCTGCGACCAGCACGATGAACCAGAATCGCGTGCGGCTTGCCATTCGGCCGATGATTGTCTTCCAGCCGACCAGCGCCTCGCCTTCGGGGCAGAACCGGCGCCCGAGGTTGCGGATGGTGACAAGGACCAGAACGACGACAGCCGCGATGCCGATGGCGATCGAGATGCGCAACCAGTTGTCGGTAATCCAGCCGGTCGTATCGGCAATCAGAACGTCGGGGCTGGATGGAAGAGCGAGCGCGGCGGCCTTCGGAGTAACGATCATGCCTTGTTCAAGCGATGGTCCGCCGATCCGTTCCCTAGCGCCCCTGCATGTCCCGCGCTTCGGCCGGTATGTGCACCACCAGCCCGTCGAGCGCCTCGGTAAGTTCGATCTGGCATGACAGGCGACTCGTCCGCGTCACCCCGGCAGCCAGGTCGAGCATGTCCTCCTCATCGTCGATCGCTGGCGGCAGTTTCGCAAACCAGTCGGCATCGATGACCACATGGCAGGTGGAGCAGGCCATCTGGCCCTCGCAGGTGCCCTCAAGCGGCATGCCCTTGGCTTGCCCCAGTTCCAGAAGTCGCGTCCCCGCTTCGCCTTCTGCGGCGATCTTTTCACCCTTTGCGGTGACGAAGGTGACGCTGACCATGGTTACAAGACTCCCTGCGCGCGCGCCGCGGCGTTGATCGCCTCGGCAGCCTGTTCCAGTTCATCATCCCCCGTATAGCGTCCGAAACCGATGCGGATCGCGGTTCTGCTATCCCTGTCCGAAAGTCCGAGCGCGCGCAAGACATGGCTTGGCCTGCCCGACCCGCTGGCGCAGGCCGATCCCGCTGAAATTGCGATCGTGCGGCATTCCGACAACAGTCTCGCCACGTCCAGTCCCGGCAATCGCAGGTTGAGATTGCCATGCCAGCGCTCGGTGGCGCTCCCGTTCAGAATCCATCCCTCGAACAGATACAAAGCCTTCGCCCACAGCTTATCCACATGAAGCCGGTCGGTTTCCGACAGACTTGTGCACAGCGCTGCCGCCGCGCCGAAGCCCGCGCAGAGCGCTGGCGAGAGCGTACCCGAACGCAAACCGCCCTCCTGCCCCCCGCCATGGATCAGGGGCGCAAGTTCCACCCCGTCACGCACCCACAGCGCGCCGATGCCTTTCGGGCCATAGAGCTTGTGCGAGGACACCGCGATAAGGTCCGCTCCGTGCGGAGCGGCGATCTTTCCGGCCCCCTGCACGGCATCGCACAGGAACAGCGCCCCCATGTCGCGTGCCCGCCGGGCCAGCGCTTCGATCGGCTGGATCGTGCCGATCTCGTTGTTGACCTGCATTACCGCGACAAGACCGGTTCCCGCCGGAATCGCCACCTCAGGATCGACCAGACCCGCACCATCGACCGGCAGCACCGCCACAGCGGGATCAAGAACCCGCGCCGTATCCAGGACCGCCGCGTGTTCAATGGCGCTGACCGCCAGCCGCTTTCGGCCACATCCAGCCAGAGCAAGGTTGATCGCCTCGGTCGCGCCCGAGGTGAAGACCACGCGCCCGCCGGGCGGGAGCAGCGCCGCCACCTGCTCGCGCGCAACCTCGACCGCGGCTGCGGCGGCACGCCCTGCACGGTGGGGGCTATGCGGATTGGCAAATCCCATGGCCTCTTGCCCCGCCAGCCACGGCATCATTGCCTCGCGCGCTTGAGGAGCGAGCGGCGTGGTCGCCTGATAATCGAGGTAGATCACCCCCGGATCTCCTTCCACACCTCGACAAAGCGGGCAATCTCGGCTTCGGTCGTCTCGCGCCCGATGGACACGCGGATGACCTCGCCCGGATGGGCATAGCCCATCGCGGTCAGCACGTGGCTCGCCTTCAACGAGCCGGACGAACATGCGCTCCCGGCGGAAACGGCGATCCCTGCGCCATCGAACCGGATCAATTGCGCCGCGCTGGATTTGCCCGGCATGCGATAGGCGGCAATCGTCGGGCTGCGCGGGGAATCTTTCGCGACAATTTCCGCCCCGATTTCAAGCAGTTGATTCTCAAGCGATACCCGCAAACCTGAAGCGCGCTTGAGCCATGCATTTCCAGACTCCAGCGCTGCCGCCATGCCCAGCACCAGCGGCATCGGCTCGGTCCCGGCACGATAGCCGCGCTCCTGGCCGCCGCCGGGGTGCAGCAGGCCGTAACTGCGCACCAGCAACGCGCCGATGCCCACCGGTCCGCCAAACTTGTGCGCCGAAACCGCGATCATGTCGGCCTCGGGCAGCGGAAGCTTGCCTGCGCCCTGCGCCGCGTCGACCAGCATCAGCGCATTGCTGGACTTTGCCAACGCGGCCAGCGACGCGAGGTCCTGCATCACTCCAGTTTCGCTGTTGACCTGCTGGACTGCCAGCAGCGCCGGTCCTTCCTCCTTTAGCGCCTGCTCAAGGCCGGAAATGCGGACCAGGCCATTCGCATCGACGGCCAGGCGAACAGCGTCTGGCGTCAGACGCAACACCGCCTCATGCTCTACCGCGCTCGCGATGTTCCTGTTATGTTTCCCCGGGGAAACTTTTTTCGCGGCAATCTCCAGTGCCTCGCTTGCTCCGCTGGTGAAGATCACCTCGCCGTCCCAGGCAAGCGCCTTCTTCACCCGCGCCCGCGCATCCTCCAGCGCCGCCCTTGCCGCGCGTCCCGCTGCATGGGGGCTCGAAGGGTTGGCCCAGATGCGCCAGCCCTCCTCCATCGCCGCCAGTGCCTCAGGCAGCAGCGGGGTTGTGGCGGCGTGATCGAGATAGATCGGATTTAGCGGCAAGATTCGCCCCGGAATGCGTGGAAAGATTGCTTTCGAAGGCTCGGTTTCTATATAGCCATCAGCTTAATTCCCAGCCCCGGCATTCCGTGCCGCATGGGGCCAGATCACAGGATTACCGGACAGGCAATGCCCGCAGTCATTTTCCCCGGCCCCGAAGGCCGCCTCGAAGGCCGTTTCCAGCCCGCCAGCCGCCCCCGAGCACCGGTTGCGATGATCCTCCACCCGCACCCGCAGGCGGGCGGCACGATGAACGATCGCATCACGCAGGCGCTCTACAAGACCTTCGTGGCCCGCGGCTTTGCCACGCTGCGCTTCAACTTCCGTGGCGTCGGCCGCAGCCAGGGCAGTTTTGACAACGGCATCGGTGAACTCAGCGACGCCGCAGCCGCGCTCGATTGGGTCCAGTCGATCCACCCCGAAGCCAGCACCACCTGGATCGCAGGCTATTCGTTCGGCGCGCTGATCGGCATGCAGTTGCTGATGCGCCGCCCTGAGATCCGCGGCTTCATCTCGGTGGCGCCGCCCGCCAACATGTACGATTTCAGCTTCCTTGCCCCATGCCCCGCCTCGGGCATCATCGTGCAGGGCACGGCGGATACGGTCGTCACGCCCAACGCGGTGCAGAAGCTGGTCGACAAGCTGCGCACGCAGAAGCACATCACCATCCATCACGACGAAATCCCGCGTGCCAACCACTTCTTCGAGAACGAGATGGATGACATGATGCGCGCGGTCGACAACTACCTCGACATGCGCCTCTCGCCGGATTGCCCGATCCGCTGATGCATTGGAGCCGGCTGGTAGGAATGCCGCCCAGCCGGCCCCCTGATCGGCCAGTACCCTGTCAATTCACCTGGCGTTCGAAGCCAGCCCAGTAGGGCTCACGCAAGGTGCGACGCAGGATCTTGCCTGAAGGATTGCGCGGCAGCGCCTCGATCACATCGACCGACTTGGGCACCTTGAACCCGGCCAGGCGCTCCCGCGTCCAGTCGATGATCGATTGCGGATCGATCACGTGGCCCGGCTTTGGCACGCACACCGCCTTCACGGCTTCGCCCCATGTCGCATCAGGCACGCCGATCACCGCCACTTCCAGCACATCGGGATGGCCATAGATTGCGCTTTCGACCTGCGCCGGATAGACATTCTCGCCGCCCGAAATGATCATGTCCTTGATCCGGTCGTGCATGTAGACGTAGCCGTCCTCGTCAAGGTAACCGGCGTCGCCGGTGGCAATCCAGCCGTCGGGGGTCATCGTCTTCGCGGTGGCCTCTGGCAGGTTCCAGTACCCCAGCATGTTGTTTGACGAGCGCGTCTGGATCTCGCCAATCTCGTTCGGCCCCAACGCCTCGCCGTTTTCGCCGACCACCCGGACTTCGACACCCGGCAGCGGCTTACCGGCAGACCGCATGCGCTGATTTCCCTCGACGCAGTGGTCCTGGGGCGGGAGCATGCAGATCGTGCCGGTCGTCTCGGTCATGCCATAGGCCTGGATGAACTCGGCCTTGAACATGGCGATGCATTCGCGCAGCAAGACCAGCGGGATCGGTGATGCGCCATAGATGATGTACTTCACGCGGGCAAAGTCCACGCTGGCGCAGTCGGGGTGATTGAGCAACATCTGCAGTGCAGCGGGCACGATGAAGAAGCGCGTCACGCCCTTTTGCTCCACCGCATCGAACACCGCACGCGGCTCGAACTCGGCAAGGATGATGCCCGGCAGCCCTGCCCCCATGGCCATGACGCCAAGGCCGGTGCCGCCGATATGGGCGCACGGCATGGCAACCAGGATCGCTTCGTCGTCCGTCATCTGGGTATAGGGCTGATCCTGCCCGAGCGATTGCTTGCGCAAGCCGAACAGGTTGCGATTGGAAAGCACCGCCCCCTTGGGGTTGCCGGTCGTGCCAGAGGTATAGAGCTGCAGCACCGCATCATCTGGCCCGGCGGCCTCATAGGCGATTGGCTGCTGCGCATCGATCCAGCGCCACGCCTCGTCCTGCGTCAGCGCCATACGCACGGCAGGGAGCGCGGAAAATGTCGCAGCCAGTCCTTCGAACCCGGCCCCGAGGAACACGGCTTTCGCCTGAGCATCGCTGGCAATCCACGTCGCCTCTGCCGGGGCCAGACGCCAGCCGATCGGAACCATGACCGCGCCGAGGCGGGCAGCAGCGAAGAACAACGTGAAATAGAGCGTGCTGTTCTTGCCGAACCAGGCAATCCGGTCTCCCTTGCCGATGCCAAGGTCGACAAGGCCCGCGACCACCTGTGCCGTCGTGGAATCAAGGCTGCCATAGGTCAGCGTCCGATCCGGTCCGTCGAGCGCGAGGCCTTGAGGTCGATCGGCTGCCCAGAACCGAATGAATTCGTCGAAGGTGAACAGGTCGGCAGTGCGCTCTGCTGTCGTCGGCTTCACGGCGGCGTCGGCCATGTGTTGCTCTCCCAAGCAATTTTGCGCAGTTAATCACGCAATTAAGGCAAGGTGCAAGCCCACCAATCGTGACAGAGTGTATCGCCTTGCTTCTGGCCGCCTCAGGCTTCCGCCATGGCTTTCTTGTACACGCTGTTCAAAGGCCGTTCGAAGAGGCGCATGACCATCGGCTCGAAGAACTCGAGCGGCAAGGTGTCATAGTTCGGGTCGAACGCCGGGCAATCGTACTTCTCGATGAACTCGGCCGTCGCCGCAGCATAAGGGTGATCGGCGAACTTGTCGCGCATGTTGCGATCGAGGCCGATGAAGTGGAAGAAGTTGTAGCCCTGGAAAATGCCGTGGTGCTGGACGATCCACAGCAGCTCTTCCGAAACGAACGGCTTGAGGATCGCAGCGGCAACGTCCGGGTGGTTGAAGGCACCAAGCGTGTCGCCAATGTCGTGCAGCAGGGCCATCACCACGTAAGCCTCGTCCCGCCCGTCGCGGTGGGCACGGGTCGCGGTCTGCAGGCAATGGGTCAGCCGATCGACCGCAAAGCCCCCGCAATCGCCCTCCAGCAGGCGCAAGTGATCGAGCACGCGCGCGCCGCCGCTCTGCGCAAAGGGCCGCATGTGGGTCATGATCGCGTCCCAGTCTTCCTGGGTGCCTTCGTTCATGGTATGGAACTTGGCGGTAGGCAGGTCGTCCATGGCGATCATCCTCTCACGGTGCGCCTTGGCGGCGCATCTCGTTTCGGATGAGATTATCGCGTTTATGCTGCTTGGGAAGAGGCCTCAGGCGCAAATATCTGCCCTGGCAGGGAAAGCGCCAGCACAAGGCAACCGACCAACAGCACGAGGATGACGGCAAGCGCTGCGTAGATGCCGCTGCTGCCCATCGCCAGTTCCGGTCCGCCCAGCGCGAAATAGGCGCTGCCGACCAGCGCGATGCCGAACGCGCTGCCCATCTGCAGCACGGTCTTGAGAATGCCGCTTGCGGCACCGGCGTGGCGGCGGTCGACCCGAGCCAGCGCCACCGGCGAGACCGGGCCCGAAAGGCAACCCATCCCCACACCCGCCAGCAGAAGCGCCGGGAGCAACAGCGGCAGACCGGGGCCACCCCACGCGATCCAGGAAAGGGTGGCTGTATCAGCCACAACCAGAGCCAGCGCCGCAGAAACCAGCACCCACTTGCCCATCTTCGCGAGGTAGCGCCGCCCGAGGAAACCCATGCCGAGCATGACGCCAGCACTGAACGGGATGTGGACGAGGCCCGTCTGCAGGGGCGAATAGCCGAGCCGCGATTGCAACGCATGGGCGAACACGAACAGGAAGCCTGTATTCGCGGCCGAGAAGATCAGGCCGATCAGCGCGCCTGTCCGGAACAGGCCGTTGTGCAGCAGTTCCGGATCGAAGATCACCGGTCTGCCCGCCCTGGCGCGGCGGTTGAGCCCGGCCCACGCCGCCCACATCAGCAGCGGCGATGCCGCCAGCAGCGCGAGGCTTGCCGCATCCAGCCCGGCATGCTCGCCCCGCACCAGCGGGAACAGCATGGCCGCCAGCGCCGCTCCGAACGCGAGCGTGCCGATAACGTCGATCTTGGCGCCCTTGTGCGCGATCTCGCGGGGCAGATAGCGCCACCCGGCCGTGAACGCTGCGATGCCGATGGGCAGGTTGATCAGGAAAACCGTGCGCCAGCCGAGACCTGCGATGTCTGCCGAGATCAGCAGCCCGCCGATAATCGGCCCGGCGATCCCGGCAAGCCCGCCGATCACGCCGAACCACGCCAGCCGCCCGATGCGCTCGACCGGATCGTAGAGGATCTGGATCACCGCCATGACCTGCGGCGCCATGATCGCGCCCGCCGCGCCCTGCAGAACACGCGCAGCAATCAGGAAATGCGGATCGGCCGCCGCGCCACACAGCAGCGAGGCCAGCGTGAAGCCTGCAACGCCGGTCAGGAACATCGCCCGCCCGCCGAACAGGTCACCCAGCCGCCCGCCGAGGATCAGCAGCAAGCCGAACGCCAGCGAATAGCCCGCCGCGATCCACTGCGCCGCGCTGCCGCCAAGGTCCTGCCCGCGAGCAGCGAAGTCAGCCTGCATGGCCGGGAGCGCGGTGTTGATGATCGTGACGTCGACGATCTCGAGCACCAGCGCGGTGATCAGCGTGAAGAATGCGAGGCTCTTCTGCCTCTCGGTCATGCCGGCGATAGTCTGGGCCATCTCCTCAGATCACGCCTTCGCGGAGCATCTTCACCGCCGCATCGCAGGCCCGCGCTGTCAGCGCCATGTAGGTCAGCGATGGGTTCTGGCAGGCCGACGATGCCATCTGCGCGCCGTCGGTCACGAACAGGTTCGGGATGTCGTGCGCCTGGCTCCACTTGTTGAGCACCGAGGTCTTCGGATCGAGGCCCATGCGCGCCCCGCCCATTTCGTGGATCGCCGTGCCGCCCGGCCCCGGCTTGTCGAGGCCCATGATCACGGTGCCGCCCGCCGCGGTCATCATTTCGGCGGCATCGGCCTTGGCCTGCGCCAATGCGGCCTGCTCTTCCTTGCCGAAGGCGAAATCGACGTGAAGCTGCGGAATGCCGAAGCGGTCGGTCCTGGTCCGGTCCAGAGTAAGGCGGTTGCTGTCGCGCGGCACGCAGTCGGCAAAAGCGACCAGCACCATGCGCCACATGCCGGGCTGGTGCAGCTTGTCCTTCAGTTCCGCCCCGATTCCGGCCTCGCGCTTGCCCGCACCCCAGTTGCTCTGCAGCGCGCCGCCCTGGAACGAGAAGCCGCGGGTATGGCCCTCGCCATCCATCGCATCCATGTTGCGATAGCGCGCGATGATCGCCCCGGTCGGCCGGTTGCCGAACGTGGTGCGATCGTTGAACTGCGGGAAAAGCGCGATCGTCGAAAGCGTGTTGGCGTGATCCATGATCTGGGTGCCGAGCACGCCGCTAGAATTGCCAAGGCCAGTCGGCATCGCCTCGCTGCGCGAATTGAGCAGGAGGTGGACCGAGTTGAAGGCGCCTGCATTGAGGAACACCAGTCGCGCCGTGGGAGCCCCCCGCGTCCCGTCCTTCGTGTTGACATAGCGCACGCCAGTCACGCGCTTCGTCTTCGGATCGTAGTCCACGCCTTCAACGATGGCATCGGTCACCACGGTCAGGTTGCCGGTGGCCTTCGCTGCCGGAAGCGTGCTCGACTGCGTCGAGAAGTAGGCCCCGAACGAGCAACCGCGCGTACAGATCGAGCGGTTCTGACATTCCGAGCGGCCCTCTTCGGGCTTGGCGACGGTCATGTTCGCGGTGCGACCGATAGTCAGGCAGCGGCCGAACTTGTCAGCCACGACCTTGCGCACGTGCTCCTCGACCACGTTGAGCTTCATGCCCGGCTGGAACTTGCCATCGGGCAACTGAGGCAGGCCTTCCGGGCTGCCCGAAACGCCGATGAATTCCTCGACCTTGTCATACCATGGCGCCAGATCGGCATAGCGGATCGGCCAGTCGGTGCCGTGGCCATCGCGCTTGTTGGCGCCGAAATCGTAATCGGACCAGCGATACGACTGCCGCCCCCAGGTGAGCGAGCGACCGCCCAACTGATAGGAGCGGAACCACGTGAAATCGGTATCCGAACCGGTCGAGTACGGGTTTTCCTTGTCGTTGACGAAGTGCCCCTGGGTGAACTCGTTGAAGTGCCGGTTCTTCATCTGGACCTGGTATTCGCGGGCATAGAGCGCCGCATCGCCGAGGCCACGGAACGGCATTTCCCAAGGGGCCTTGTTCTCGGTCTCGTACTCGCCGTGGACGATTTCGCGCCCACGCTCGATCATCAGGACCTTGAGGCCGGCCTGCGTCAGTTCCTTGGCCGCCCAGCCGCCGGTGATACCGGAGCCGACCACGATCGCGTCGAATTGCATGTCAGTCAGTCCTTATCCGAAGTCGACCGCGGTCCAGTCGTTGGAAATCGCCCTGAAATCGGGCGTCAGCGGCAGGTCGGGATCGAAACGGCCAGGGACCGGCTCGTAGCGCAGCTCCTGCGCGCCACCGACTTCGCTGGTGTAATACCCCGTCAGGATCAGGCCCTTGATGGCCTTCCACGGGCTCTCGCTCTCGCGGCTGGCGAAGGCTTCGGCATCCACCGCCTTCACTGCGGCAAAGCGTTGCGCTGCCGGCGCCTTGAGGAAACTGCCGCCAGTCCGTCCGTCGAGCTCCTTCTCGAGCCAGGCGACGTGCCGTATCGAGCCGTCATTGCGCGCAAACCGGGCATAAGCCGTTGGGTCCTTGAGCGGCGAACGCGACCCATCAAGCCCGTGGGCGAGCGCGAGAATCGCAAAATCGCCTGCGCCAACGTCACCCGCGCCGGGGGTTGCCGAACGCGGGATCACCAACTGGCTGACCTCCTTCATCATGAGGCGCTGCCCGTTGCTCGGCGCTTCCTCCGATTCGAGTCGGGTCAGGCTCACGGCGGCGGCGGGCACGCCAAGCGCCAGGGCGATCAGCGCAGAGGCGCTGACGAATTCGCGGCGATTCCAGCCGCGCTGCGGATCATTCTGCATCAACCGAAGACTCTCCCGGCGCACGGATGACCGCGCGCATTCAATATAGAATGAATACTCTAATTTGGATCGATGACGCAAGACTCTTCCTGCATCCGATCCAGCTTATTGATCAGTGATTAATCTAGCGCTTTTCGCAGATCTCGCAAAGGGCGTGAATGATCGCGCGGACGATCTCGTCCTTCAGGCTGTAGAAGCGCACCTGCGCTGCCACGCGACTGTCGACCACGCCTTCGTCGCGCAGGCGCGCAAGGTGCTGCGATACCGCCGACTGCGACAGGCCGGTCAGCTCGACCAGCTCGGTTACCGAAACCTCGCCCTCGTCCATGCGGCAAAGCATGAGCAGGCGCTCGGGGTGGCTCATCGTGCGCATCCGCCCGGCCATCGCGGCGGCATTCTGCTTCAGGTCGGCAAGGCTGGCGGGCTTCATAAGCTCAGCAGATAACGTCGATTGCGCCACGCACAAGACTGCAAGGCCAGTTAAATTACACTTGCCTTATATTAGGTAAAAGTTATATACAGGAGCAAAGGAGTCTTCCGATGTCGGACCATGCCATTGCTACCGCCGCCGCCCAGATCAGCGCCACTCGTGCCTCGGCCGTAGTGCCCGTCGTGACCACCTTCTTCGACGAGGCAACCTTCACGGCGACCCATGTCGTCCACGATCCCGCCACCTTGCGCGCGGCTGTGATCGACCCGGTGCTCGATTTCGACCAGGCCTCGGGCCGCACCAGCCATGCTTCTGCCGACCGCGTCATTGCCCATGTCGAAGCGCACGGCCTCACGGTCGACTGGCTGCTCGAAACCCATGCACACGCCGATCACCTGTCTGCCGCCCCCTATCTCAAGCAAAGGCTCGGCGGGCAGATCGTCATCGGCTCAGCGATCCGCACCGTGCAGGACGTTTTCGGCAAGGTCTTCAACGAAGGCCCGGCTTTCGCCCGTGACGGCAGCCAGTTCGACCTGCTCATGGACGACGGCCACGCCTTCCGCGTAGGCGAGATTGAAGCCGTGGCGCTGCACGTTCCCGGCCACACCCCCGCGTGTCTCGCCTACGTCATCGGCGATGCCGTGTTCGTCGGCGATACGCTGTTCATGCCTGACTACGGCACTGCCCGCGCCGATTTCCCCGGCGGCGACGCGCGCACGCTCTACCGCTCGATCCGCCGCCTCATGGCCTTGCCCGACGAGACGCGCGTGTTCCTGTGCCACGATTACAAGGCCACGGGCCGCGACCAGTTCGTCTGGGAGACGACCATCGGCGCCGAACGCATTGCCAACGTCCACGTCCACGAAGGCGTCAGCGAGGACGAGTTCGTCGCGATGCGGGAAGCGCGCGATGCCACGCTCGGCATGCCCAAGCTCATTCTGCCCTCGATCCAGGTCAACATGCGCGCAGGCCATCTGCCCGAACCAGACAGCAACGGCGTGCGCTACCTGCGCCTGCCGGTAGACCTGTTGTAAGGGGCCGGCGGTGATCTTCGATCTGCAACATCTCCTGGCGAGCCTGTCGGGGGTAATCGTCGGTTTCGTCCTCGGCCTTGTCGGCGGTGGTGGGTCGATCCTTGCCGTGCCGCTCATGGTCTATGTCGTCGGCGTCGCCAGCCCGCACCTTGCCATCGGCACGAGCGCACTGGCCGTGGCGGCAAACGCGCTGTCGGGCCTCGCCAGCCACGCCCGGGCGCGCAACGTCAACTGGCGCTGCGGGGGCATGTTCGCCGCAGCGGGCGTGCTCGGCGCGGTCGGCGGATCGGCGATCGGCAAGGCCTTCGACGGCCAGAGCCTGCTTGCCCTCTTTGCCTTGCTCATGCTGGTCGTCGCCTTCCTGATGTGGCGAGGCCGCGGCAGCGAAGGGATCGAGGGCGTCGTCTGCAACCGCGACAACCTGCCGCGCGTGCTCGCCTTCGGCGCCGGCACCGGCCTGCTCTCGGGCTTCTTCGGGATCGGCGGTGGCTTCCTGATCGTCCCGGCCCTTGTCGCCAGCACCTCGATGCCCATCGGCCGCGCCATCGGCACCTCGCTTGTCGCAGTCAGCGCCTTCGGCCTTGCCACCGCGCTGAACTACGCCGCGTCGGGAATGCTCGACTGGCCCCTGGCGATTGCGTTCATTGCCGGCGGCATTGCCGGATCGCTCATCGGCACCAGGGCTTCGACCCGGCTTGCCGCAAGCAAGGGCACACTCAACACCCTCTTTGCCGGACTCATCGTCGTCGTGGCGCTCTACATGCTTGCGCGCAGCGGCGCTGCACTGTTCGGCTAGGCCTCTGATCCGGGGGCGGCCGTCTCGACCAGTTCGGCAATTTCGAAGGCAAAGCTCTTCCAGCCCCGCATCTTCGCCGCCTCCTGGGCCGGAGCCCGCTTCTTGCGGGCCTCGGCGAGCGACCGGGTGTGGCCCCAGAACACCTCGGTCTTGCCGTTCTCCAGTTCGGCGACGATCCGCCAGTAGTGCGTGAAACTGTCGGTCGTCGGCCCGATGGTCTTCACGTAACCATCGGGCATCGTCGCAGTCAGGTATCGGCGCTTGCGCTTGCTCATCGCCGCCCTCTGTGCCGCGCTGCAGTCCATGGAGCAATCCACCAAAGCGAACTGGCGGGACGTTTCCGCTTGCGCGCAGGGATTGGGAAGATAGCCGGTTGCCGCGGAACAGTCCGAACGCAAACGACCTGCGCGAGGCACGACGGCTTTCTTACGTCGGGTTCGCATGGGCGCGCCAAGAGGTTCATCTTCTGTACGGCAAGAATGCGTGATCGAGGCTCAGAAGCGGTTCGCAGTCGGAGCG
Source organism: Novosphingobium sp. GW835-FHT14H07 (assembly GCF_058793515.1). Lineage (NCBI taxonomy): Bacteria > Pseudomonadati > Pseudomonadota > Alphaproteobacteria > Sphingomonadales > Sphingomonadaceae > Novosphingobium > Novosphingobium sp. GW835-FHT14H07. Next base: position 107,638 of record NZ_JBXAFX010000012.1, read on the forward strand.
GAAATGTCCGTCGCGCTGCACAGGATGGAGCGCGGTGGCGACTTTCGAGCATTTCTGTGGCAAAGTCCGCCAGTGAGCTGCCAGCCCGATGACAGTCGTTGCTCAACCCGCGACCACTCCTGCCACACCGTTTCGGCGATCAGGTAAAAGAAACAACTCGCAAGAGACGGTCCGATGCGCCATTCTTGTCCAGGAAAGGTCCTGCGAAAGCTTACTATATTATGTCTAACGCACCTTTCACGCTATTGGGTATCGATCATGTCGTAATCCGAGCGGCCGACGCGCGGCGACTGGTCGATTTCTACGTGAGCGCTCTTGGCTGCACGATGCAGTGGGAGCGGCCCGAGCTGGGATTGTATCATCTCACCGCCGGATCCGCCCTGCTCGACATCGTGAGCATTGACGGGCCACTGGGTGTATCAGGCGTTGCGGCACCGAGTGGGACCGGGCGCAACGTCGACCATGTCTGCTTCCAGGTCGATGCAATCGAGCCTGAAGCGCTCGGAAAGCACCTACGCGAGCTCGGCTTGGAAATGGATGAGCCCAAGACCCGTTTCGGCGCACAAGGATTTGGCGTTTCGGTCTACCTGCAGGATCCAGAAGGCAACGGGATCGAACTGAAGGTGGCAGCTGCTGCGCCAGCGAACCGGTAGCTGATCATGCAAGCCAGATCATATTGAACTGACGAAGGAATCCGGGGGTCCGGAGCTGGCATTCGCAGCCCCGGACCCACGTCGCGTGCAACCTCAGAACTTGACCGAGATTTCCGCACCGATGGTGCGGGGTTCGCCCGGGTATGCCGTGTTGACGCCGTTGGATGCACCCAGCGCATAACCTGAAATGTAGTAGGTCTCGTCGGTAAGGTTGCGGACGAAGACTGCTGCGGACACCTGGCTTCCCATGATTTCCTTCCAGTTCAGCCTTGCGCCGACATTCCAATACCCATCGAGGTGCGTTCCGGGCGTGGAAGTGCCGTTGGTGTTCGAGAAGAAGAAGCCGGTCTGGCCGTAGTAGTCGCCGCGCAGGCTGATCTTGCCGATCTCGGCGGGAACCGGGAACTTCACCTCGATGTTTGCAGATCCTGCCCACTTCGGTGCGTCTGGATAGGAATCGACTTGCAGGCTGCCGACGAACGGGATGGGTACGGTACGCTTGGTGTACTTCGCATCGGTGTAGGCCAAGTTGAACCCGACATCGAGCCAGGAGGTCAGACCGGCGAAGGCGTCGACTTCGAAGCCCTTGGTCTCGGCCTGCGGCACGTTCACCGTAAACCCTGCCGGAGCGCCACCCACCAGCGCGTAAAGGGCGCGTTGGGCGTCCTTGACGATGATCTTGTAGGCCGCGACGTTGAACTGAACGGGGGCACCCCCGATACGGCCATTGAACTTGTAGCCCAGTTCGAAGTCGTGAACCTTCTCGTTCTTGAAGAAGTTGGCGGGCTGGCCGGTGAGCGGATCAGTGAACGGCGCCACCGTGCCGTTCAGGTTGCCCGAACGGAAGCTGCCGCGCTGGTTGAAGTAGACCATGTTGTTCGGGTCGATCTGGTACTGCAGGCTGGCGGTCCATGCCGGAGCCGAAAGCTTCCTGCTCTGATCTGCGGCTGGCGAGTTGGGATCGACGCCGAACACGTTGCCGGGTGCCTGCCGGATGCCGACATTCTCCCAAGTATAGCGACCGCCAAGCGTTGCGGTAAGCGCTTCGGTAACCTTGTAGCTTACCTGAGCAAAGACCGCCTTAGATTCCTGACGGTTGCGATAGGCGTAGGAGATATCCGCAATGCCGCCCGGGACCACGTCCGCGCCGATGTTGATCGGGATGATCTCAAAGCGCTTCTGGTTCGAGTAAAACACGCCTGCGGTGTAGTTCAGGCGGTCATCCAAGAGGCTGCCCTGAATCTGCAGTTCTTCGCTGAACGTCTTAGACCGGAAGGTCTGGCCGCCTGGTGCGCCGGTTGCGTTGATCCCGGCCAGCTTGAACAGCCAAAGCGAGCCGAACGGGCCGCCCGCGAGGTTGCCAGGGGTGTTGGACTTGCCATTCATGTAGCTGAAGATGTTCTTCAGCTTGGTGTCGGCACCAATTTCAAGCTCGGTCGTGTTCGAGACGAAAACGTTCTCGGCACTGTGCGGGAGATCGTACTGAAGCCAGACCTTGTAGGGGTTTGCACGGGTGAATCTTGTGTACCCTTCAACGCCGCCCGGGAAGAAGCCAGGAGCAGCTGGACCATCGTTGTTGCCATAGATGGCGGCGAGAGTGTTGGTCAGCCCGCTGACAGGTATGTGATTTGTACCGTCGCTGACGAACTGCGGGTTCGTCGCCGAATTGTACGTGTAGATGCCGCCGACGCCTTCGGTCCCCTTGACGCGATCATACTGGACGATCGTGATATTCTTCAGCGTATCGGTAGGTGTGAGCAGCAGCGTTGCACGCCCGGAGCGGCTGTTCTTGTCGCCCAGCGTGTTCCCGGTGTTGATGTTCGTGACGTAGCCGTTGCCGCGCGTCGCGTCGAATGCGAGGCGCAGGGCAGCCTTGCCTTCAGAAAGGGGCAGGTCAACGGCAGCCTGAATTTGCCCGTAGTCGCGTGAAGCGCCACGGACAGTCACGTATCCGCCAAAGCTGTCCCCAGGCATGGGAGTGGTGTAGAGAACCGCACCGCCAGTGGCGTTACGCCCGAACAGGGTACCCTGTGGCCCCTTCAGCACCTGGATCGACCCCAGATCGAAGAAGGCCGTGGCCGTGTTGCCGGGATTGTATGGAGCTTCATTGAGGTAAGGCAGGACCGCAGGGCTGGTGCCCGAGAACGGGTCCAGTGACTGGCCGCGCATGCTGTAGCTCAGCTGATTGGAGTTCTGGCCATTCTTCACCTGAAGACCAGGGACGAGCGTTCCGATATCCTGCTCGCTGGTAATATTCCGGTTCTGCAGCGCTTCCGATCCGAACGCGACGACCGCGACGGGAACCTTCGAAAGCCGCTCTTCACGGCGCTGCGCCGTGACGACGATGTCCTGGGTGGCTACTTCTTCCTGCGGCTCGGCGGTTTCTGCCTGAGCTGCAGCCACCGAGGGCAGCAGGAAGCACGAAGCGATTACTGCAAGACTTGCGCCGCGGAGATTGCGCGCCCCGTTCTTGATCGCGGCATAGCCATGATGCGAATTGGTCATTGTCCCTTCTCCCGTCTATATTCTCGTTGGAAATCTGGTGCCGGTCGCGAGCGCGCCGGCACCAAGCACTTTTGGTTTCAGGCTGCAGCGAGCGCTTCAGGCAGCTTGACGCGCGGCGCCACTTCCTTCGCGAGCAACTCGAGCGAGTTGAACCACGGCGAGGGGTCGTCGTAGTAGTCGTGCGCTTCCACCTGGAGCGTGCCCCAGCCGCCGCACTTGGCAAACAGGGTGTTGAGCTTGTCGACGATGGTATCCGGCGATCCGACCACGAACACGTTGTCGACGAGGAACTCGAGGTCGGCCTTGAGGGGATCGATACCCGCATCCTTGGCAAAGCCATCCATCATGCCGAACCGGCGCCAGATCGGGATCAGGTAGCGCTCGAAGCAGTAGCCGATCGGCCCTTCCATCACGAGACGCTTGGCCTCGGCATCGGTGTCAGCACAGAAAACGGTCTGCGAAACGGCATGGCGCTGACGGTCGGGCGTGAACCCGGCCTTGATGTTGGCTTCCGAGTAGGTTTCCCAGTGCTTCTTGAGCGCATCGATACCAGAAAAGATCGACACCGGCTTGAAGTTGCGCTCACCCGCAAGCTTCATCGATGGCGAATTGTAGCTGAAACCGGTGACGGCGAATTCGGGGAAGCTGCCACCATAAGGAGCGTAGTTCGCGAGCATGTGCTGCTCATCTTCCTCGGTCTGCGCAGGCTCTTCCTCGGGGAAGCCGGCGCTCCAGAACTTGCCTTCGTAGAAGAACGGTTCGCGCTTCCAGATCTTCTCCATGATGAAAAGCGATTCACGGACCATTTCGTTGAGGAACGCGGTGTCCTGACCGTTCTTGATGCCATGGATATAGGAGGCGAGCGGATAAGCGCCCGCGCCGATGCCCATGAAATAACGCCCTTCAAGGATCTGCGAGAGCCAGCCGACCATCATGGCGAGCTTCGCCGGGTGCTGGTGCGGGAGGATGTGCGCCATCGGAGCAAACTTGATGTTGTTCGTCTGCAGGGCAGCAGCCGCCATGATCAGCTCGGGGTTCGGGATGTTCTCCCAGATCTGCGACGCATGCTCCGAGATCATCATCGAGCTGAAGCCGATCTTGTCGCAGTGGACCGCACTCTGAACGCCCCATTCGAACGTCTGCCGGGCGGTGCGACCGGGACGCATGTAGGGGTGAAAAATCAAACCGGTGTCCATCGCCATGTCATCTCTCCCATGTGTCTTAAAATTAAGCCATGTGGGTTACATGCCCATAGGTGCAGGGTTCGTCAATCCGGAAAATTCATCTCGAAGCTGATGCCGGCGTGCTCTGGCCGCATGCGAGATGCCTGGTTTCTTGACGAAACTGGCGGATTAGCCCAAATGGCTTAAATGCCTACGAAACCTGCCTTGCGGCCGTCCGCTCCGACGAGTTCGATCCTGAATCAGGGGCCTAAAGTGGCCCTCATTCTGGCGGCGGAGGTCCTGTTTGCTCGTGATGGAATAGAAGGAGCGTCCCTGCGGGAGATCGCTTCGCAGGCCGGCCAGCGCAACCACCACGCGGTGCAATATCACTTCGGCTCGCGTGATTCGCTGGTGCAGGCAGTGTTCGATTACCGAATGAACCAGATGGAAGAGATGCGCGGCCTGATGCTTGCCAAGGCGGAAGCGGAAGGCAAGCTGAACGACCTGCGCACCATCGTCGAAGTGATCTTCCTGCCACAGATCCAGCTGATCGACGCGTTTGGCGACCATTCGTATGCCGCGTTCCTGACGGCCTATCTTCAGCGTTATCAGGCGCAGCAGTTCGGGCAGTTCGGCGATCACGTCGCCCCTCAGCTCGCGCGGACGCTGGCCCTGCTACGCGCGTGCCTCGACTATCTGAGCGAAGCAGCAGCGCAGCGCCGCCTTATCACGGCGTGCTTCATGTTCCTCAACATTCTCGTCATCCACACCCGTGACAGCGACAGCCAGGAGGAGCGCTTCGAGGATGCCGTGGAAGACACCATCGGCCAGATCGTTGCCGCATTCGCTGCGCCGGTGCGGGTCGGCACAGAAATCGCCGCCTGAAGATCCGGCTCAGAAATCCGGCAGGATCCTGAGCGGTGAATCGGGGCGGTTCTCGCGCAATTCGGTTCGCCCGTTGATCGTCAGGCCGAAACCTTGCAGCGCGGCAAGCTTGGCCTTGCTTGATGTCAGCAAGGTCATCTGCTGAACGCCGAGGTCGATCAGGATCTGCGCGCCGATCCCGTAATCGCGGTTCGCGTTCTTCTCGTGGTACTCGCGCCGCCCCCCCGCTACGCGACGGGAGATCGACTCCGGATCCGGATCGCGCACCAGCACGAGCGCGCCCGGACCGGAATGATCCGAAATGAAACGGAGGGCCCGCCGCAGGTAATCGGGCGCCGCGGTGTTCCAGCCAAGTACGTCGGTCGTGAGATCGACCTGATGCACGCGGACAAGCGTGTCCTCGTCGGGCCGGATCTCACCCTTGACCAAAGCAACGTGTTCGCCCCCGTCGATCTTGTTGCGATAGACATGAACCGTCATGGGAGAGGGGCAGAAGTGGCTCTGGAAAGGCGCGGATGCCATTTTCTCGACCAGTTGCTCGGACGAGCGACGATAGGCGATAAGATCAGCGATCGTACCGATCTTGAGCCCGTGCCTTGCGGCAAAGACCCTCAGGTCCGGCAGGCGTGACATGGTGCCGTCGTCATTCATGATCTCGCAGATCACGCCGGCGGGCGTAAGCCCGGCGAGACGGGATATGTCGACCGCCGCCTCGGTGTGCCCTGCCCTGACCAGCACTCCGCCATCGCGAGCTGTCAGTGGGAACACGTGGCCAGGTGTGACCAAGTCGTCTGAACCTTTGGTGGGATCGACAGCGACGGCGATGGTTCGCGCCCGGTCGTGCGCAGAAATTCCGGTGGTGACCCCTTCCTTCGCTTCGATCGACACGGTGAACGCCGTGCCGTAACCGGACTGATTGCGCGGGGCCATCGGCCTCAGTTTCAACTCCGCCGAGCGTTCCTGCGTGATGGCAAGGCAGATCAGCCCGCGGGCGTGACAGGCCATGAAGCTGATCTGCGCCGGCGTTGCAAACTGCGCCGGGATGATGATGTCACCTTCGTTCTCGCGGTCGTCGGCATCGACGAGGATGAACGGGCGGCCTTCCACGGCTTCGCGGATGATATCCTCGATAGGGGAGATTTCGGCCTCGATCATTGCGGGCATTCCTTCGATTCTCGTGCAGCCGGATTGCATCGCATCCTCAGACCGCCTTCTGTTCGGCGAGCATCTCCAGCGCGATCTTGCGCAGTTCCGCCTTCTGTACCTTGCCGGTCCCGGTCTTGGGCAGCGCCTCGTCTGTCGTGAACCAGACGTCGCGTGGCATCTTGAAAGCGGGAATACGTTCGCGAAGGTAGGCCATGACGTCCTCGACGGTGATCGCGCTGCCTTCTGCACGCACGACCCAGGCGCAGCCGCATTCGCCGAACTGGTTGTCGGGCATGCCAATGAAGAAGGCTTGCGAGACCGCAGGATTGGCGGTGAGGATCTGTTCGAGTTCCTTGGGCGAGACGAGCTCGCCCTTGCTCTTGTAGAGTTCCTTGGTGCGCCCGGTCAGGAACAGGTTTCCGTCCGGACGGAACTGACCGAGGTCCCCCATTCTGATCCAGCCTCCGTCGAGGAAGAGTGATGCGGTCGCCTCGGGTCGGCGGAAGTAGCCCTTGCTGTTCATCGGGCTTCGGCAGCACAGCTCGCCGGGCGTGCCCCAAGGCAGGTCTGCCCCGGTTTCCGGATCGATCGTCTTGAACTGTGCGATCCGGCCGTCCTGATCGGCCATGCCTGCAATCCCGGCCTCGACGATGCGACCTTGCGTCTCCGATACTATCTCGATCGAATCTCCGGGCGCGGTACAGATCACGGTCGCGGTGACTTCGGTCTGGCCATAGCTGGTGATGATCTCATCGCATCCGAAAGTGGCGCGGATATCCTCCCACACCCAGCTCGGCGTGGGCGCTGCAGCGCTGTGAATCGCGTTGAGGGAAGACAGATCGTAAGCTTGTCGCTTGGCCTGCTCGAGCAGGGCGATTGTCATTGTGGGCACGCCCATCAGGTAGGTGGCGCGATGGCGTTGCGTGGCATCGAGGATCTGGTGCGGATCGAACCGCAGCAATGGAATGATCGCGCCGCCCGCAACCATGCCCGAAAGCAGGCCGACGACGAGACCGAAACCATGGTAGAGGGGAAGCGAGAAGACGGCGCGGCGGCCATCCTCGAACGCCTGATGATAGGCGCCGGCGTACATCGCCCGTAGAAGGTTGTCGTGGGTGATCTCGACCCCTTTCGGAGAGCCGGTGGTGCCCGAAGTGAACAGGATGAGCGCGGTGTCGTCTCCCGCGATATCCCCGCTACGCACGCCGGAAGGGGCCGGGACCGACAGTTGCTGGACCAGATGCTCAGGAACAGCGCGGTCGAAGATCAGCCCGCCACGCAGTTCAGGCAACTCAGCGCACGTGCCAGACTGCCAACCGGGGATAGTTTCGTCGAGCTCCTGCTCCAAATTGCGCGAGCCGAACCTGTCCATGGCGATGAGCAACGCACAACCGGCTTCGGCCAGCGCGAACCTGATCTCATCCGGTCTGTAGAGAGTATTCAGCGGCACCGCGATAGCACCGGCCCGCCAGATGGCGAACAACAGCGGGACTGTCAGGGGATCGTTGGCCATGATCAGGCCAACCCTTTCGCCCTTGGTGATGCCTCGCGCCTGCAGACCGGCGGCAAGCGCAACAGACTGGCGGGCAACGTCGGAGTAGGTGAGCACGTCGTTGTCAGTGATGACCAGCGGACGTTCGCCGAAATCGTTCGTGCTCCAATCGAGATAGCCGTGGAGGCTGCTCCAGACCCAGGCAGGATGGCGAGCGGCAATCGCGTGCCTCCGGTCATCTGCACTCATCGCAAACATGTCAGTCGTCTCTCCCGATGCGCCTTCCGGCAACCAGCCGGTAGAGCGCAAAATGCCCATCAAGGCACGAATGCTGGCCTCGTCGCAAAGAATTCTGCCTAATACGATTTAGGTTTGCCCTAATTTAAGCCACGTGTAAACAGGTGAGGCCGATGAGATGAAACAGAAGTTCGGAGCGTGGCGCCAATGGCTCACGGGCCATTGCCGGCACGGCGACCCGGACCGGTGTCCGGACAGGAGATGACGATGGACATGGATGGAGTTGTCCTCGAGGAAGGCGAGGCGATAGACTGGATCGTCTTCAATCGCCCTAAGGCCGCAAACGCCTTTTCGGCGGCAGTGCTCGAGCGATTCACTGCGCTGGTCAAGGATCGGCAGACAAATGGCGCTCCGGTTCTTGGTATCCGCGGAAATGGCCGTGGCTTCAGCTCTGGCATGGACCTTGGCCAATACAGCGCGACGAGCGGCCCTACGAGCGATGTGATGAGGCTTTCCTCATATGTCGAACGCTGGCTCGACCTCTGGCGGCACCCCAAGCCCATTATCGTTGCGGTGCACGGCTATTGCATTGGCGTTGGGGCACAACTTGCTTCGTTTGCAGACATCCTGGTGGTCGCCGACGATGCGGTGATCAGCGAGCCTACCATTCCAATCGGAGGCGGCTTCATCGCCCCCGCCTGGACCAGCCATGTCGGTTCACGAAGAGCCAAGGAATTCGCGTTCCTTCCGGGCAACCGCATCGACGGGCGTACAGCGGCCGAATGGGGCTGGGCGAATTGCGCCGTGCCCGCGTCGGAACTCATCGCGTGCTGCGAAAGCCTGGCCCAGCGCATGAAACTCGTGCCACCTGCGGTTCTCACCATGAAAAAGCGCTCGATCAACCGGGCCATGGAAGCAGCGGGCTTCCATGCAGCCCTCTCCGCAGTTGCGGAAAGCGACGCGCTTCTCCACCTCGAACCCGAGGTTTCAAGGATCAGGAACCGCCTCAAGACCGAGGACCTGAAGGCCGTGGTCAAGGATTACGCAGGCGAAAGCTCGCAGGAAATCTTCCGCCGCCATCAGGTTCGCGCCGCTGAACAGGGCTGAGGTTACAAAAGAGTTGTCGAGACAGACTAATTTTAATTAGGCTGGCGCTATAAGGAGTCGAACACTTAGACCAGGGTTCGACATTTCGGGACAGGACGATGAGATGATGGAAGGTGAACGGTGGCGCTGCCTCTGGGACGCCAAGGCTATCCTCGGCGAAGGTACGATCTGGGATGACCGCGATGGCTGCATCTACTGGGTCGACATAGAAGCGCCCAGCGTGAACTGGTTCAATATCGAGACCGGCAGCAAGGGCACCTGGGTTCCCCCCAAATGGGTCAGTGCATTAGCGCCCAGATCGTCGGGTGGGTTCATTGCCTCTTCGGCCGACGGGTTCGTGCATATCGATCCCCAAGCGGGAACCTACCATCCGCTCGTCCACCCGATTGCCGATCCGCGCATCGCCAGGTTGAACGATGGCGTGGTCGATCGTAGCGGTCGCTACTGGTCAGGTTCGTGCGATTGCAGCCAGTGGGACGAAAGCACCACGGCCGAGGACAAGGAGAGCACGCTCGGCAATCTCGACGCGCGCAATACGGGCGAGCTTTACCGCCTGGACGCGGACGGAACCGTGTCGTCGCAAGAGCAGAACATAGTGACGGCCAACGGTCCGGCCTTCAGCCCCGACGGCAGGACCGCCTACGTCAACGACTCGATGCCTTTGGTGAGTTGGGCCTATGACGTCGATGCTGACGGCAACCTCTCGAACCGGCGCGACTTTCTCCGTTTCAAGCCGGACGACGGTTATCCTGACGGGATGGCGGTGGACGTCGAGGGTTGCATCTGGATGGCGTTTTACGAAAGCCGGATGCTGCGCCGGTTTGCTCCGGACGGCACGCTCCTGGAAGAGCGCCGCCTGCCGGTAAGGCGCGGCCTTCGCCCAGCCTTTGGCGGCACAGACTATTCGCGGCTGTTCCTGATCACCGGCTCACAGGGGTATGGCGCCGACCAGTTCGCGCAGCAGCCTTTGGCCGGCGGGCTTTTCGAAATTCTTGATCCTCCTGCCGCTGGCGTGCCAAACGTTCCATTTGCAGGTTGATCACAAAGCCCCGGTGCATCAGTTGTGCCTGAACCAAACGAAGATTGATCATGGCACAAGTTGAAAACGGCAAGACTCGCATTCTTGATTCGGCGGCGACCGCCCTTCGACAGAAGGGCCTTGCCGGCGCGAAACTCACAGAGATTGCCGCCGGTGCCGGGATGCTTGCGCCCAGCATCTATCATCACTTTTCCTCGAAGGACGATCTGGTCGAGGCAGTGATGATGGAAGGCATATACCGCAACAATCGCCACATCATGGCTCAGGTCGAAGTGCTTGGCCCATCGGCGACCGCGCTGGAACGGCTGCGGGCGGCGATCGAAGCGCATATCGGCTTTCTGCTGACCGGCGATGACTATTCGTCGGCGGTTTCCCGCGTATTCGACGATCTGCCTGCGGAGATGAAGGGCCGGGTACTGGCGGCCTATTCCAGTTTCGACAACTACTGGCGCGATCTGATTGCCGCAGCGCAAGCCGATGGCTCGGCAAGAAGCAGCCTTGATCCGACGGTCGTCAGGAAGTTCCTGATCGCCATGCTCGACTCCTGCGCCACATGGTACCGGCCGGGCAAGCTGGCGCCTGCCCAGATCGCGGAGCAGGCTGCGGACCTCGCCTTGAACGGTTTTGCCAACGAGTAACGCGGCCCCGCCCTGGGCGCAGGGCCGCGACCGGCATTGGGACAATCAGGCGGCAGGCAGGAGCGATGCAACCTTGCCGTAGCTTCCCTTGTGAAACAGCAGGGGATCGCCGTCGCCTGCGACGCCGAAGCTTTCAACAGCACCGAGAACCAGCAGGTGGTCCCCCGCATCGCTTACGGAGTGCGTCGAGCAATCGATCCAGACGAGTGCCCCGTCGATCATGGGAGCGCCACGTGGCGAGGTGGAGTGCGCTATGCCTTCGAACTTGCGCGGGTCCTTCGACGCCAACTTGCGGCAGATATCTTCCTGCGACGCACCCAGCACGTTCACGCAGAACCCGTCGCAAAGGGACAGCGCGCCCCAACTGCTCGACTGCTTGTCGGGGAAGAAGCCGACAAGAGGCGGTTCGAGCGATACGGACGTGAACGAACCGACGATCATCGCGGCTGGCGCGCCATCCAAGGACATCGCCGTGATTGCACAAACCCCGGTAGGATAATGGCCGAGGACCTTGCGGAAAGATGCCTTGATCTCGTCCATCATGCCGGAACCTTCTGCCGCTCCCACTCAAGCGGAATGTTCTCGACCGCCGCCACGATACCCGAATGGTAGATCGGCCTCGCTCCGTCCTTGAGCCTGAACTCGGGAATGCGAGCGAGCCATTCCTGCAGCATCACGGTTACTTCCAGCCGCGCAAGGTGCATGCCTGCACAGCGGTGCGGCCCTTGCGCAAAGGTGGAGTGGGTGACGTCCCGACGGGAGAGGTCGACGGTCATCGGATCGACATGCTGCCGATCGTCAAGGCCATGCAGGGCTGTCGGCAGGAGAATGAGATCGCCCTCCTTCAGTTGCGTGCCATGGAACTCCATGTCGGCAACGACATAGCGGGCATCGGAAACGACGGCGAAGCGACGGAACAGCTCTTCAACCCCGCGCTGCAGCTTGAGTGGATCGCTCCTCATTTCAGCCACCGTTTCCGGATGTCGAGCGAGGTAGATCATCATGAAACCGAGGAAGTTGACCACGGTATCAAGCCCACCGAGCAGCAGGAGCGACACGAGGCCGAGCGCCCGGTCGTCGGGCATGGGCTTCCCGTCGATCTCGACATTGAGAATGCGGGTGATCAGATCTGTCCCACTGCCGCCCCTGCGCTCGGCAATGATGGGCGCCACGTATTCAAAGAAGCCGCGGTTTGCCGTTTCCAGCGACCGACCCTGCTCCTCGGGCGTGTTGCCTGACGGACGGGTCATCTCGTTTGCGAGAAGGCCAAGCTTATGTGCGTCTTCCATCGGCAATCCGGCCAGTGCGAGAAAGACCCGCACTGGAAAGACCGTCGAAAACTCGCTGCCAAAGTCGCAGCTTCCCCGATCGGCGAAGCTCTCGATGATCTCAACCGCAATGGTCCGGATCTGCTCTTCGAGCTTGCGGATCTCGGCAAGGTTCAGACCCTTGTCGATGGCCTTGCGATAGGGCGTATGCTCGGGCGGATCGAGCTTGGTGGGCACCATATCGTAGGCTTCACCCGCCTCGCGCGGGACCCAGATGACCCGGCTCGAGAAACGTTCGGGGCTGCGATAGACTTCGTCGATAACCACGCCGCGCGTTGCGATCCAGTGCCCACCCGTGAACGGAGTCCAGACCAGCGGCGGGGTATCGGGCTGCTGCACCCGCTTCCACGCTTCGTGGAAACCTGCCTCCAGTCCGTCAAGGTCATAGGCGTCGATCTCGCGTATCAGGTCAGCGGGAACGTGGGGCGGCGGGGACACGCGATGTTTTTCAAGTGCTTTCGGGGTTTCGGCGTTCATCGGTCCTGTCCTTGAATTCTGGTCTGTCACCCAAAGGTTCAGCTGATCGACGGGTCGATCACCGCCTTGGTAGCGATGCCGGTCTTGGTGGCGCGAAGCGCTTCGGCAGCTTGCGAGATGCCGAAGCGGTGGCTGACCAGTTCGGCAAGCGGCACCTCGTGCTGCACGCGCGCGGCGAACTGCATGCCGTGATAGTAGTTCTTCGGCGCAGGGAACGATGCCCCACCGACCGTGAGGTTCTTGAGCGTCAGGTCACGCGGCGAGATTGGCTGCGTTCCGATCGCACCCCAGAGCCCGAGGATGATGTAGCGGCTGTGGATGCCACTGATGTCCACGCCTTCGGGAAAGGCGGGCAGTGCGCCTGCCGCTTCGATCACGATATCGGGGCCCTGCTTGCCGACGCGATCATAGATCATCCGCTTGCGCTCGTCCTGTGGCAGGCCGAGCGACACCGTTGCGGTTGCACCAAGCTTCAATGCGGCTTCGAGCCGGGAGGGCGCAGCGTCGATCACGATCACTTCGCGGGCTCCGGCCTGCGCCGCAACCAGCACCGCAGAGAGTCCGACCGGTCCAGCGCCTTGCACGACTACACTATCGCCGAAGCGCACCGGTCCGCAGCGATCGAAGCCGCGCAGCACGGTTGGCAGCGCGCAGCCGAGCGCAGCAACCGCTTCGGGGATGGCGCCATCCGGCAAGCGGTAGAATGGCATCGAATTGGGAAGCCAGGCGAAATCGGCGTAGCTGCCCCAGTTTGGCTTCGATGCATCCTCGAAGTAGCGGCTGTTCTCGCACGGCGTCTCTTCAAGGATCGTGCAGGAATAGCAACGGTGGCACAGCGCGATGGGCGACCATACGACGAGATCGCCGGGCTTGACCGGCACACCTGCGTAATCGGTGGATACGCCCGCGCCGAGCTCGATGATCTCGCCGACGCCTTCGTGACCGAGGATGATCGGGAAAGGCATCTCGCCAGCCTCGCCGGTCATGATATGGACATCGCTGCCGCACACGCCGCCCAGCACCGTGCGCACGAGCGCGCCGCCCGCTTCGGGAGAATGGACGTTCACCTCCCAGGTTTCGAGGCGGTTGGTCTCAACCAGGACCGTTGCCCTGCCCTTCATCCGTCATCTCCTCTCGACATGAAGCCGCCGGAAGCCACCGCAGCTCTTTCATTGCAGCGAAGCTATCCAACTAATCACAATTAGTCCATAGGATTGATCCGGCCCACGGCAGGAAAGCCGCCAGCGAACAGATACAAGCGCGCAAAGCGCGAAAATTCCCATTTTTACGGCCTTTCTCGGGTTCTGTTCAGCGACAAGCGCCGACATCTCCCTCAACAAAAGCCGTTGTCGCTTTGACAAAATTTGATAACATCACCTGAATCACGATTAGGTATCGACGTTCGAGAGGAGATGCACAATGGCAAGGCTGGCAGGCATGACCGCGATAATCACGGGTGCCGCGCGGGGAATGGGGGAATCGCATGCCCGCACCTTCGTAAGGGAAGGCGCAAAGGTCGTCCTTACCGACCTCAGCGAAGCTGCAGGCCACGCACTGGTCGAGGAACTGGGCAGCAATGCCATATTCCTGAAGCAGGATGTGACGGATCCCGGCTCCTGGGATGGCATCGTCGAAGCCGCAGTCCGTCAATTCGGGACTATCGATATCCTCGTAAACAACGCCGGCATCCTTGGCCCCATGGCGGCAACCGACAGCCTTGACGACGACGGTTACCGCAAGGTCTGCGCCGTGAACCAGGACTCGGTCTTCTTCGGGATGCGCGCAGTCCTGCCCGTCATGGTCAAGGCCCGGAAAGGCTCGATCGTCAACATCTCGTCGATAGCCGGAATGGCCGCAAACTACGGCTTTCCCAGCCTTGCCTACGTCGCCAGCAAGTTTGCCGTGCGCGGCATGACCAAGGCGACTGCCGTGGAATTCGGCAAGTACAACATCCGCGTCAATTCGGTACACCCGGGCTTCATCCAGACGCCGATGATGGTCGAGGCCACAGACGAGGTGGGCGGCGATGCGTTGTCGCAGATACCGCTCGGTCGCATCGCGGACCCGTCCGAGGTTTCCAATCTGGTGCTGTTCCTGGCGTCGGACGAGGCTTCCTACATCACGGGCGCGGAACACCTCGTCGATGCCGGCATGCTGGCGCACTGAGAAAGACGAACGAGGCGCGGGCGGGAACCGGGGAAGGATCGGACAAATGGCGCTGATCGAAACATCCACCGCCGGGCACGTCGGCTACATTACCTTGAACCGGCCGGAAGCGCTCAATGCCATCAACGAGGAGATGGACCAGCTTCTCGGCGCAGCGTGGGACAAGTTCGAGACCGAGAGCGGAATCTGGGTCATCGTCCTGCGCGCCAACGGCGAACGCGCGTTCTGCGCCGGGGGTGACATGCACGCACCGCCCACGGGCAGCAGCGGCCTGTCGTTCGGAGGCGGGATCACCGGCATTGGGGGACGGCTGCGGCCGATCTCCAAACCGGTGATCTGCGCGACTTACGGCCACGTTCTCGGGCTAGGCTTCGAGATCGCGATGTGCGCCGACATCATCGTTGCCGCCACGACCTCGAGATTTGCCTTGCCGGAAGCCCGCGCGGGAATCATCGATCATTGCGGAGTGGTGCACCGGGCTGTGCGGCAGTTGCCCCACCATGTGGCGATGGCGATGATCCTCGCCGGCGAGCCCCTGGATGCCGCGCAAGCCACGCATTACGGACTCGTCAACGAAGTCGTCGCGCCCGACTGCCTGGAGCATGCGACCACGCGCTGGGCCGATAAACTGCTTGCCTGCTCGCCCCTTGCGGCGCGAGCGGCAAAGGAGGCCGCCATCGCAGGGCTGGAAGGATCGCTGACCGAGGCTCTGTCTGGCACCTACCCCGGCATCCGCCGCTACGCCGAAACCCGCGACCGGACCGAGGCTATCGATGCCTGGTCGGGACGCAGGAAGCCACATTGGGCCGGAACGTAAGCAGCTAAACTAATACCGGTTAGCTTGAGTTTCACAAGCCTGCGCATCTTCGCGCATTAGATTCCCTGTGAAATGCGCCATGATTTGGAGATCTTTTCGAGAATCTCCCAACAACCGTCAAATCATGTTGCCTCAAAACCTAATTTTGATTAGTTGTAATTTAGCGATTCAGGGGTGCTATTTCCAGAGCGCACTGCCCTGCGCCCGAACAAGGCCGAGGAACGCCAATGTCAGATTCAAATAGTCCAATCGTGGTTGATGCCGTCGTTGTCGGCGCGGGCGTCACAGGGATCTACCAGACGTATCTCTTGCACCGGAAAGGCATGTCGGTGCTCGGCGTGGACGCCGCCGACGACGTTGGTGGAACGTGGTACTGGAACCGCTATCCGGGCTGCCGCCTTGATACAGAGAGCTACGCCTACGGCTACTTTGCGATGACGGGAATAATACCCGACTGGAAGTGGAGCGAGCGGTTTGCGGGGCAGGCAGAAATGCTGCGTTACGTGAACGCTGCGGCCGATGCGATGGACGTGCGCCGACACTACAGGTTCAAGACGAAAGTGCTGAGCGCGCACTTCCTCGACGACGATAAGCGTTGGAAGATCACGCTCGACAGCGGCGAGACGGTCCACACACGCTTCTTCATTTCGGCCACCGGTCCGCTTTCGGCATCGAAGATGCCGGACTACAAGGGCATCGACCTGTTCAAGGGCCAGGCCTTCCACTCCTCGCGCTGGCCCCGCGATGACCAGGGCAATCTTGCAGGCATGGACTTCGCCGGCAAGCGCGTTGCAGTGCTGGGCACCGGGGCGACCGGCGTGCAGATCATTCCGATCGTGGCGGAGACGGCGGGCGAGCTGTTCGTGCTGCAACGCAATCCGAACTGGTGCACGCCGCTGGGCAATACACCGCTCAGCGACGAGGACATGAACCTGATCCGCACCCGCTACCCGACCATCCTCGAATACGTGAAAACTACCGACACCGCGTTCCCGTATCACCGCGATCCGCGCAAGGCATCTCAGGTCTCAGCCGAAGAGCGCGAGGAGTTCTTCGAACGACTGTATGACCAGCCCGGCTACGGCATCTGGCTCAGTGGCTTTCGCGACCTGTTGCTGAGCCGTGAATCCAATCAGTTCCTTGCCGATTTCGTGGCCAAGAAAATCCGCCAGCGGGTCAAGGACCAGACGGTTGCGGAAAAGCTCATTCCCACCGACCACCCATTCGGCTCGAAGCGCGTCCCGATGGAGACGAACTACTACGAGGCGTACAATCGCGAGAACGTGCATCTCGTGGATCTGAAGGCCGCGCCAATCGACGAGTTCGTCGAGAACGGCGTGATCATCGGCGGCGAACTGCTCGAGGTCGACGTGATCATTTTCGCAACCGGCTTCGATGGCGTTACCGGCTCGCTTGACCGGATAGACATCCGTGGACGCCAGGGCCAACGACTGATCGACGCCTGGGCCGACGGGCCGACGACCTACCTGGGCCTGCAGACGCGCAACTTCCCGAATTTCTTCGCGCTTGTCGGGCCGCACAACGGCTCCGCTTTCTGCAACGTCGGTGTCTGTGGTGCGCTGCAGGCTGAATGGGTCACGCAGATGTTGCTCTATATGGCGGCGCGTGGCTTCGAGACTGCCGAGCCGAGCGAAGCGGCGGAAGCCGCATGGACCGAGGCAATCTACCGTGACTTCGAACGGACGCTGATGGCCGAAACAAACGCTTGGTGGATCAAGGTCACCCACAAGCCCGACGGCAGCGTGGTTCGACGCACGCTCGTATATGTAGGCGGAGGCCCAGAGTATCGCCGCCGCTGCGAGCAGGTCGCCTATTGCGATTACGAAGGCTTCGAAATGGCCTGAGCCTGCGATATCGCAGGTTCACCCCTTTCTTCAGCAGGCATGTCATGATCGATCTGAAAGTCGTCAAGCGCGACGGTACCGAACTCTCCATACAGGCAAACCCGGGCTGTTCGGTGATGGAGGCGCTGCGGGACAACGGCCTCGATGAGCTGCTGGCACTTTGCGGTGGCTGCTGCTCCTGCGCCACATGCCATGTCTATATTGAGGCCGGGCCAAACGGAACCGACCACGTGGGGGGTGCAGACGAGGACGACCTGTTGGACAGCTCAGACCACAGGCAGGAAAACTCACGCCTTTCCTGTCAGATCATGCTGGACAAGAAGATGGACGGCATGATCTTGCGGATCGCGCCGGAAGACCAAGCGCCACTGCCAGCGCTACTTGGTGCCGCGAGCACTCATCACGAAATGAGATGAGACAAATTGACATGCCCGCTTCAACCTGTCATGCGCCGCCACCTTGGCTGGCCACAGTCGAGGCGATCAAGGTCGCTGCATTACGTCCAGATTACGCCCGACAGGGTGCATATCGTGGCTCTTGCAGCGTCTTGGACGAACCCAAAACCCCCGGAAACAGGGGTTTCTCCCGGTCGGGGAGTAGCGCAGCCTGGTAGCGCATCTGGTTTGGGACCAGAGGGTCGTAGGTTCGAATCCTATCTCCCCGACCAAAAACCTGATTTCAGCCATTCCCGATAAATCTCTATTCTTCCCATAAATGGCTAATTTACAGCAATTTATGGCCAGTTATTGATCCCATCCAGCTTCATCCAATCCCAAGCCAGCCCGTTGGTAAGCTGGTAATCGTGTTGGTAAGGTGGTACTGTCTTTTCAGTTACCAACATGCTCACCGACACAGCGATCCGCGCCCTGAAACCTGGCCCTCGCCCGATCAAGAAGTCGGATGGGGGCGGACTTTTCATTCTCGTCACGCCGGAGGGTAGCAAGCACTGGCGGCTGGCCTACCGATTCCATGGCAAGCAGAAGCTCCTCTCTGGAGGCCCCTACCCTCTCGTCAAACTCGCCGATGCCCGCAAATGGCGCGATGAGGCCAAGCTCGATCTTCTTGCCGGTCGCGATCCCTCAGCGGTGAGGAAGGCTGCGAAGCAGGCACTGAAAGCGGCGTCCGAGAACTCCTTCGAGACCATCGCTATGGAATGGATCGAGGCACGCCGCTGCGCCTGGTCGCCTCGTTATGCAAAAATCATCGAAACCCGCCTGCACAGCGACATCGCAGTTGAAGGGTCAGCGACATCGTAGATGACGTGTGGGGGGAAGCGGAGGCCGGGCGTAGC
>NZ_JBXAFX010000013.1:0-126036 GCF_058793515.1 Novosphingobium sp. GW835-FHT14H07
CATCCGAACCCTACCGAAGATCGGCGATGGCCACCTCATCCAAGGCAGCTTCCTACACCACCCCGCGGGGCACTACCCCTGCTGACTCTGAACGCGCTGAGCCAACCCAAAAAATCGGGCGGCTTATTTGGCCTGCTGTCCAACCATACCTCAAATAGCAATGCTCAGGACTAGGGAGGAAATTAGAGCGAATTTTATCCGGCCGAAATACCGCAGCATTTTTTATCGGGTCGAAATAGCGACGAATTAAGTCGTCTTCCTGAAAATTCGGGCGCGCCATAACTGGCTGTCCCATGAAGTCCGTTGCACCTCCGCGCGGGCCAATTGGGACCAAATCCATGCAGTCCATCAAGCACGATCCCCCGAAGATCGGTTATAGCATTCGGGAAGCTTGCCATGCGTCCAGCCTTGGCCGGACGACTCTCTACAATCACATTTCAGCTGGTCGCCTTCGCGCTGTTCGTGTCGGTGGCAGAACGATCATTCCGGCAGAGGCATTGCACGCCCTGATCGCGGGGGAGGCCTGAGCCATGCCCCAGAAAAGCAAAACCCCGGCTGGCACCGGGGCTTCGCGCGATAGCTTTGCAGGCCTGTCGCTTCCTCTCTCTACCCCTCTCGCCATTCAGGCGCAATTCCTGATCGCAGCACACCACGTCCGGCCCGAACTGGCCGCGATGATCGCCGCGCTCGCATTCGGGGGAGGTGCCTATCATGGCTGATACCTTCCCCCGCTTCCCCGCTGCCGCACGCGCCTTGCTGGCCGTCGATTCCCTGTCCGAAAAGGAAGGGCAATTCTGCGGTGGCCTTGCTTTCCGCACTGCCCCGCTGAGCGACAAGCAGGCCAACTGGCTGCGCATCCTGCTTACCCGGCATGGCCTTCCCGCACTGGCTGAGGGAGGCGAGCATGTCTGATCGCTATCCCGAAATTCCCGGCGCGAAAGGCCCGGACGGCACCAGCCAGGACGCTGCCGAGGCTATCAAGCCATGCGTTTCCTACCTTCGCCGCGTCGCCATGCGCTCGCTAGATCGGCTGGGCGAGGCGACGGTGCTTGAAGCCGTCGCCTTTGCCGAGGTCGCCCGCGAAAGCCTGCAACCGCGTTTCTCCGAACTGCGAGCCATGGGCCTTGTGGAACCGACCGGCGTGCGTCGCCGCAATCCGTCCGGCAAGGGCGCGGCGGTGCTTCGCCTTACCGAAAAAGGGAGGGCCGCACTGTGACCGATCCCGTTTCGGATTTTCTCGATGCCATGGGGGCGGCTGGTATCCGTCCCGTGGAGCCGATTGCCGACAAGCTGGCTGCCGGTAATCCCGTCCGCTTCCGCGCCGATGGCGACAAGCCCGGACGGCGCAACGGCTGGGCATGGCTGCACCTCGATGGTTTGCCCGCTGGCGTGTTCCGGCATTACCGGCTGGGCGTGAGGACGGTATGGCGTGCGGGGAGCGATCCCCGTTCGCTGTCACCAGCCGAACGGCGCACGATCATGGCTCAGGCCCGCGAAAGCGAAGCCCGGCGCAAAGCGGAGACGCTGGCCAAGCAGGAAGCTGCGGCTGGCACTGCCCGCGATCTGTGGCGCGGCGCTGACAAACCCGATCCGGCGCACGGCTATCTGGCCCGCAAAAGCCTGCCCCCGTTCGGTATCCGGCAGCACGGCGACGCGCTGCTTGTCCCGATTGTCGATTGCGGTTTCCGCCTGTGGAACGTCCAGCGCATCTATCCGGACGGGCGCAAGCTGTTCCTGTCCGGCGGGCGCACCGAAGGCCTGTTCTGGTCGCACGGCGCGTTCGTGCAGGATGGCAGGCCATCGGCTGGGCCGCTGGTGATCGGGGAAGGCTTCGCCACCATGGCAGCGGTCCACCATGCGACCGGCCACGGCGTTGTCGCGGCCATGTCGGCGCGCAACCTCGAATCCGTCGCCCGCTCCATGCGCAAGCTGTTCCCCAATCGAGCGCTGATTGTGGCGGCGGACGATGACCGTCACCTATCGGAGAATATCGGCCTGAATGCCGCTCAGAAGGCCGCTGAGTCCATCGGCGCGCTTTTGGCCACTCCGCTGCCCCTTGGGCCAGAAATGCGCTCAGCAGACTCAGGAACCGATTTTGCGGATATTGCGCCTGCCGAGGTGGCGGCCCGGATTGCTCAGGCGGGAAGGTTTGGCCATGCGTAACGCAACCGCTCCCATGGACTTTGCCGATATGGAACCAGACGACGTGGCCAGCCGCATTGCCGGTGCCACGCCTACCGGCACGGCCATTCGCGCCACGCCCTATCGCTGGCCCGATCCCCGTTCGCTGCCAACCCGGCAATGGCTGCTTGGCCATTGGCTGCTGAGGGGCGAGGTTACGGCGATCATTGCGCCCGGTGGCACCGGCAAGAGCACAATCGGCACCGCGTTGGCGTTGTCCCTCGCTTCCGGGCAACCGCTGCTTGGCAAGCCGCTCCCGCGTGGGCCTCAATCCGCATGGATATACAACCTTGAGGATTCGCAATACGAGCTGGACCGGCAAGTGTCCGCTGCCTGCCTGTTCCACGGCATAGTGCCGGACGACTGCGGAAACCGGCTTTGCGTCGATAGTGGGCTTGTCCAGCCGCTCTGCACGGCAACCGAGGATCGCGACGGCTTTGCCATTGCCGAGGGCGTGTTTGCTCAGGTGGCGGCGACGGTGCTGGAGCGGGCAATCTCGGTCGTGATCGTGGACCCATTCGTGTCCAGCCATACCGTGCGGGAAAGCAGCAATGAGGCAATCGACGCCATCGCCAAGCGGTGGAAGCGGCTGGCTCAGGAAACCGGCTGCGCGGTCGTGCTGGTGCACCATACCAAGAAGCTGGGCGGGCGCGAGGTAACGGCGGAGGACGGGCGCGGCGCGGTCGCGTTGCGCGATGCTGCCCGCGTCGTGCTGCCGCTCAATGCCATGAGCCAGGCCGAGGCCGAGGAACTGGGCATTACCGATCCCGCGTTGCGCCGCTCGCTGGTGCGCGTCGATACCGGCAAAGCCAATCGCGCTCCCCCCGACGCGGCAACGTGGATCAAACTGGAAAGCCAGTGCCTCGATAACGGCGATGGCAGCGAGCCTGCCGATTATGTCGGCGTCGCCTGCCTTTGGGAAAAGCCGGACGTGTTCCACGGGCTGAGCACGTGGCACCTCTACCAAGTGCAATTGCGCGTCGCGGCAGGCCAGTGGCGGGACAGTGCGCAGGCCAAGGATTGGGTCGGCCATGCTGTCGCTCAGGTCGCCGGGCTGTCCGCCGACAAGGACAAGGCCCGTATCAAGGCGATCCTCAAGACGTGGAAGCGCAACGGCGCGCTCAAGGTGGAAAGCCTGCCCGACAAGAACGGCGATGAACGTCCGTTCGTCGTGGTCGGTGATCCCGTGGACCCGTCTCAGGTGAGTTACCCGCACTCTGAAAAGTGCGGTGCGGAAAGTGCGGAAAGTGCGGCTGGCGACCCGTGCTGAACCCGTCCGCACCTTCCGCACTTCCCTTATAGGGAGTGCAGGTGGTGCGGGTGCGGGTGAGCGGAGGTTTAGGGCCTAAATTAAAGGTGCGGAATGACGGCGAAAGATACCAGGAACAAACCGGCACGGCGGGCAAAGGCGACCGGATCGAAAGCCCCGGCCAAGGGCAACACGATTGAAATTGCGGTGCCGGAATCGGGCACGGCAGAGGAAGCTAAGGAGACGCTGGCCAAGGGCATTCCCGGCTGGGATGAAATGACCAAGGAACAGCAAACCGAACTGGCGGAGATTGCCGTTGCGCAGCGAAAGCAGCGCCAGCCGGTCAGGGTGACGCTCACGCGGAAGCCGGAAGGTGGCATGTCCATCGGCATCGCCGGGAAGTGCGAGGCACACGGCTTGCTCAAGTTGCAAAAGACGTTCGCGGCGGTTTCGATGGACCCGGTGAACGCTCGCGCCGATGAACTGCTGAAATACCTTGGCTCAGTCGGCGCGGACAATGCCGACCGCTACAACGCTGCGCTGTCGTTCATCGAAAGCATGGCCCCGCGCGATCAGGCGGAGGCGCTGTTGCTGGTGCAAATGTATGTCACGCATGACGCGGCAATCCGGGCGCTCAGCCAGCTTGGGTCGGCGGAATGGGTGCCGACTGCGCAGATGTTTGGCAACCTCGCCACAAAGCTGCTGCGCACCTCTCAGGGGCAAATGGAAACGCTAGCTCGGATGCGTCGCGGCGGGGAACAAGTCGTGCGCCATGTCCATGTCGATAATCGCGGCGGGCAGGCCGTCATTGCCGAGAACGTCCACACCGGGGGGAAGGGAAATGGAAAAATTGACGATCAATCCCATGCAACCGGAACGGCTGGCATCGGCCCCGCGCTGCTTGGCGCGGACCCGTTCGGGAACGGAGTGCCAATCCCCAGCCGTGAAAGGGCGGAAGCGGTGCCGTATGCACGGAGGCACGAATCCGGGTGCGCCTGAGGGCAATAGCAACGCCCGGAAGCATGGCGCGCGCTCAGCCAAGGCGATGGCAGCGGCTCGATACCTAAGGGAGATTGCGCGGCTGGTGCGCTAATCCAGAGGTTTCGTAAGTTCAAAGCTGTAAATCGGGAATGCCGTCTTTCCGTCTTTCCCGGTCACTCGCTTGTAGCCCAACGTGACGAGTTGTTCTGGATCACGGCGAACCTCCTCCAATGCGTGGCGTGCTAGTTGGTAGGGCAACCCTATGAAGCATTCGCAGCCGCCGCGATCATACGTCCTGATGCCGCCGATCCGCGATGATTGGAACCATTCGGGCATTGCGCCAATCTTCACACCAGTCCGCTTTCCGAACTCCGGTGGAGCGCTTGTTTTCTGATCGTCGGCGGGGATGACAGAGCCATACAGAGCAAAGGTGCGTCCCACGTCCCAATCGTCAATGAATGCAATTTTGAACTCATCTTCAAGGATCGTTTCAATCCGGAAGGTGACGTAATCGTCGGGAAGCTCGAACGTGTAGTCTCTATGCTTCCTTGGCTTTGGAAGCCGGTCTAGGACCATTCCACCATAGACCGCGATCAATGCCGCCAACGCGACGAACTGCCAGCTATTCACGCCACTATCCCCTGACGACTGCGGTCAGCGGCCATCTTCGCCCATTTATATGGGAAAGCACAATTCCCGAAAGTGACCCGAAACTGATTTGCCGCAAACCCGCAGAAAACCGGGCGTTTGGTCAAATCCAAGTCGCAAGTCATTTCTGACTGAGAAGCTGCCACCTCTCGAAACCCGCACAAACCAGCCATTTCCAGCCGCGATTTGTCGCGTTCGGTGTGTAGTCGTTTCCAGCTTCCATGACGGGCACCGGCAATTCCGCCCGAATGGCATTGCGGACGTTTGCCGCGCCCCTGTTGAGAAATGTTGAGGTGCGCGCCGATTGAGCGAATCCAGCCGCTGGCGTTCGCCTCAAGCGCCGGACCTATCGGGGAGCGGTTATGGGAACAGGCGTGCGATCTTGAAAAAATATCAATTAAATCAAGGAATAATGGCGGAGACGGAGGGATTCGAACCCTCGGTACCGGATTTACCAGTACGACGGTTTAGCAAACCGTTGGTTTCAGCCACTCACCCACGTCTCCGGATCGCAGCGGCGAGGGCGCGCTATAACGAGGGTTGTGGGGGGCGGCAAGGGGCTGTCGGGCAAAAATCCGGCCAAATCGAAAATCATGCCGCGCAGGCGGTTCGGCGCGTTTTGGACTCGGCTCATCGCCGGTTCATTGTCGTGGGCCCAGCCTTGGATTCTGCTTGAAGGGCAGGGGTGCGCAAATGCGTGCGAAGATCGGGACGGACGGGAATTCATGATTACGATGTCGAAAGCGCGCACCTTGGTAACCGGCCTTGCCGCTTGCCTTGCGCTCACCGCCAACGCCGCTTTGGCGCAGGTCCAGACAGTTGATCCCAATTCCGTGATCGACGGTGACCTTGCACCCCAGTCCAGTGCACCGGCCTCGACGCCAACGCCCGCAGCAGTGCCCGCCGGTGCGGAAGCGGGTTCGCTTCCGGCGCTCCCGGCCGATGCCCCGCCGCCGTCGACGCAGCCATATCAGCCTCCTGCACCTGCCACGCCGCAGGGCACAGTCGCCGCATCACCTCAGGCAGCAACCGGATCGACCTACAAGGACGATGACCTGATCGGCGCTGCCGAAGGCGTGTTCGGCAAGGGCGCTGCTGGCCTGGCCGACGTGATCAAGGACCTGCTCAAGAAGCAGGGCGAACCCAACGCTTACATCGTCGGCCGCGAAGCCGGTGGTGCGCTGGTTGTCGGCTTGCGCTACGGCTCGGGCACGCTGCATCACAAGGTCGAGGGTGAGCGCCCGGTCTACTGGACCGGCCCGTCGATCGGCTTCGACGCGGGCGCCAATGCTGCCAGCACCTTCGTTCTGGTCTACAATCTGTTCGACAGCGAGGAGCTGTACAAGCGCTTCCCCGCGGGCGAGGGCCAAGCCTACCTCGTTGGCGGTTTCCACGTCAGCTATCTGCGCAAGGGCGACACCGTGCTGATTCCCGTCCGCTCGGGGGCAGGACTGCGCCTTGGCATCAACGGCGGCTACATGAAGTTCTCGCGCAAGCAGAACTGGTTCCCGTTCTGACGGTTTCACGCAATATCGCTGCAAATTGTCTCCCGCATACCTTATAATTGAAATGTAGGGTTGCCCCGGAGGCCTTCCGGCGGCATGGAGCCGCCGCAATTTGCTCCCCGCAAAGGAAGGCCTCATGCTCGAAAATCTTGCCGCCCAGCCCGCCGACGCACTTCTGGCGCTGATCAAGCTCCACAATGCCGATCCGCGCGCTGACAAGATTGACCTCGGCGTGGGCGTCTACCGCACGGCCGAGGGCGACACGCCGGTGTTCAAGGCGATCAAGGCCGCCGAAGCCAAGTTGCTCGAAACGCAGGATTCCAAGGCCTACCTCGGCCCTGAAGGCGACATGGGCTTTGTCCACGCGCTGATCCCCTACGTCTTCGGCAAGGACTTCGACCGTTCGAAGGTTGAAGGGATGCAGGCTCCGGGCGGCACGGGTGCCGTGCGCCTTGCCATAGAGGTGGCCAAGCGTTCGGGCGTCAAGCGCGTATGGATGGGCACGCCCTCGTGGCCCAACCACGCCCAGATCATCGCGGCTGTGGGTGTCGAGCTGAAGACCTTCAGCCACATGACTGCCGATGGCTTTGCCGATCTCGACGCGCTCAAGGCTGCGCTCGCCCAGGCTGAGCCGGGCGATGCCGTCCTCCTTCACGGCTGCTGCCACAACCCGACCGGCGTCGACTACACCGACGCGCAGTGGGACGAGATCGCCCCGCTGCTGGTCGAGCGCAAGGTTCTGCCGATCCTTGACCTTGCCTACCAGGGCCTGGGCTATGGCATGGAGGCCGACGCCTATGGCCTGCGCAAGGTTCTCTCGGTCGTTCCCGAAGCGCTGGTCGCCTACTCATGCGACAAGAACTTCGGTCTCTACCGCGATCGCGTCGGCGCGTTCTATGCCGTCACGTCTGATGCTACCGCGCTCGCCAATGCCATGGCCAACGGTGCGACGATCGCCCGCGCTTCGTGGTCGATGCCGCCCGATCACGGTGCCGCTGCGGTTCGCCTGATCCTCGCCGACGAAAGCCTGACCGCGATGTGGCTGGCCGAGCTTGACGAGATGCGCGATCGCATGCGCTGGGTGCGTGATCGCCTCGCCGCCGCGCAGCAGGTCGGTCCGATCAGCATGGCGCCGCTGGGCGTGCAGAACGGCCTGTTCTCGATGCTGCCGCTCAACGGCGAACAGATCCTCGCCATCCGCGAGAAGCATGGCGTCTACATGGCAGGTTCGGGCCGCATCAACATTGCCGGCCTGACCACAGGCAATATCGACAAGTTCGTCGAGGCCCTGCGCGACGTCGCCTGAAGCGGCACGCCTGGTTCGACGAGGAAGGGGGGGGCCTCGCGGCTCCGCCCTATTCGTTTGCGCTCAGAAATCCGCAGCCCTTGACTGCCGCCGCGCTTCGGCAAAGCTGTCGGCGCGGAACTTCTCGAAGGCCACCCGCCGGTCATATCCGGGGTCCTTCGGGTAGTCCTGATACTCGGCGATGATCTCGTCGAATATCTCGCGCACTTCTTCCTTGTGGTCGGGGTGCGAGAAGATGTGCAGGCGGTTGGCCTTCATCGCCTCGATCACGCGGGCACCGATCACGTCGGGCTCCATGCCGAATTCGTGCAGGCCCTGCAGCCGCTCCACCGCACTAGGATCGACCGGCTTCATCGCGCCCTTCAGCGCCTCGGGCCGCACGTCGTCGCTGGCATAGATGTAGCTTTTCACCAAGCCGGGACACAGCACCGAGACGCCGATCTGATACTTCAGCAGCGAATAGTGCAGCGATTCCGAAAGCCCGCGCACCGCGAACTTGGTGGTGTTGTAGATGCCGGGGCTGCCCGCCGCGAGAAATGCCGCCATGGAGGCGGTGTTGACCACGTGACCGCCCTTCTGCTCGCCCGCCTTCACGCGCTCCACCATGCGCGGCACAAAGGTCATCACCCCGTTGATCACGCCGTGGAGGTTGACGCCCAGCAGCCAGTCCCAGTCGTCGTAGGAGGACTCCTCGATCGGCTGGAACAGGTTCACCCCGGCATTGTTGCACAGGATCGAAACCGGACCGAACTTCGCCTCGACCTCGTCCGCCGCAGCCTTGAAGCCATCGCGGCTGGCGACGTCCAGCTGCACGCCCATGACCTCGCGATTGTCGAGTGACGCCAGCGCCTTGTCGATCGAATCCTGCCGGATATCGGCAATGGCGACCTTGCACCCCTCGTTCAGCAGCTGGCGGACGAGCCCGATGCCCACGCCGTTCGCGCCTCCGGTGACGAAGGCGGTGCGTCCTGCGAAGTCCTTCACTTGGCGCGCCCTTCCTTCAGCCTGTTCTGCCGCGCGATCTCCTCGGTGATCGCGGGATTACGGAACAGCATGGCGAAAGTCTGCTTGTATTCAGGGTTCTCGGGCAGGTGGGTCTGCACCGCTGCCGTCGTGGCAAGGCCGCGCTCTTCCACGCCGGTCAGGAACTCGGAGTGGGTGAGGATATAGAGCTCGTCATTGAGGATGCCCTCCAGAACGCGTTCGCCCACCTGCTCCTTGGTCTGGTACAGATGCATGAAGTTGCCGCCCGATGCGCGGCGCTTGTCGGCCTCGGCATAGCCGGTGTCGGCCAGATCGGCCGGCCGCGTCTTGGCAGCATCGGCGATGTTCGATTGCACCGCGCCCGGGCAGAAGGCGCTGCAGATCACGCCGCGCGGTTCCAGTTCCGGGCGCATGCACTCCATCATCGAGGTGACCGCCGCCTTGCCCGACGAATAGATCGTGGTCATCCCCACCGGCACCAGCGCGCTCATCGATGCGGTGCAGACGATGTGCCCACCTTCGCCATGGGCAAGGATGCGCGGCAGCATCGTGACGATGCCGTTGATCGTGCCTCCTACGTTCACGCCCATGACCCAGTCCCAGTCGGCAAAGGTCGCCAGCTCGGTCGGCCCGACGACGGCAACGCCTGCATTGTTCACCAGGATGTGGATCTTGCCGAATTTCGCCTCGACCGCATCGGCCACGGTCGCGAACTGCTCGCGGTTGGTCACGTCCAGCTTCACCGCCAGCACGCGCTCGCCTCCGGCCAGCTCCTCGACCGCCGAATCGAGGTGATCCTGCCGGATGTCGGCGATGGTCACGTTCATCCCGGCACCCAGCAGCGCCTTGGCGATGCCGAGGCCGATGCCGCTGGCGCCGCCCGTCACGAATGCTGTCTTGCCCGGCAGATTCTGCATCAGATCCTCTCCATTCCTCGTCGTCCGCCGCCAGGTCTCGGTGGCGGGGAATCATTTTTCACCTTGTGTATTCACCAGCGCGAATTTGTATGCAAGACTAACAATATCGCTGCTTCGAAAAGGTCTGGCAAAGGACCGTCCCGAGAGCGGGCACGGCGAGAGAGGAGAGCACATGGCAGGTGTCGCAGTCACGGCAGTTCCCGAAGGCGGCGTTCAGCATGAACGTGCCGAGCATCCGGCAAGCGCAGCCTACTGGGCCCTGTTTGTCATCGTCCTGGCGACGTTCCTGACGTTCTTCGACGCGATCACTTTCGGCATGCTGGCAGAGCGGATCAAGCACGATTTCGGCCTCACTGATTCGCAGCTCGGGTTCCTCGCCGGGCCCGCCAGCATCATCTGCTACCTGTTCGTCGGCATTCCGCTGGCGCGCCTGGCTGACATCTACCCGCGCAAGTACGTGCTTGGCGCAGGTGCCGCGCTTGTCGGAGTGATCATATCGGCAGGCGGTCTTGCTCAAAGCTTCGGCCAGTTCGTCGGCAGCCGGGTATTCCTTGCTGCCGGCGGTTCCGCCCATGCGCCCGCGTCCTACTCACTGCTTGCCGATGCCTTTCCGCCCAGGAAGCTCACCCGCGCCTTTGCGCTGCTGCAGTTCGGCTTCATCGGCGGCACAACCCTTGGTCCGCTCATCGGCGGCATGCTGGTGATGATGACCGCGCCGTGGGGGCCGACTCACCTCGGCCCGCTGACGATCCTCGGCTGGCAGTGGATCCTGATATTCATGGGTATCCCTTCGCTCCTCGTCGGCCTGCTGTTCCTGACGATCAAGGAGCCCGCGCGCATGGCCCCTGCGGCTGACGCGCCGATGGTCCCGGTCAATGCCACGTTCGGGCGCAAGGTGCTGACCTTCATGGGGCTGGATGCCTTTCGCGCGATCAATGCCAAGCCGCGCGTCTATTATCCGCTGTTCGGCGCGCTGGCCCTCAGCGCGGTCGAAACCTTCGGCCTGCAGTTCTGGCGCGTGCCCTTCATGATCCGCACCTTTGGCTGGAACGAAGGGCAGATCGGTGCAGCACTCGGCATCACGGTGCTGATCGCCTCGCTGTCGGGCCTGCTGCTTGGCGGCCTGTTCGTCGAATGGCTGGCCAAGCGCTACAAGGACGCAAACGTCCGCGCCGCCACTTGCTGCGCGGCGGGCGTCACCGTCTGCACGATTACCGCCATCCTGATGCCTACGGCCTGGGGTTCGCTGATCATGTTCGGGCTTTCGGGCATGTTCGGCATCGCCGGCGCCGTGCCGCAGAACGCCGCCGTCCAGCGCGTTGCGCCCAATGACATGCGCGGGCAAGTCACCGCCTTCTACCTGTTCATGTTCACCTTCTTCGGCGCGATGGGCAGCTACGTCGTGGGCAAGGTGCAGGACGTTCTGATCGGTGATCCCACCCAGCTGTGGAAGGCCCTGCTGATCACTGCCAGCGTGCTCATGCCACTCGCTACATTCCTGATGTTCAAGGCAATTCGCCCCTATCGCGAGGAAGTGGAGCGCCTGGAGGCAATGGGGCGTTGACAGGACTCGCACAGCTCGTCAGATTGTTAGTAAGACTTACAAAATATAAGGGAGTTGGACGTGTCCGATAACAGCCAGATTGCCGCGCTCGAAAGCCGCCTGAATGATCTCGAAAAGCGCCTGACGGTGCGCGAGGATGAGCTTGATATCCGCAAGCTGCAGCATCTCTACGGCTACCTGATCGACAAGTGCATGTATAACGAGACGGTCGACCTGTTCACCGACGATGGCGAAGTGCGCTTCTTCGGCGGCGTGTGGAAAGGCAAGGAAGGCGTTCGCCGCCTCTATGTCGAACGCTTCCAGAAGCGCTTCACCTACGGCAACAACGGCCCGATCGATGGCTTCCTGCTCGATCACCCGCAGTTGCAGGACATCATCAACATCCAGCCCGATGGCGTCACCGCGCTGGGGCGCGCCCGCTCGATGATGCAGGCCGGCCGCCACAAGGACTACGAAGGCGATGCCCCGCACCTCAAGGCGCGCCAGTGGTGGGAAGGCGGCATCTACGAGAACACCTACAAGAAGGTGGACGGCGTGTGGCGGATGCACATCCTCAACTACATGCCGATCTGGCACGCCGATTTCGAAAGCGGCTGGGCCAACACCCCGCACGAATACGTGCCGTTCCCCAAGGTGACCTATCCGGAAGACCCGACCGGCCCGGACGAGCTGATCACCGATCACTGGCTGTGGCCCACGCACAAGCTCAACGCCTTCCACATGAAGCACCCGGTCACGGGTGAGGAAATGGTGGCGCAGCGCTGGCAGGGTGACATCGACCGCGAGAACGCGCGGAAGTAAGAGCTTGCGGGCAGGGGCCAATCCTCCCGGCTCCTGCCCGCAAACCATGGAACAGGCATGACCCAGTATCCCACGCTTCACATGATCATCGATGGCGAGCGCATTTCCGGCGCAGGCCGCCGTACCCACGCCGTCGTAAATCCCGCCACCGGCGAGACCATCGGCGAGCTGCCGCTGGCCGAAGCCGCCGATCTCGATCGCGCGCTTGAAGTTGCCGCCAGGGGCTTCCGCATCTGGCGCGAAAGCACGCCGCAACAGCGCGCTGCCGTGCTTCAGGGCGCGGCTCGTCTGATGATGGAGCGGCAGGAGGACCTCGCCCGCATCGCCACGATGGAAGAGGGCAAGACCCTGCCCGAGGCGCGCATCGAAGTTCTGATGAACGTCGGTCTGTTCAATTTCTACGCCGGCGAAGTCTTCCGCATCTATGGCCGCACGCTGGTCCGCCCCGCCGGACAGCGCAGCACGATCACCCACGAACCCGTCGGCCCTGTCGCTGCCTTCGCGCCATGGAACTTCCCGCTCGGCAATCCGGGTCGCAAGCTCGGCGCGCCGATTGCTGCAGGATGCTCGGTCATCCTCAAGGCAGCGGAGGAAACTCCTGCGTCGGCATTGGGCGTTCTGCAATGCCTGCTCGATGCCGGGCTGCCCAAGGAAGTAGCGCAGGCCGTGTTCGGCGTGCCCGATGAAGTCAGCCGCCACCTCCTCGGCTCACCCGTCATCCGCAAGCTGTCGTTCACCGGCTCGACCGTTGTCGGCAAGCACCTCATGCGCCTTGCCGCCGACAACATGCTGCGCACGACAATGGAATTGGGCGGCCATGGCCCGGTCCTGATCTTCGGCGATGCCGATGTGGACAAGGCCCTCGATACGATGGCCGCGTCAAAGTACCGCAATGCGGGGCAAGTCTGCGTCAGCCCCACACGCTTCATCGTCGAGGAGAACGTCTTCGAACGCTTCCGCGACGGCTTTGCCGAGCGCGTCGGCCGGATCAAGGTCGGCAACGGCCTTGAGGACGGCTCCCAGATGGGCCCGATGGCCAACGCCCGCCGCCCCGAGGCGATGGACCGTCTGATCGGCGATGCTGTCACGCGCGGCGCCCGCCTCCACACTGGTGGTGAGCGCATCGGCAATGCGGGCTACTTCTACGCGCCCACAGTCCTCTCTGAAGTCCCGCTCGACGCGGCCATCATGAACGAAGAGCCGTTCGGCCCGGTCGCCTTGATCAACCCCTTCAGCGGCGAAGAGGCGATGATCAACGAGGCCAATCGCTTGCCCTATGGCCTCGCCGCCTATGCCTGGACCGAAAGCGCCTCGCGCCAGAAGCGTCTGGCTCGCGAGATCGAGACCGGCATGTTGGGTCTCAACACCACCATGATCGGCGGCGCGGACTCTCCGTTCGGGGGCGTAAGGTGGTCGGGCCACGGCGCGGAAGACGGCCCCGAAGGCGTGCTCGCCTGCATGGTCACCAAGGCCGTGCACGAAGGCTGAAAGGCAGGCTTTGACGTGTTCTGGAAACCTGCGGGCAACATGCTGATACTAGCGCGAAAGGGTTACCCCCTGTTGCCCGGAGCTTCCCATGCGTCCATCGCGCGCCCTGCTGGCCGCCACCAGCCTCCTGTCCGCGCCCTGCGCCATGGCCGCGCAAGAGGACGAACAGGTCTGGCTGGCCCAGTTCTCGACGATCGAGGTCGGGCAGAAAGTCCTGCTCTTCACCGATGTGCAACTGCGCTTCACCGATGGCGCGGACCGGCTTGGGCAGGTGCTGCTGCGCCCCGCCGTCGGCTATCGCATCACGCCGAGCGACACCCTGTTCCTGGGCTACGCCTACGTCCGCACCGAACCGCTGAACGGCACACCGACCGACGAACACCGCATGTTCCAGCAGGCGCTGGTTCGCGTGGTGGGCGGCTTCGGCAGGACTACGGTGACCTCGCGCACGCGTCTCGAACAGCGCTGGCTCGAAGGTCGCTCGGGCACGGGCTGGCGCCTGCGCCAGCAGGTCAGGCTCGATGCGCCGGTGGCCAAGGGCCTCAATGCCATCGTCTGGGCCGAACCCTTCGTCAACCTCGACACGACCTCATGGGGCCAGCGCGCCGGGTTCGACCAGTTGCGCGGCTTTGCCGGGGTGGGCGTGCCCATCGCCAGGGGCATCGCCATCGAGGCGGGATATTCGGGCCAGTACGTCAATCGTTTCAACGTGCCCGATCGCATGAACCATATCGGCAGCCTGTCGCTCACCATCCGCAGATGATGGATCGCAGGCTGCCTTTCCCGGGAAGGAAGCCTGCATGACCACAGAACTCAAGACCGGAGGCGAGCAGGGTTACCTGCGCATCGCCACCGAAGAAGCCTTCGCCACGCGCGAGATCATCGACGTCTACCTGCGCATGATCCGCGATGGCACCGCCGACAAGGGCATGGTCTCGCTCTGGGGCTTCTATGCCACCTCGCCGTCCGAGCGCGCCACCCAGATTCTCGAGCGCCTGCTCGATCTGGGTGAGCGCCGCATCGCCGACATGAATGCCACCGGCATCGACAAGGCCATCCTCGCGCTGACCTCGCCCGGTGTCCAGCCGCTGCTCGATGTCGAAGAGGCAAAGACCCTCGCAGCCCGCGCCAACGACACGCTCGCGGCTGCCTGCGAGAAGTACCCGGACCGCTACATCGGCATGGGCACCGTTGCCCCGCAGGACCCGGAATGGTCGGCTCGCGAAATCCATCGGGGTGCGAAAGAGCTCGGCTTCAAGGGCATCCAGATCAACAGCCACACGCAAGGCCGCTATCTCGACGAGGAGTTCTTCGACCCGATCTTCCGCGCCCTCGTCGAGGTTGACCAGCCGCTCTACATCCACCCCGCCACGTCGCCGGATTCGATGATCGATCCGATGCTCGAAGCCGGGCTCGATGGCGCGATCTTCGGCTTCGGCGTTGAAACCGGCATGCACCTGCTGCGCCTCATCACCATCGGCATCTTCGACAAGTACCCGAGCCTTCAGATCATGGTCGGGCACATGGGCGAGGCGCTGCCGTACTGGCTCTACCGCCTCGACTACATGCACCAGGCCGGTGTCCGTTCGCAGCGTTATGAACGCATGAAGCCGCTCAAGAAGACTATCGCCGAATACCTCCAGTCCAACGTCCTCGTCACCAATTCGGGCGTGGCGTGGGAGCCGGCGATCAAGTTCTGCCAGCAGGTCATGGGCGAAGACCGCGTGATGTATGCGATGGACTACCCCTACCAGTACGTCGCCGACGAAGTCCGCGCGATGGATGCGATGGACATGAGCGCTGAAACCAAGAAGAAGTTCTTCCAGACGAATGCGGAGAAGTGGTTCAAGCTGTGATCCGCAGGCGCAGGGAGAGAATATGACCACCGAACCGCGCCGTACCCTGGCCCCCGGCGCATGGTACGCGCTGATCCTCGTCGCGCTGACCAACGCGATGAGCCTGCTCGACCGCCAGATCCTCGCCATCCTCGCGCCCGCGATCAAGAAGGACCTGGACATCGGCGATGCCGAGATGGGTCTGCTCTATGGCACCGTCTTCGCGCTGTTCTATGCGCTGTTCTCGCTTCCTGTCGGGCGCCTTGCCGATGGCTGGGTGCGCACGCGCCTGCTGGCCATCAGCCTGCTGTTCTGGTCTACCGCCACCGGCCTTGCCGGGTTCGCCTCAAGCTTCGCCATGCTCGCCCTGTCGCGCCTCGGCGTCGGCATTGGCGAGGCGGCGACGGCGCCGGCCGGCACCTCGCTGCTCTATGACTTCTGGCCCAAGCACCGCCGCGGCTTCGTCATGTCGGTCATCGCTTCGGCCATCGCTCTCGGCCTGGGCGGCTCGCTCATCCTGGGTGGCGTCGCCGCGGCATGGTGGGACGCCAGCCATGCGGCGGGCGGGCTCAAGGGCTGGCAATTCGCCTTCCTCGTCGCTGCTGCCCCCGGCTTCGTCCTTGCCGCTTTCGTGTGGATGCTGAAGGAGCCGCAGCGCGGGCAGATGGACGGCATCGAAACCGCACCCGAAGCCCATCCCTTCGCCCGGAGCCTCGCGCTGCTCGGCTCGGTCACCCCGGGCTTCCACTGGATTGGCATGAAGGGCAGGGGCGCCAACCCCGCCATGGTGCGCGGCAACCTTGTGGCGCTCACCCTCATCGCCGTGGCTGCTTACGCGCTCACGCTGCTGAGCAACGCGATCAGCCCCAAGCCGCCGATGCAACTCGGCAGCATAACGCTCAATCCCCACGCACTGCAGTGGAGCGTGATCGGCCTCGGCGTCTTCGTCATCGTCAACCTGATGCAGGGCATGAAGCTGGGCGATGCCCAAGCCTTCCGCGTCATCTCGCGCTCGCCCACGGTGATGATGTGCATTGCCGTGGGCACGCTGCAGTCGGTGATCAACTACGGCATGATGGCCTTCAACCCCAGCTTCCTGATCCGCACCTTTGGCCTGACCATGCAGGAAACCGCGCTGCAGTTCGGCCTGCTCTCGGCTGCCATGGGCATCATCGGCCCGCTGGCATGGGGCCCGCTGTCCGATTGGTTGAACCAGCGCTTCCCCGGCGCCGGTCGCGCATGGGTCGCCCTGTTCGCGATGGCAGCTTCGCCGGTCATGTCGTTCTGGGTCTATTTCGCCGCAGATCCCGGCAGCTTCTATGCCCGCTTCCTGATCTACAGCTTCATCCTCACCGGCTGGATGCCGCCACTCTATGCGATCATGTACGATCAGGTCCTGCCGCGCATGAGAGGGCTCACCGCCAGCCTCTACCTGCTGGT
This sequence comes from Novosphingobium sp. GW835-FHT14H07, assembly GCF_058793515.1. Taxonomy (NCBI): domain Bacteria; kingdom Pseudomonadati; phylum Pseudomonadota; class Alphaproteobacteria; order Sphingomonadales; family Sphingomonadaceae; genus Novosphingobium; species Novosphingobium sp. GW835-FHT14H07. Next base: position 16,900 of record NZ_JBXAFX010000013.1, read on the forward strand.
GATGACGATACTTGGCATGGGCATCGGTCCCTATGTCGTGGGCCTCCTGTCCGACGCCACCGGCAGCTTGCGCACCGCGATGCTCTCCATCAACGCGGTGGCAATTCCCATCGCGGTCCTGATGCTCTTCATCGCTCGCCGCGCGCAGAGGGACGAGGCAACGCTGCTGGAGCGCGCCGCGGCCTAGCGAGGCTTCTTGGTGATTGCCGCGTTGAAGTCTGGGTCCTTGTTTGCGACCCAGCTCACGAACTTAGCGATTGCCGGGTTGGCCAGCAGAACCGAAGCGTCCATCCCGGCGCGCTGCAGTTCCGAGTTTGTGAATGTGGTGATCAGCGTATTCTGGCAGATCGCATGCATCGGTACGGTCTCGCGCCCACCCCGGCTCTTGGGTACGGGGTGATGCCAGACGATGGTCGAACCGGTAGGACGCCCGCAGAGCCAACATGGCGGCGGCGGCGGCGCTTCGGCCTCGTCTTCGGTATCCTGCCAGGAACCGTGCTTGGAATGCTTGCGGGCCATCGGTGCGCCTTGGATCGAGGAGTCCTGCGCCCTTAGAGCGGTTTCCACCCATTCTGGTCAACCGTGACGGAGCCGATTTTCGCCCAGCGCGAGGAGCGAGGAGGGAGCCATGCCAACGCATAGTGACCGACGAGTGACGCTGTGATGGGCGAAAGGCGGCCCGCCCGGAGGGTGGCGTCAGGAATTCCGCTGGACAGCGTTGCATCGCTTGCAGGGGCAACCAGCCCCTGCTGCGCGCTGCGCCTAGCCAGCGGAACTCCTGACGCAATCACGGTGGACCAGAATGGGTGGAAACCGCTCTAACGACTTCTCAAGTCACCCGCCACACCCAAAGCTTGATCCCCAGCGGATAGCGTGCGCCCGAGCAGACGAATATCGACCGGTTCATCCAGTCATACTTCCCCTTGGGCGCGATGAACTCGGGCACCGTGCGGAAATAATACTCCGCCGGACTGACTTCCTGCCCTGATGCCAGCCGCTGCATGACCTCCGGAGGGCCGTGCCGCAGCCCGCGATTGCGGATCTGGATCACCACCTCGTCATCGGTCTCGAGCGCATAGATCGCATCGGCCACGGTCACCCCGTCAGGCCGCGTCACCTGCCAGTCCGCCGCATTTCCGATCAGCTTGCCCCTGATCAGCGGCCCTTCCACGCGACCGCCGCCGACGATCGGAATGATCCGCCGCGTCCCGTCAAAGGTCTCGCCTATCGCCACCGGCGGCTCCAGCTCGCCGGTAGCCTCATAGACGAACTCTAGGCCCGGTTGGATCACGCAGCCATCTCCTTCTCCACCAGCCCGATCTCATCCGCATTCGCCCAGTTGCCATGCAGGCCGAAGCGCAGGCGGATGGGGATGTGCACTGTGGCCACCGGGCCCTTCTCGATCTCCAGCGCGTCGAAGATCAGCAGGTCGCTGCGCTGCTCTTCCAGCCGGTTGCAAACCTGCACGATCCAGCCGTCGCCTTCGGGAGCATCCTTGGAGCGCGGCACGAAGCACGGTTCCTGCAGGCTCGATACCGGGCCGCACCACCAGTGCTGTTCGCGCCCCGTTTCGAAATCCTTGTGGAACAGGCAGTTCATCAGCAGTCCACCGGCACTGCCACCGCGCAGCTCGACCGGGCGTTTCATGTCCATCTCGAGGAACCAGCCGTGGCGGGTCTTGCGTCCCGCAAAGCGATCGTCGATGCGCGGGAACTCCGACGCCGTGTCCGAAAGCCTCACGATCTCGGCAAAGTCCTCGCCATTGCTTGCCATGTCGACCACCCAGTCCGTCGGGTAGCTCATCGCTTCCATGCCGTTGAACGGTGCACCGTGGACGTCGGGGAAGAACGGGAACATGTTGTTCTTCGCCTCGCACGTCACGAAGTGGACCTTCGTCCCTTCCTGCCAGGCGTTTAGCACGTGGCTTGCAAAGCAGTTGTCGCGTGTGAACCAGCGGATGTCTTCCTGACGGACGTCATCGCGGCGGGGAATGATGCCAAGGTGCACCGGCTTGGTCGTGTCGAAGCCAAAGTGCGGCATGCCCTTTTCCAGGCGGTCCCAGCTGCCGATCGAAGGCACGATGTGCAGCACCAGGTAATCCTCGGTGATGCCGAAGTCATGCATCATGCAGTAGTAGGGCACCTTGAACCACACCTCGCGGATCAGCTCGCCTGTCGGACTCACTTCCATGTAGGTCACATCGTCGGTGCACAGCCCGCTCGCGGCGTAGCCGATGGCGACCATGTTGCCGGTCCTGGGATCGACCTTGGGATGCGCGGTAAAGGTCTGCCCGGTCATTTTGCCGCCGAACTTCTCGAACCCGAACGTCTCCATCGTTGCCGGATCCATTACGAGGGCAGGGGAGTCCTCCTTCATCGCCCACAGCTTGCCGCCGAAGATGAAGGCGTTGGTGTTGGCGGTCGAACGGATCTCGCCCTTGACCGCTTCGTCATCGGTCAGCGGGTTGCGATAGGCGCCGAACAGGGCCTTTCCGGCTGCGTTCTCCAGCTTCCATTTGTCCGTCTTTGCCCAGCGTTGGCGGAAGTCCACCTGGCCGTCATGGATATGAAAGCGGGTGATCATGCCATCGCCATTGAACGCAATGTCGTCGGCAAGACGCGGAGGAAACTGCGGGTCGGGCTGGACGCGATAGAATGCGCCGTTTAACCCTTGCGGAATCGTGCCTTCGTGGGCCAGATCGGCGATATCCGCCTCGATCCGCGATGGCGTGTTGAATCCCGTGAAGCTGGGGGTGTTCGGAAATTGAGCCATGGCATCCTCCTCGCGATATTGTATGTAATGCTAACAATTAGACAAGCGCAATCGTTGGGGGCAGGGCATTGATCAAGGACAAATTCGCCGACGCCATCGCGCCCGTCGGCCACACCGACGAGGATGACGTCGGCGCGATCAACGATATTCTCGGCTTCCACATCCGTCTCGCCCACGGCGCGTGCCTCAGGCATTTCACCGAAACCTTCACCGATCTCGATCTCACGCAGAAGCAGGTGTCGGTGCTCTGGCTGGTCGACGATCACCCCGGCATCGCCCAGACCGATCTGGCGCAGCGCCTGCGGATGGACCGCGCCACGACCATGGCGATCATCAACCGCCTTCAGGCCAAGCATTTCCTGCGGCGTGATCGCTCGCCACGGGATGGGCGCAAGCAGGCGCTGTTCCTCGAGCCCGCTGGCGTCGAAATGCTGGCCCGGGCCAAGCAGGCCATCGGCGAGCACGAGGCTTGGGTGAAAAGCCGCTTTACCGACAAGGAAGTGCGGCAACTCATCGAACTGCTTTCCAGAATCCACGAATAAGTTATATCAGATAGCAATAAGCCATTCTTGGAGAGGATTCGGGCCGCATGTCACAAACCCCGCGCGAGGTGATCGAGCAGACGCCCATGGGTGTCCGCCAGTGGATCGTGGTGGTCCTGATGGTGCTGTTGAACGCGCTTGACGGGTTTGACGTGCTGTCGAGCGCCTTTGCCGCGCCGGGTATCACCGCCGATTGGGGCATTGCCCGCCCGGCGCTGGGCGTGGTGCTTTCGGCTGAGCTGCTCGGCATGGGCTTCGGTTCGGTGCTGCTCGGTGGGGCGGCAGACCGGTATGGCCGCAAGTTTACCATGCTTGCCTGCCTCGTGCTGATGGCGATTGGCATGTATCTGGCAAGCATCGCGACGGCGGTTCAGCCGATGGTTGCCTACCGGTTCCTCACCGGCATCGGCATCGGCGGGATGCTCACCACCACCAACGCGGTGGTCGCCGAAAGCACCAACAGCCGTTGGCGCTCTGTCGCCATCGCGGTCTATGTGGCGGGCTATCCGCTGGGCGCGATCGTCGGCGGAATTGCCGCATCGGAATGGCTGCTACCCACCTACAGCTGGCACGCGGTGTTTCTGTTCGGCGCCGCGGTGACCGCAGTCCTGATCCCGGTCATCCTGGTGCTGGTGCCCGAAACGGCGGCCTATCTGGCGACGAAGCGCAATCTGGCGGGCGTGAACCGCACGCTCGCCGCGTTCGGCAAGCCTGCCATCAGCGATCTGCCGGTGATCGTGGCGGGTACCGCCAAGCCTCGGGTAACCGATATCCTGTCCAACCCCAGACTGCGCCCGGTCACCTTGCTCCTGGCGTTCGGCTACACGTTTCATTGCATCACCTTCTATTACATCCTGAAGTTCGGGGTGCAGATCGTGTCCGATTATCCGCCGGGCTATCCTCCGGCGCAGGCGGCCACGGTGCTGACATACGCCAACATCGGCGGGTTCCTGGGCAGCGCGCTTTTCGGCTTCGTGATGGCGCGGCTGGGGGTGAGGTGGCCGACCGCGCTGATGCTGCTGATCGGCGCGATGCTGGTGGCCTGGTTCGGCACCGGGCGTGATACGCTCAATGCGTGGCAAATGGCGACGATGATCGCCGGTTTCTTCACCAATGCGGCGATCAGCGGCTACTATGCCGCCTTTGCGCGCGGCTTCCCGGCCTATGCGCGGGCCACCGGCACAGGTTTCGCGCTGGGCGTCGGGCGGCTGGGCGCTGCGGGCAGTCCGTTGCTGGCGGGCACCCTGTTCGGGTGGTTGGGAGATGACCAACTGCTGACGGTGTCGATCATCATGGCAATGGGCTCGGTTCTCAGCCTCGTGCTGTTCCTGATGCTGCCCGAGCGCGATGGCGACGACGTGATGGCGGATCAGCCTGCGGGGTAGGATCACTGCAATTCGGGGAGACGAAATGCGCGTGACCAGAAGCCTCGTTTCGCCCCTCGTCTGCATGGCCCTGTTGTGGGGGAGTTGCGGGGGAGTTGCCGCAGAGTCCCGCAAGAGTTCGCGAGAGTTGGAAAGCGGCTCGCCGTTGGTCTGGGACGGTCATAACGACGTCCCCGAACAACTCCGTGAACGGCGCAAGGATGTTCTGGAAGGCTTTGATTTCAATGACACGCGCAGCGTCGGGATGATGACCGACTTGCCCAGAATGCGCGCCGGAAATGTCGGCGCACAGTTCTGGTCGGTCTATGTCTCGGCCGATCTGCCCGAACCGCAGGCGGTGCAGGCGACGCTCGAACAGATAGACGTGATGAAGCGCCTGATCGCGCGGCATCCGGCCGAAATGCAGTTCTGCACCGACACGGCCTGCGTTGAAAAAGCGTGGAAATCAAAGAAGATAGCCTCACTCCTCGGCATGGAGGGCGGCCATTCGATAGGCGGCTCGCTGGGCGTCCTGCGCCAGATGCACGCTCTAGGCGCGCGCTACATGACGCTGACGCATTTCAAGAACAATGCCTGGGCGGACAGCGCCACCGACGCCCCCGCGCACGATGGTCTGACGCCGTTCGGAAGACAAGTTGTCAAGGAAATGCAACGGCTTGGCATGCTGGTCGACCTCGCCCACGTCAGCGAGGCGACCATGCGTGACGTGCTGGCGCTGGCCGGTCCGCCGCCGATCGTAAGCCACTCCAACGCCCGTGCGATCAACCACCACGCCCGCAATGTCTCGGACGAGACGCTGAAGGCGATCGGCGTTGCTGGCGGCATCGTCATGGTCAACTTCTATCCGCCCTATGTCGTTGAAGCGGCACGACAATGGAGCGCTGCGCGGGACGCCGAAGCGGCGCGCGCCAAGGAGCTCAATCGTGGCGATCCCGCCGCCGAGAAGGCGGCGCTCGCGGCATGGGACAAGGCTAACCCGATGCCGCGCGGCAGCGTCAAGGACGTCGCGGATCATATTGATCACATTGCAAAATTGATCGGCGTCGGCCACGTCGCACTCGGCGGAGACCTCGATGGTGTCGAGGCCACTGTACAGGGCATGGAAGACGTCTCGACCTACCCCGTGCTCTTCGCCGAACTGTCCCGGCGCGGCTGGTCGAAGGCGGATCTCGGGAAGCTTGCCAGCGGTAACATCCTGCGGGTGATGAAGGCTGCCGAGGCTTATGCCGCCGCGCACCGCAGCGATGCCCCGCTTGAAAGCGCGACGACGTTCTGACGTTTCATTTCGCCGCCATTTTCGCTCTCGACGCAAGGGCGGGAAGGCGGCAAGATAGTTTGGTTCAATAACAATCTGGACGGAGAGACCACCTTGTTTACCCACACTTTCCTTGGCACCAATGACATCGAAAAGTCGCGCAAGTTCTACAGCGCGGTAATGCAGACTCTCGGTCACAATGCGGTGGAACTGCCGCACGGCACGCTGTTCCCTTCGCCCAACGGCTCGCTGATCGTGGCGAAGCCAAGCAACGGCGAAGCGCACACCGTCTCCAACGGCTACACGCTCGGCTTCAAGGCGGCCGATTCCTCGGTGGTCGATGCCTGGCACGCCGCAGGCCTTGCCAACGGCGGCACCTGCGAAGGTCAGCCGGGCGTTCGCGAAAACTCGCCGGGCAAGCAGTATGGCGCCTACCTGCGCGATCCGGATGGCAACAAGATCTGCGCCTTTGCGCCCAATCCCAACGCCTGATCGCCAGCCGCCCCGGTATCGAGCCGGGGCGGCCTTCACATGTCCGTGATCCCGTAAGGCACCAGATCGCGGGCATGCGGGTCGACCACGATGGCGCGGTCGCTGGGCGGGAAGGCGCGCTGGTCGCACTTGTCGCGCGGGCAGATGCGGCAGGAAATGCCGATCCGCGTCACGGCCTCGGGCCGTGCAAGATTGATCCCGTCGGCATAGATGAACTCATCGGCCAACGCCGCCTCGCAGCCCAGGGCCACGGCGTAGCGGCGCGGTATGCGATAATAGCTGCCCGAAGGCTTCACCAGGCCCTTGGCAATCGAGACATAGCGCACGCCATCGGGCATTTCTGCGGCCTGTACGTGGATGCGATCGGGGATCGCCACGGCTTCGTGCACCACCCATAGCGGGCAGGCACCGCCGAAGCGGGCGAACTGAAGGCGCGTGGCCGAGTGGCGCTTGGTGATGTTGCCGGCCATGTCGACGCGGCAGAAGAACATCGGAATCCCGCGCGCCTGCGGGCGTTGCAGCGTCGACAGGCGATGGCAGACCTGCTCGAAGCTGGCCCCGAAAGTCAGGCGCAGCTGATCGATATCATGCCGCAGCGCACGGGCGCGGGTGCGGAACCATTCGTAGGGCATGATCAGCGCGCCTGCCGCATAATTGCCCAGGCCTACAGTCAGGAGCTGGCGCGCGGCGTCCGATTGCAGCGTTGCCTCGCCGACGATGGCGCTGATTTCATCGCGCAGGGCTTCGGCCGCCAGCTGGTATGCGATCTGGAACCGGGCGGATTCGATCGGCTGGTTGGGGTCTATGGTGAGGCGGCGCGCTTCGGGGTCGAAGCGCCGCATTGCCCCGCCGCTGACCTGTTCAACCGCGATGCCGCGACTCTCCAGCCAGCTTGCCATTTGCGCCGATGTCGGCGTCAGCCCGGTGCCGGATAGTCGCACCGCCAGTCGTTCGGCGGCGCGGTCGATGGTATCGACGTAGTTGTTGGCGTGGTGGAACCAGTCGCGCACTTCTTCCCACGGCAGGCGGCCGCCGGAGATACTGTCCGATCCCAGCGCCTCGTCGATGGCTTCGAGCCGCTGGACCGAGCGGCGGTGCTGGTCCCACAACTGGGCGAAGGCCTGGGCGAAGGCGGGGTATTGCTCTGCAACGCGCTCCACCTGATCGCCGGGAAGCATCTGGCCCAGCATCGGATCGGCGGTGGCATCGCGCAAGGCGGAAAGCACCGGCTCGACCCGGTCGGCAGCGAAGTCCTGCCATTCGACCGGAAAGCTCTGCTGCAACCGGTCGGTCAGCGCAGGGGTCAGGGGGCGCTCGTCATTCTCGATCTGCGAGAGATAGGAGGCGCTGATCCCCAGAAGCGATGCCATCTCGCCCTGGCGCAGCTTTCGCGTGACGCGCAGAGCCTTGAGTTGTTCGCCTGCAAACAAGCGGCGTCGCGCCATTTATCCCGTCCCCCAGCTCCGGCCGGTTTTGCAAAGTGATCCTTCGCAAGTTTGCAGAATAACATTGGACTTGGCAAGCGGCGTGGCGCAGTTGGAACGCCGATCCGCGCCCGGTGTCGTTCCGGCAGGGCGCGGGCGCGGCTCTGGCGTGGCGCCTCGGGGAGGAGGAGCAGGCCGGAGTCGCAGCAGAAAACGGTCCGCCAGTCAGAAGAAGGGATGCCACGCATGTCCGCCAATATCGCCGAAATGGAAAAGCGCCGGGAAGCCGCGCGGCTGGGTGGCGGGCAGAAGCGCATCGATGCCCAACATGCCAAGGGCAAGCTGACCGCACGCGAACGCCTCGAAGTGCTGCTGGATGAGGGCAGCTTCGAGGAAGTGGACATGTATGTCGAGCATAACTGCGTCGACTTCGGCATGCCCGACACCGTCATTCCGGGCGATGGCGTGGTCACCGGATCGGGCACGATCAACGGCCGTCTGGTCTATGTGTTCAGCCAGGACTTCACGGTGTTCGGCGGATCGCTTTCGGAACGGCACGCACAGAAGATCTGCAAGATCATGGACATGGCGCTGAAGGTCGGCGCGCCGGTGATCGGCCTCAACGATTCCGGCGGCGCACGCATCCAGGAAGGCGTGGCGTCGCTCGGTGGCTATGCCGAAGTGTTCCAGCGCAACGTGCTGGCCTCGGGCGTGGTGCCGCAGCTTTCGCTGATCATGGGGCCGTGCGCGGGCGGCGCGGTCTATTCGCCTGCCATGACCGACTTCATCTTCATGGTGAAGGACAGCTCGTACATGTTCGTCACCGGCCCGGATGTCGTCAAGACCGTGACCAACGAGGTCGTCAGCCAAGAGGAACTGGGCGGCGCGGTGACGCACACGACCAAGACCTCGGTCGCCGACCTCGCGCTGGAGAACGACATCGAGGCGCTGCTGGCGGCGCGCGATTTCTTCGATTACCTGCCGCTGTCGAACCGCCAGGACGTGCCCGAGCGGCCCACCTCGGATCCTTACGACCGCCTCGAGCCCAGCCTCGATACCATCGTGCCGGCTTCGGCGACGCAGCCCTATGACATGCACGAAGTCATCCGCAAGACAGTGGACGAGGGCGAGTTCTTCGAGATCCAGCCCAAGCATGCCGCGAACATCATCTGCGGTTTCGGGCGCGTCGAAGGCCGCACCGTGGGTGTGGTCGCCAACCAGCCGATGGTGCTGGCAGGTGTGCTCGACATCAACTCCTCCAAGAAGGCCGCGCGGTTCGTGCGCTTCTGCGATGCGTTCAACATTCCGATCGTGACCTTCGTCGACGTTCCGGGCTTCCTCCCCGGCACGGCGCAGGAGCACAATGGCATCATCAAGCACGGCGCCAAGCTGCTCTTCGCCTATGCCGAGGCGACCGTCCCGAAGATCACCGTCATCACCCGCAAGGCCTATGGCGGCGCCTATGACGTGATGGCCTCCAAGCACCTGCGCGGCGACCTCAACTACGCCTGGCCGACCGCCGAAATCGCGGTGATGGGTGCCAAGGGCGCGGTCGAGATCATCTTCCGCGGGCTTTCCGCCGAAGAGCAGGCGGTGAAGACCAAGGAATACGAGGACCGCTTCGCCAACCCGTTCGTGGCGGCGAGCAAGGGCTTCGTCGACGAGGTGATCCACCCGCACTCGACGCGCCGCCGTGTCGCGCTGGGTCTCAGGAAGCTCAAGAACAAGAGCCTCGAGAACCCGTGGAAGAAGCACGACAACATTCCGCTCTGATTTGCCCCACGGTTTTGGAAAGACTGACAATGACCGACATCTACATCGTCTCGGGCGCGCGTACCGCCATCGGCTCGTTCGGCGGCGGCCTTGCCTCGCTGCGTCCGGCCGAAACCGGCGCGATTGTCATCAAGGAAGCGATTGCCCGCGCCGGGATCACGCCTGACAAGGTGCAGAACGTGGTGATCGGCACGGTCGTGCCGACCCAGCCCAAGGATGCCTATGTCAGCCGCGTCGCGGCGGTAAACGCGGGCGTGCCGATCGAGGCTCCCGCCATGAACGTCAACCGCTTGTGCGGTTCGGGCCTTCAGGCGATCGTTTCGGCAGCGCAGGGCATTGCCCTTGGCGAGCAGGACATTGCCATCGGCGGCGGCGCGGAAAGCATGTCGAATGCGCCGCACATGGTGCTGACCGCGCGCAACGGCCAGAAGATGGGCGACCAGGTGCTGATGGACGCCATGCTCGGCGCGCTGCACGATCCGTTCGAGAACATCCACATGGGCGTGACGGCGGAGAACGTGGCCGAGCGCTGCGCGATCAGCCGCGAGGAGCAGGACGCGCTGGCGGTGGAAAGCCACAAGCGTGCGGCCGCAGCCATCGCAGCGGGCTACTTCAAGGAGCAGATCGTCCCGGTCGAGATCAAGACCCGCAAGGGCGTGACGGTGTTCGATACGGACGAGCACGTGCGCGCCGATGCCTCGGTCGAGGCGATGGCTGGCCTCAAGCCGGTGTTCAAGAAGGACGGCACGGTTACCGCCGGCAACGCGAGCGGAATCAACGACGGCGCGGCAGCGGTCGTGCTCGCCAGCGGCAAGGCGGTTGAAGAACATGGGCTGAAGCCGATGGCCAAGATCCTCGGCTGGGGCCATGCGGGCGTGGAACCGAACGTGATGGGCCTTGGCCCGGTCAAGGCCGTGCCGGTGGCATTGCAGCGCGCGGGTCTGACGCTCGACCAGATCGACGTGATCGAAAGCAACGAGGCTTTTGCGGCGCAGGCCTGCGGCGTGGCCAAGGAACTGGGCTTCGATCCGGCAAAGACCAACGTCAACGGCTCGGGCATCTCGCTCGGCCATCCGATCGGTGCGACCGGCGCGATCCTGACGATCAAGACGATGTACGAACTGCACCGCACCGGCGGACGCTATGGCCTCATCACCATGTGCATCGGCGGCGGTCAGGGCATCGCCATGGTCATCGAGAAGGTCTGAACATGAAACTGGGCCGCCTCAACCACGTGGGCGTTGCAACGCCGGACATCGACGCTTCCATCGCGTTCTATCGTGACGTGATGGGCGCAAGTGACATCACCGAGCCGTTCGTGCTGGAAAGCCAGCAGGTGCGGGTGTGCTTCGTCAATACGCCGGGCGAGAACGGCACGGCGGGGACGCAGATCGAGCTGATCCAGCCGACCAGCCCGGACAGCGCAGTGGGCAAGTGGCTCGCGGCCAATCCCTTGGGCGGGCAGCACCACCTTTGCTACGAAGTGCCCGATATTCACGAGGCCAAGGCCTGGTTCGAGGGGCAGGGCAAGCGCGTGCTCGGCGAACCCCGCATCGGTGCCCACGGAACGCTGATCTTCTTCGTTCACCCCAAGGACATGGGCGGGCAGCTGACCGAGATCATGGAGACGCCAAAGGGCGGGCATCACTGAGGGTGGGAGAACCGTCACCCTGAACTTGTTTCAGGGTCCATCGTGCGAATGGCACGGCGGTTCGAGTGGCAAAATGGATGCTGAAACAAGTTCAGCATGACGTGCGAGATGGCAAAATGACCGACAAGACACTGGCCGACTGGCAGGCCGCCGCCGCCAAGGAAGTGAAGGGCAAGGACCTGACCTGGCAGACGCCGGAAGGCATCGCGGTCAAGCCACTCTACACCGCCGAGGACGTGACCTCCGACCCCGGCCTTCCCGGTTTCGCCCCGTTCACGCGCGGCGTCCGCGCCTCGATGTATGCGGGCCGCCCCTGGACCATTCGCCAGTACGCCGGCTTTTCCACCGCCGAGGAATCCAACGCCTTCTATCGCCGCAACCTTGCCGCGGGTCAGAAGGGCCTCTCGGTCGCCTTCGACCTTGCCACGCACCGTGGCTATGACTCCGACCATCCGCGCGTGGTGGGTGACGTCGGCAAGGCGGGTGTTGCCATCGACAGCGTCGAGGACATGAAGATCCTGTTCGACGGCATTCCGCTCGATCAGATGTCGGTATCGATGACGATGAACGGCGCGGTCATTCCGATCCTCGCATTCTTCATCGTGGCGGGTGAAGAGCAGGGCGTAGATCGCAAGCTGCTCGACGGGACCATCCAGAACGACATCCTCAAGGAGTTCATGGTCCGCAACACCTACATCTACCCACCCGAGCCCTCGATGCGGATCATCTCGGACATCTTCGGCTACACCAGCCGCGAGATGCCGAAGTTCAACTCGATCTCGATTTCCGGCTACCACATGCAGGAAGCCGGGGCGACGCAGGTGCAGGAACTGGCCTTCACCATCGCCGACGGCATGGAATACGTGAAGTATGGCGTCGCCTCGGGGCTGGACATCGACAAGTTCGCCGGGCGCCTGTCGTTCTTCTTCGCCATCGGCATGAACTTCTTCATGGAAGTGGCCAAGCTGCGCGCCGCGCGCGTGCTGTGGCACCGGGTGATGACCAAGCTGGGCGCCAAGGACGAGCGCTCCAAGATGCTGCGCACCCACTGCCAGACCTCGGGCGTGAGCTTGCAGGAGCAGGACCCCTACAACAACGTCATCCGTACCACGATCGAGGCAATGGCCGCGATGCTGGGCGGGACGCAGTCGCTTCACACCAACGCGCTCGACGAAGCCATCGCGCTGCCGACCGACTTTTCCGCCCGTATCGCGCGCAACACGCAGATCGTGATTCAGGAAGAGACCGGCATGTGCAACGTGGTCGATCCGCTCGGCGGGTCGTACTACATCGAGGCGCTGACGCAGGAACTGGTCGACAAGGCCTGGGAAATCATCGAGCGCGTCGAGGCCGATGGGGGCATGGCCAAGGCCGTGGCCGCTGGCTGGCCCAAGGCGATGATCGAGGAAGCCGCCGCCGGGCGTCAGGCCCGCGTCGACCGTGGCGAGGACGTGATCGTCGGCGTGAACAAGTATCGCCTGGCGAGCGAGGACAAGCTCGAAACGCTGGAAGTCGACAACCATGTTGTCCGCGAAGCCCAGATCGCACGCATCAAGCGCGTGCGCGAGACACGTGACGAGACCAAGTGCCGCGCAGCGCTCAATGCGCTGACCGAAGGTGCGAAGACCGGCGGCAACCTGCTCGAACTCGCCGTCGAGGCCGCGCGCCACCGCGCCACGCTGGGCGAGATTTCGGATGCGATGGAAGTCGTGTTCGGCCGCCACGGCACTTTCCCGACCCCGGTGAAGGGCGTCTACGGCTCGGCCTATGCCGGGGATTCGCGCTACCAGCAGGTGCTGGATGGCGTCGAGGCGGTGACGCGCCGGCTTGGCCGCAAGCCCCGCATGCTCGTCGCCAAGATGGGCCAGGACGGGCACGATCGCGGTGCCAACGTGATTGCCTCGGCCTTTGGCGACATGGGCTTCGAGGTGACCTCCGGCCCGCTGTTCCAGACGCCCGAGGAAGCTGCCGCGCTGGCACTCGAGAAGGACGTCGATGCGGTTGGCGCATCTTCGCTCGCCGCCGGGCACAAGACGCTGATCCCCGAACTGATCGGCCACCTGAAGGCCGCAGGCCGTGCGGACATCAAGGTCGTGGCAGGGGGCGTGATCCCGCCGCAGGACTACGATTTCCTGCGCGAAGCCGGGGTGCAGGGCATCTACGGTCCAGGCTCGAACGTGGTCGAATGCGCCGCAGACATGCTGCGCCTGCTTGGCCACAACATGCCGCCGCCGGGTAGCGAGATCGACGCCGCCTGATAGTATTCGCGCCTTACAACGGGAGAGATGCGATGACACAGAAGCTCGAGACGCTGTCGGTCCACGCCGGGTGCGAGCCTGATCCGACCACCAAGGCGCGGATCACGCCGATCTACCAGACGGCCAGCTACGTGTTCGACAGTGCCGAGCACGCCGCGAACCTGTTCTCGCTGGCCGAGTTCGGCAACATCTACACGCGCATCATGAACCCGACCAATGCCGCGCTTGAAGCGAAGATTGCGGCGTTGGAAGGCGGCGTGGCTGCGCTGGGCGTGGCATCGGGCCATGCCGCGCAGTTCATCGTGTTTCACACCCTGATGGAGCCGGGCTGCGAGATCGTTGCGGCCAAGAAGCTCTATGGCGGCACGCTCAACCAGTTTGCGCACAGCTTTGCCAAGTTCGGCTGGAAGGCGGTTTTCGTCGATGCCGACGATCCAGCTGCCGTTGCCGCCGCAATCACCGACAAGACGCGTGGTGTCTTCATCGAAAGCCTCGCCAATCCCGGCGGCGTGGTGCAGGACATCGCGGCGATTGCCGAGGTTGCCCATGCGGCTGGTGTGCCGCTGATCGTCGACAACACGATGGCGAGCCCCGCGCTGTGCCGCCCGATCGAACATGGCGCGGACATCGTCGTCCATTCGTGCACCAAGTTCCTCAACGGCCACGGCAATTCCATCGGCGGGCTGATCGTGGATTCGGGCAAGTTCGACTGGGCGGCGAGTGCCAAGTTCCCCTCGCTGTCGCAGCCCAACCCGAGCTACCACGGCGCGGTGCTGACCGAGGCATTGAAGCCGGTCGGCCCCATCGCCTTCATCATCGGCTGCCGCGTGTTGGGCCTGCGCGATCTTGGTCCGTCGATGGCGCCGATGAATGCGTTCCTGACGCTGACCGGCATGGAAACGCTCGCACTGCGCATGGAGCGGCACTGCAGCAATGCGCTGCATCTGGCGCAGTGGCTGCAGGCCCACCCCAAGGTGGCGTGGGTCAGCTATGCGGGCCTGCCGGAAGACCCGTATCACCAATTGGCCCGCCAGTACCTTGGCGGCAAGGGCGGGGCGGTGTTCACCTTCGGCGTGAAGGGCGGCTACGAAGCGGGCGTCAAGCTGGTCCAGTCGGTCAAGCTGTTCAGCCACCTCGCCAACATCGGCGATACCCGCTCGCTGATCATCCACCCCGCCTCGACCACGCACAGCCAGTTGGGCGAGGAAGAGCTGGTGGCCGCGGGCGCGGGCGCGGACACCGTGCGCGTGTCGGTGGGCATCGAACACATCGACGACATCGTCGCCGATCTGGCGCAGGCGCTGGAGCTGGTGTGATCTTGGCACCTTCGCCTTGCCTCTTCCCCGTCACCGCGGGTTTGACCCGGGGTCCCGCTGCCTTTTGCGCGGTCACGGGATTAGCGGGACTTCGGGTCAAGCCCGGGGCGACGCTAGAAGTGGAGGCTTCGGCATGTCTCTAATGCTGATGCTCGCGGCAGTCAGCGTTTCGCCCGACTGCAAGAACACGTCCGTTCAAGCCGAACTCAATGATTGCGCTCATTCCGAATTCTTGAAAGCCGACCGGGCCTTGAATGCGCAGTGGAAGACTACGCTCCGTCTCTTCCGAGAGCGGTCGCCTGATGATGAGGCTCGGCTTCGTGCGGCGCAGCGCGCCTGGCTGACGTTTCGCGATGCCGAGTGTGAAGCACGCTGGCCTTTCGATCTGGGCGTTTCGCTAGACAAGATGCTTCATATCAACTGCCTGACCAATCTTACGATCGAGCGCACGGAAATGCTCGCCGAACTCGCCAAGGATATCTGAATGTTCAAGAAGATCCTCATCGCCAACCGTGGTGAAATTGCCTGCCGTGTGATCAAGACGGCGCGTCGCATGGGTATCCAGACCGTCGCGGTCTATTCCGATGCGGATGCGCGGGCGCCGTTCGTGCAGATGGCAGATGAAGCCGTGCATATCGGGCCGGCGCCTGCCGCGCAGTCGTACCTGATCGCGGACAAGATCATCGCGGCGTGCAAGCAGACCGGCGCCGAAGCGGTGCATCCGGGTTACGGCTTCCTGTCCGAGCGCACCTCGTTTGCCGAGGCGCTGGCGGCTGAGAACATCGCGTTCATTGGCCCCCCTGTCGGCGCGATTGCCGCGATGGGCGACAAGATCGAGTCCAAGAAGCTCGCCAAGGAAGCGGGCGTCAATGTCGTCCCCGGTTTCGTCGGCGAGATCGAGGATACCGAGCATGCCGTGCGCATTTCGGACGAGATCGGCTATCCGGTGATGATGAAGGCCTCGGCCGGCGGTGGCGGCAAGGGCATGCGCCTTGCCTACAGCGAGAAGGACGTGCGCGAGGGCTTCGAGGCCGTGAAGCGCGAGGGCCTGAACTCGTTCGGCGATGACCGCGTGTTCATCGAGAAGTTCATTCTCAACCCGCGCCACATCGAGATCCAGATCCTCGGCGACAAGCACGGCAACATTCTCTACCTCAACGAGCGCGAATGCTCGATCCAGCGCCGCCACCAGAAGGTGGTGGAAGAAGCGCCTTCGCCCTTCGTCACCCCGAAAATGCGCAAGGCCATGGGCGAACAGTGTGTCGCGCTGGCCCGCGCGGTGGGCTATTACTCCGCAGGCACAGTGGAACTGATCGTGTCGGGCGCTGACCCCTCTGGCGAGAGCTTCTACTTCCTTGAAATGAACACCCGCCTGCAGGTGGAGCATCCCGTCACCGAGGCGATCACCGGCATCGACCTTGTCGAGCAGATGATCCGCGTCGCCTATGGCGAAAAGCTGCAGATGACGCAGGACGACATCAAGATCGACGGCTGGGCGATCGAAAACCGCGTCTATGCCGAAGATCCCTATCGCGGCTTCCTGCCTTCGACCGGGCGCCTGATCCGCTACAACCCGCCGCTGGCCGGATGGACCGATGACGGGCAGGCCAACGGGCGGCGCGGCGTGGATGGCGTGCGCGTGGACGACGGCGTATATGAAGGCGGCGAAGTCTCGATGTTCTATGACCCGATGATCGCCAAGCTGATCACTTGGGGCAAGACGCGCGACGAGGCGGCGGACAAGCAGATCCAGGCGCTCGATGCGTTCGAGATCGAGGGGCTTGGCCACAACATCGACTTCGTCAACGCGATCATGCAGCATCCGCGCTTCCGTTCGGGCGAGCTGACCACGGGCTTCATTGCCGAGGAATACCCGGATGGATTCCACGGCGCGGCAACGTCTGACGAACTGAAGCAAACGCTGGCGGCGCTGGCAGCATTTCTTGCCACCGCGCGGTCGGACCGGGCGCGGCAGGTCGACAACCAGCTTGGCCACGATCTCGATCCGCCGTCGGAATGGGCGGTGAAGATCGGTGGTTCGACCTATGCGGTGGAACTGACCGAGGACGAGATCAGCGTTGACGGCAAGGCCATCGACATCGCGCTGGAATACACGCCGGGCGACCGCATGGTGCATTGCGAGGTCGACGACAAGCCGCTGTCAGTGAAGGTCGAGACCACGCGCGCCGGGTTCAAGCTGACGACGCGGGGCGCAATCCATGACGTGCAGGTCCTGCCCGCCCACATCGCGCACCTGACCAGGCACATGATCGAAAAGATCCCGCCCGATCTTTCGAAGTTCCTGATCTGCCCGATGCCGGGCCTGCTCGTCAGCCTCAACGTGGGCGAGGGCGATACCGTGGAAGCAGGCCAGCCGCTCGCCGTGGTCGAAGCGATGAAGATGGAGAACATCCTGCGCGCCGAAAAGGCGGGCAAGGTCAAGTCGGTCAACGCCAAGGCGGGCGACAGCCTGGCGGTCGACGCGATCATTCTGGAAATGGAGTGAGGCCGGGCGGGGCGGCGCCATGTGCCCACCCCGCTGCGACTAGAATCGCTTCGCTCTCCAAGTCTCGCGGCCCTCCCGTTTACGGGGGGCAGGAACAGGTTCTTCAACTCCCCTTCCGCACGCGGGAGGGGTTGGGGGTGGGCTGTCTCAGCTCCGGAAAATCTTGCCCGGATTGAAGATGTTGCCCGGGTCCAGCACTTGCTTGAGCGAGCGCATCACGTCCACCGCGTCCTCGCCCAGTTCATCGATGAGGCATTGCTGCTTGCCAATGCCGACGCCGTGCTCGCCGGTGCAGGTGCCGTCCATGGCCAGCGCCCGGGCGACCATGCGGTGGTTGACCGCTTCCACTTCTGCCATTTCGTGCGGCGCATTCGGGTCAATCGAGAAGACGAGGTGGAAGTTGCCGTCCCCGACGTGGCCAAGGATAGTTGCGGGCACACTGCAGCTGTCGAGATCGGCGCGGGTGGCAAGGATGCATTCGGCCAGCCGGCTCATCGGCACGCAGACGTCGGTGGTCAGGCCGATGGCGCCGGGCCGCAAGTTGACGGCAGCGTAATAGGATTCGTGCCGCGCGCGCCACAGGCGGTTGCGATCTTCGGCCAGTGTTGCCCACTGGAACGCGCCACCGCCGTTGGCCGAAGCCAAGCCCTTGACCGTCTCGACCTGCTCGGCAACCCCGTTGGGGGTGCCGTGAAATTCGAAGAACAGCGTCGGCGCTTCGGGCAGACCCAGCTTGCTTCGCAAATTCACCGCATGGACCTGCATGGCATCGAGCAGTTCGATCCGCGCCATCGGCACGCCGCAATGGAAGGCCTGCACCACCGTTTCGATCGCGCCGGACAGCGTCTCGAATGGGCAGGTTGCGGCCATGATCGCTTCCGGCACCGGATGAAGTCGCAGGGTGATGCCGGTGATGACGCCCAACGTGCCTTCGGAGCCGATGTAGAGCCGCGTGAGATCGTATCCGGCGGCAGACTTCTTGGCGCGCTTGCCAGTGCGGATAACCTTGCCCTGCGGCGTCACCACCTCCAGGCCCAGCACGGCCTCGCGCATCGTGCCATAGCGGACTGCGTTCGTGCCCGAGGCGCGCGTCGAGGCCATGCCGCCGATCGAGGCGTTCGCACCCGGATCGATCGGGAAGAACAGGCCGCTGTCGCGCAGGTGCGCATTGAGCGCCTCGCGGCGGATGCCGGGCTGCACGGTGCAGTCGAAATCGGCATGGTTTACAGCCAGGACTGCGTCCATCGGCGTCAGGTCCAGACTGACCCCACCTTCGAGTGGCAAGGTGTGGCCTTCCAGCGATGTGCCGGCGCCAAAGGGAACGATGGCCACGCCGGCTTCGCGGCACAGGTTGACGCAATCGACCACGTCCTGCGTTGACCGGGCAAAGACCACGGCATCCGGAAGAACGGTGGGATATTGCGATTCGCTGGCGCCATGCTGGGCGCGGATTGCTTCGCTCGTCTGACATCGCAGGCCGAAGCGGGCCGAAAGACGGTCGAGAAAGCCGTTGGGCAAAGGGCGGGCATGCGGGACAGACAGGGTTTCCATGTTTACGGCCTAACCCATCGACACCCTTTTTGCAGCAACTGCCCTAATTGATATAGCGCCTGCGCGTTCAGCCGCGATAAAGCGCGAATGCGGAATTCTCTTCGTGCGTTCGAGCTTTGCGGCTCTGGCGGCTTCTGGAACTGAACAGGGTGTATCGATGAAGAAGATGATGGGTGCGATGATCGTTGCAGGGCTGGCCGCCTCGGCGCTGGCGGGCGGAACCGCCTTTGCCCAGGCCAAGGGCGATCCGGTTGCGGGCAAGAAGATTTTCATGCGTTGTATCGCCTGCCATGCCGTGCAGCCGGGCGCCGGTGCCAAGATGGGTCCCAACCTTGCGGGCGTTGTCGGGCGCAAGGCCGCGGCGGCTCCGGGCTTCAAGTATTCCGCGGCGATGCAGAAGGCCAAGATCAAGTGGGATGATGCCACGCTCGACAAGTGGCTCACGCGCCCTGCCGCGGTTGTTCCCGGCACTTCGATGGCGTTTGCGGGCCTGCCCAATGCTGCAGACCGCGCCAACGTGATCGCCTATCTCAAGAAGCCCAACTGAGCTTGCCTATTAGGGCGTCACGATATTGAATGCAGGGTCCGGCTTGTCGAGCCAGCCGATGAGGCGGGCGAAGGCCGCCGGATCCCCTTCGATCTTCGCCTCGCCGGAGGCAACCTTGGCCGCAAGCGGCTGACCTGCAAACAAGGCTGACAGCAAATCGGCATAACGCACCGTCAGCGTCGCCTGCCGCCCTTCGCGCAGGCCCTTGCGGTGAACCAGCACGCCATTGGCGATCGTTACGGTCCAGTCCTGATCCTTGTCAGGAAAGACGAACCCGAGCGAGGCAGAGCCGTCTCCAGCCTTGGCCGGATCGAGCCGCACCGCAAGGACTTCGAACAAGTCTGACGGCGGGAGTTGGCTGATCAGGGCTGCACCGCCGGTGGGATCGGTTGCGGTGACGCCCATTTCCAGTTCGGTCGCGCCGGTGAGATACATGTTCCGCCACAGTGCGTTCTCGCTCTGATAGGCGAGCTGGCGATAGGTACGGGCAAGCAGGCTCTTTGCCGCAGCATCATTGCCATCGGCGAAAATCACCTTGTCGAGCAATTCCGCCGTCCAGCCGTAATCGCCCTTGGCGAAGGCGTCCTCTGCCAGGGCGCGCACCCGCGCTGCACCGCCCAATGCCTCGACATATCGCCTTCCGCCCTGTTCCGGGGGCAGGGGAGCGAGGTGGACGGGATTGCCATCGTACCAACCCATGTAGAACTGATAGACGGCGCGGGCATTGAAACTGTAGGAGCCGTAATAGGGCCGGTCGTACCACTTTGCCGCCAGCGCAGGGGGCAGCGTGAGCTGCGCCGCGATTTCAGGCCCGGTCAGGCCCTTGTTCATCAGCCGCACGGTCTGATCATGAAGGTAGGCATAGGCATCGCGGTGCTTGGCGAGATAACTGGTGATCTCGCCTGCACCAAAGCGGGGCCAGCCATGGCTGGCGATCAGCACTTCGGACCCTGCAAAGAAGTCGATCGCCTCGGTCAGCCCTTGCGCCCAGGCCTTGGCATCGCGGATCACTGCCCCGCGCGGGGTGAGGATGTTGTGCTGTGTGACGTTGGCGTTCTCGGCCAGGTCGGCAACCTTCCAATCTGGGAAGCCGAAGTTCATCTCGGCAGGGGCTTCGGTTCCGGGCGTGATCTGGAAGCGCACGCGCACGCCGTCGAGCACGAGTTCCGTGCCGGTCTCGCCGATTTCGCGCGTTGGCGGGATCAGGCTGCGCCCGCCTGCCGCCACACCCATGCCGATGCCCGAGCCCATCGAGCCTTCCGGGCCCTTGGGCAAGCCCAGGCCGAACTGATAGGAGGCGCGACGCCCCATTGCGGGACCTGCAATGACGTTCTCGCTGACGGCAGCGCGGGTGAAGCCCTGCGGAGCAATGATCGGCGCGTCCTTGGCCATGACCGAGGTGAACGCACCCGCGCCGCCGAAATGATCGACGTGGCTGTGAGTGTAGATCATGGCGGTGACGGGGAGCCTTGCCACCTTCTCGGAGATCAGCGCGTAGGCGGCGGCCGCAGTCTCGGTGGCAGTCAGCGGGTCTATCACGATCCAGCCCTGGTCCCCACGCACGAAGGTCACGTTGGCGACGTCGAACCCGCGCACTTGCCAGATGCGGTCCGTCACCTTGAACAGGCCGGCCTTGCCGAGCACCTGGGCATGACGCCACAAACTGGGGTTCACGGTGGCAGGGGCAGGGCCATTGGCAAAGGCGAAGGCGGCGGTGTCCCACACCGGCTTGCCCGCGGCGTCGCGGATCACCGGGTCTTTCAGCGTTGCCACGAACCCGCGGGATGCGAAATCGAAGTCCTGTCGGTCGGCCATCGGCAGGTCGGCGAGGGCCGCGGCGTTGGCCTTGCGGGTGGCGTCGGTCGGTGCATCGGCCCGGGCCGGGCCTGCAACGAGCAGCAGTGACGCGCTGGCGGTCAGGGCGCGGCAAAAGTTCGTGAAACGCATGTCCTCTCCCGGCTCCGTTCCATGTGGAGTTTCGGGTGCAGAGTGACTTTAATCGCGCGATTAGGAAAGCCCGAATAAGGAATCCCTGGCGGAAGAAATCTGTTCAACCTGCGTGGACAGTTCCGAAGCGTATCGGCACTCTGCGGGCTCCATTGCGTTAAGGCGTTTTCATGATCCTGCGGAAGCTCTTGCAAATTGCGGCCTTCATCGCCCTGCCCACGTGGGCGTGCGCGGAAGACAGGCAGGCCACCTTCGTCAAGGATATGGTGCGCCTGGTCGGCAAGGCTCATCCGTCTGGCGAGGTAAAGCCATCGGGAGATGACTGGCAGGAGCTCCGCATTGATTTCCCCGGCGAGGACAGTGACCGGATCGTAAATATCGGCCGCATCTGGACATTCTGTCAGTCCGCAGAGAAAGCCGACTGCAAGGTTGCCAAAGAGGAGTTCGCACGAAAGACAGCACTGCTGCCACCTGAAGGCAAGATCAGCGATCTTCGGGTTACTGTCCGAGACAAGGTCTATTACGACTATGTGAAAAGCCCTCCATCGCGTGGCGATGTTTCCGGTGCCAAGGTAATCGACGCTCTCGCGCGCCAGATCGGCGAGGATCTGTACGAGTTTCTGGTACTTGACTCACCCGACACGATCGCCCTTGCCGGACGCGAAGCGTTGCAGAAACTCTCGCTTTCGGAAGAAGAGGCGTGGCGCATTGCCGAGCGGCAGACTGCCGAGAGACTTCCGCCGCTGCCAACCGTAGCTCAACTCCGAGAAAATGCGGTGGCGTTCGAGGAGTACGAGTATCTCGGCAGCTTGCTGGTGCAGAGAGACGGATTTGCCGCGCTGGCAGAGGAACTTGGTCCCGATCTGTTTGTCACAGCCGTGTCGGATGGCTTCGTCTTTGTCGGTCTGATGCCTGATGGAGAGGGCCTGCAGCGGTTCTCGAAGACCGTCGCCGAGGACTGCGCCGCACAGCAGCGTTGCATCTCGCCAAACATCTACCGGTTTCGTGATGGGCAGTGGCGCATCGCGACTGGTAGCATCGTTCCCTAACCGAACAACCTCTGCCACAGGGTTCGCCGCCGCCTTGGCGGGAGCTGCTGGCCGGTTACACGCATGAGGTAATTGGCAAGCAGCAGGGCCTGGTTGCGCGTCATCAGCAGGTGGTGCGTGTCGATCGCCTCGGGTGTGGGCCGGGGGGTCTTGCTCGATTGTACGGTCAGATGGATATTGCGTGCGAAAGCGCGATGTTTCCAGCCAACGACAACGCCCGAAAGCTCGTGCGGTGTATCATCGCTCGGCGAGTTTGCCGTTGCCATAAACCCTCTCCCAATTCCCCGCAACACATGGAATCGGAAGATGGCAATTTCGTCAAGCTATTGAGTCGGACATTCGTTTCGGATTGGAACGGTCAGGCGGCGAGCTGGTATGGCGCGATCTCGCCCGCGAGGTAGAGCTTCTTGGCCTTCGCGCGGCTGAGCTTGCCCGAACTGGTGCGCGGCAGCGTGCGCGGCGGCACAAGTTCGACCACGCAGTTCATGCCGGTGATCGAACGCACCTTGTCGCGGATCTGGTCGCGCAGCTTGACGCGTTCGACCGGGTCGGACACGCGGCAATGCACGAGCACGGCGGGCGCTTCCTCGCCATTTTCGGTCTCTACCGAGAACGCGGCGATGTCGCCCTGGTGGAAGCCGGGAAGCTGCTCCACCGCCCATTCGATGTCCTGCGGCCAGTGGTTCTTGCCGTTGATGATGATCATGTCCTTGGCGCGGCCGACGATGAACAGGTAGCCCTTTTCATCGACGTAACCCATGTCGCCCGTATCGAGCCAGCCATCGACCATGCAGGCGTCGGTCGCTTCCGGGTCGCGGAAATAGGAGTGCATCACCGACGAGCCGCGGCACCAGACCTTGCCGATGTGGTGATGCGAAAGCGAGTTGCCGTTCTCGCCCCGGATCGCGACCTCCATGCCAAGAACGGGCACGCCGCAATTGACCATGGCGCGATAGCGGGCAGGGCGCGAAAGATCGCGCGGCGTGCCCGACAGGCGCTCTTCCTCGACCAGCTCGACGCGAATGCCTTCTCCCGGCGGCATTATGGTGACGGCCAGCGTCGCCTCGGCAAGGCCATAGCTAGGCAGGAAGGCCTCGGCCTTGAAGCCGGCTTCGGCAAAGGCGTTGACGAAGTTCTGCATCACGTCGGGGCGGATCATGTCGGCCCCGTTGCCGGCAACGCGCCAGCGCGACAGGTCGAAACGGTCCGACACGTGGGTCTGGCTGGAGATGCGGCGGGCGCAGATGTCGTAGCCGAAGGTGGGCGAATAGGAGAGCGTCGTGCCCTTGTTGCGGCTGATGAGATCAAGCCACGCCAGCGGACGGCGGGCGAAGTCCTCGGTCTTGAGGTAATCGACCGAGACGCTGTTGGCGATCGGCGAAAGGAAGCAGCCGACAAGACCCATGTCGTGATACCACGGCAGCCACGAAACCGCACGATCCGGATCGGCGATCTTCATGCCGTGCGAATGGCCGGCGAGGTTGGCCAGCAATGCGCGGTGCGTGACGGCAACGCCATGCGGAAAGCGCGTCGAGCCGCTGGAATACTGAAGGTAGCTGATTGCGTCAGGATCAGGCGTGGGCAGGGCGGCGTCGGACTGATCGCCCGCACGGAATTCGTCCCACGAAAGACCGGCGCAGCCCTGACGCGCGGCGGCGGCGCGTGCCATTTCGGCAATCTCGCCGGGATAGACCAGCATCTTCGGGTCCGAACTGGCAAGCTGGACGGCGAGCTGGTCGATATAGCTTTCCTTACCGCCGAAGCTGGTCGGCAGGGGCAGGGGGACGGGCCACGCGCCTGCATACATCGCGCCGCAGAAGATCGCGGCGAAATCGGGACCGGTTTCTGCTACCAGTGCCACGCGGTCACCGGGAACGACGCCCATCGCCATCAGGCGGCGGGCGGCCACCAGCGCGTCCTCGCGCAGTTCGGAATAGGGATAGACTCGCGAAAGCGTGCCGCGCGGATCGTGGAAGTTGAATCCGAGCACGCCCTTCGCGGCATAGTCCAGCGCATCGCAGAAGGTATCGAAGTCCGCATACCGACGTGGCTGCACGTCGATGTTGGGCGTGGGAACGAGAATCGCCTTGTCAGCGACAGCGTTCGAAACAGTCATGCGATACCCCGATGTTCTCTTCATTCGTCCTGCGGGCCTGTGCAGACCCGCCGATGAACGGTCCATTAGCTCGAACGGCCCATTACTGGTCCGTGACGCGAAAACAACGCCACCACGGTACGGACGTTCTCATTTAGCAGGGACTGTGGCACGAATGTGGCGGATGGACCGCAATTCCCCTGATGGCCGTGGCAACCGCCGCGAAAGGAAACCGCCAAGGCCGCTCGATGCCGCGCGGCTTGACGAAATGGCGCTGGCCTATGTCGCGCGCTTTGCCACCAGCGCGGGCAAGCTTTCCGACTACCTGAAGCGCAAGTTGCGCGAACGGGGCTGGGAGGGGGAAGGCGAAGCCGATCTTCACGCGATCGTCAGCCGATTCGTCGAACTCGGCTATGTCGACGATGCCGGATTTGCCCGCGGCAAGGCGCAAAGCCTGCTGCGGCGAGGCTATGGGGCGCGGCGCATCGAGCAGGCGCTGGGCGCTGCGGGAATCGCCGAACCGCTGCGCGAGGAGGCACGTGGCACCGATGCGGAGCGACGCCGGGCTGCACTCGTCATGGCGCGAAAGCGGCGCTTCGGCCCGTTTGGCGGGGGCAGCGGGCTTGACCCGGCCCTGCGCGAGAAGCAGGTCGCAGCCATGCTCAGGGCCGGACACCCCCTTGCCTATGCGCGCGAGGTGGTGAATGCATCCAGCCCCGAAGCTCTGGAAGAGTGGATCGATGAAGCAGCTGACTAGACTAGCCGTTCTTTCTGCCCTTGCGATGATCGCAGGGTGCTCGCCAGGTGCGGCCGACGCCGGGGCCAAGGCGCAGCCCCAGGCGTCAGCAGCGGCGGTTCATCCGGTCTCGGGCCTCCAGATCACGCCCGTGACGGTGACCAGCGGCAACGGGGCCCACGTGTTCAAGTCGGAAGTTGCACGCACCTCTGCCGAGCAGGCCAAGGGGCTGATGTTCCGAACCGAGATCGGCGATGACGAGGGCATGATCTTCCTGCGCAATCCGCCGGATATTGCTTCGTTCTGGATGCGCAACACGGTGATTCCGCTCGACATCATCTTCGTCGGTCTCGATCGCCGCATCATCAACATCGCGGCCAATGCCAGACCTTATGACGAAACCCCGCTCCCTGCGGACGGGCCGACGCTGGCGGTGCTGGAAATCAATGGCGGGCTGGCCGCAAGGCTCGGCATCAAGCCGGGCGACAAGGTTGACTGGTAAGATGAGGGCAGCGGCATCAACGCGCTTGCCGACTCCCCCCATCAGCGGCTAAGCGCCCCCTGATATCCAAGGCAGGTAGCATGAGCATCCTCGGCAAGATCTTCACGTGGTGGAATGGTGCCACCGTCACCACCATGCTGTTCAGCGCACTCAATGGTGAGCAGGTGGGCACCGATGCGCAAGGGAACACCTATTTCCGCGCCAAGAAGCCCTATCCCAAGGGCCACCCCTTTGCCGGGCGCGAACGCCGCTGGGTGATCTACAATGGCGCCAACGATGCCAGCCGGGTTCCCTCGGAATGGCATGGCTGGCTGCACGGGGCGTTCGATGGCGTGCCCGAAAGCAACCTGCCGCCACCGCGTATCTGGGAAGCGGACTTCACGCCGAATGCCACGGGGACCTCGCAGGCCTATCGTCCGCAGGGCGCGCTGGAGCGCGGTGGCAAGCGCGCCGCCGCAACCGGTGATTACGAAGCCTGGGTTCCGGAAGCCTGATGCCATCTGTCGCATC
This sequence comes from Novosphingobium sp. GW835-FHT14H07, assembly GCF_058793515.1. Taxonomy (NCBI): domain Bacteria; kingdom Pseudomonadati; phylum Pseudomonadota; class Alphaproteobacteria; order Sphingomonadales; family Sphingomonadaceae; genus Novosphingobium; species Novosphingobium sp. GW835-FHT14H07. The sequence continues at coordinate 43,211 of NZ_JBXAFX010000013.1, forward strand.
GCCGGCAATGCGTTCACTCGCACTTGCGGGTCTGCTGACGCTTGCTGGTTGCGGCGAGAAGGCTCCCGCTCCGCCGCCAGAGGCCACGGAAACAGGTGCGGCGATTGCCAGCGCATCCGGTGCCGCAGTGGAAAGCGAATTCGGCACGCCGATCAAGGACCGCGTGGCGACCCTCGGCCTGCTCAACAAGCGCAACAACATCACGCAGGACATTGTCCTCAAGAGCGGCGAATCGCGGCGGATCGGCAATGCCATCGTCAAGCTCGCCACCTGCGAGAAGACCGCGCCTTGGGAAGACCCGCCCGAGACCGGCGCCTTCGTCCAGCTGTTCGTCGAGGAGCGGGCGAGCACCGATCAGCCACTGGCGTGGCGCAAGGTGTTTTCAGGCTGGTTGTTCCGGAACGCCCCGTCGTTGAGCGTGGTCGAACACCCTGTCTATGACGTCTGGGTCAAGGACTGTGCGATGACCTTCCCCGGCGAGGAAGAGCCGGTCGCTTCCGCGCGCAATGCGGCAAAGCCCAGCGGCAACGCCAGCGCGGCGGCATCCCCCAATCCCGGGCCGAAGCCCGCGACCAGTCCATCACCGACCGCTTCGGCAAGCGCGCGACCTGCAGCCACTTCAGCCGAAGAATAGGGCCGCTGCGCCTGTGACAGCAGTTGCAGGTACTGGCTCTGCGGAATCTCGATTGCGCCCAGAGACGCCAGGTGGGTCGTGGTGAACTGGCAGTCGAGCAATTCCGCGCCCACCGTGCGCAGCGACGCGACCAACCAGGCCAGAGCGACCTTGGATGCATCGGTCTGGCGGCTGAACATCGATTCGCCACAGAACACGCGCGCGAATCCCACGCCATAAAGTCCGCCGACCAGCCGCCCCTCGTTCCAGCATTCGATGGAATGGGCATGACCATGTTCGTGAAGCCCGATGTAGCTTTCGCGAATCCGCGCGCTGATCCAGCTTTCCTCGGCACCGGGGCGGGGCGCAGCGCAGGCGTCGATCACGGCTTCGAAAGCGGCGTTGCAGGTGACGGTGAATTTGCCCCGGCGCAATGTGCGGGCCAGGGATTTGGAAAGATGAAAGCCCTCCAGCGGCAGAATCGCCCGCATCCGCGGCTCCACCCAGAAGACTTCGGGATCATCCCGGCTGTCGGCCATCGGGAAAATCCCGGCGCGATAGGCCTTGAGCAGGAGCTCGGGCGGGATGGCGTGGGGATCGTTGCGGGCCATAATCTTCAATAATGTGTTTCGGTCGGTTGCGCTCCCGCCGTCAAGTCTTTAAGGGGCCGCTCAGAGCACAGGAGTGTAGCTCAGTTGGTAGAGCATCGGTCTCCAAAACCGAGGGCCGTGGGTTCGAGTCCCTCCACTCCTGCCACTCGCCACCAAGGCGAGGTTTGGCGCCGCGAATCACCTTGAAGACAGCGCAATCCGCCAGCAGCTTTTTTGCCGCTGCGCAGGATTCGTCGTGCCGATGGTCACGCAATCGAATTAGGCGCAATGCCTAGGCAAAAAAGAGGCGGTACGCCTTTAAGCGCCCGCCCCCAGTCGTCTCATGCGTCTGGTTCGCTTGAGAGTGACAGGATGCTAGCATCGCGACTGCGCAACGCCAGCGTCAAAGTCCGGTGAGCCGACGAAACCGGCACGAAAAAGGGCGAGCCGTCTGCGGCCCGCCCTCTTCATGCCGGTTTGAGGCTGGTGCTTACCTGCGATGAAGGCCGCCCAGCGCACCGCCCGCGGTTCCCGTCACGCCGCCCTGGAGCGACCCGGCAGCGCCGGCTCCGGTCTGACCGAGGCTGCCACCGAGGGATCCACGGCCGGAGACTGCGGCATCGACCGCGCCAGACGTTGCCACGTCATCGAGAGTGTCGGTGGTACGATCCTTCAACCGACCAGTCGTCCTCTCGGCCGAGCGCCTGGTTTGCTCCGCCGTAGCTTCGGCCTTGCGCTTGGTGCGCTCGGCCGTCGCCGTGGCCTTGCGTTCTGCCCGGTCCACCGCCCTCGTGTCTGCGCGAGCCTCGTTGCGGGTACGGGCTGTAGTGGAAACCTCTCCACCCAAGCCCTTGGTGGCTGAGTCGCGCTGCGCGGTGGCGGACGTGCTCACTTCGGCGCCCACACCGGTATTGGCATTGACTGCGCCATTGCCCGTCGAAACCTGCGCGCCGGCATTGGAGGAGCCTTCAGCCTTGGCCTGGCCGCTCTGGGCCTGCGCAGTCCCGGCCATGGCAAGGGCCACTAGCGGGAGAATGATCTTTTTCATGGTTCTCGTTCCTTTCGCCCCATTTCGCGCCCCCGTTTTCGTGCAGGCGTTCAACGGTGCGCCGTCAGCTGCGTTCCTGCCGATGGCTCGGATTGCCGGGGGCAGGGAGCGGGCCATCCCGTTTGTCCTCCATGGCGGCCCCATTGCCACCCTTGCCAACCGGCCCGGCGCGGACTAAATGAACGGAACTTCCGACATCGGAAAATCGCCAGCCCCTCCCGGACTTGTCCGGGGCGGCGATGACCCCTAGCCGGAAGAAACGAAATTCCACGCGGCTCCGGCCGCAGCAAGCAAGGCACCAGAGCAATGGCCAAGACCAGCCCCGGCGAGTTCTTCAATCAGGTGAAGGCCGAAGCACGCAAGGTTGTCTGGCCGACCCGCCAGGAAACCACTACCACCGCGATCTTCGTCGGCATCATGATGCTGATCCTCGCAGTGTTCTTCCTCGGCATCGACTCGCTGTTCAGCGCGGTCGTCCGCTTCCTGCTCTCGCTCGCCTGATCACCTAAAGGACCAAGAGAAACGATATGGCCCGCTGGTACATCATTCACGCCTATTCCGGTTTCGAGAACAAGGTGAAGGAAGCGATCATCTCCGAAGCCGAGCGTATCGGCCTTTCGCAGCTGGTCGAAGCGGTCGAAGTGCCGACCGAGACGGTCACCGAGGTAAAGCGCGGCAAGAAGGTCCAGGTCGAACGCAAGTTCATGCCGGGCTACGTGCTCGCCAAGCTGGCGATGAACGACGACATCTACCACCTCGTCAAGAACACCCCGAAGGTGACCGGCTTCCTCGGCACCAACAACAAGCCGCAGCCGATTTCCGACAAGGAAGCCGCCCGTTACTTCGGTGCGCGCGAGCAGGCCGCCGCCGAACCGCGCAAGAACGTCTCGGTCGATTACGAGATCGGCGATCAGGTCAAGGTCAACGCGGGGCCTTTTGCCTCGTTCAACGGCGTGGTCGAGGAACTGGACTTCGACAAGAGCCGCGTGAAGGTCTCGGTCTCGATCTTCGGGCGTGCGACGCCGGTGGAACTGGGCTTCGAGGAAGTCGAACTCGTTCGCGGCTAAAGCACCAGAGCTTGCATTTGCGGGCCGATAGCCTTATCGGCCCGCGCTTCGCTGCCTGAAAGGGCAGTGATTCCGTGCGGGAGTTCCGGTTTCGGAGCGTTTGACCGCTCACTCTGAGGCTTCGCTCCATCGGGCGGGCCGACAGGAAGAAAGGAGGCCATCGTGGCCAAGAAGATTGAAGGCTATATCAAGCTGCAGGTTGCAGCCGGTGAAGCAAAGCCTGCTCCGCCGATCGGTCCTGCGCTGGGTCAGCGCGGCGTCAACATCATGGAATTCTGCAAGCAGTTCAACGCTGCCACGCAGGAAGTCGAAAAGGGCACCCCGCTGCCGACCGTGATCACGGTCTATGCGGATCGCTCGTTCACCTTCGTGACCAAGACCCCGCCCGCAACCTTCTTCATCAAGAAGGCCGCTGGCATCAAGTCGGGTTCGAAGACCCCGGGCAAGGCTTCGGCCGGTTCGATCAAGCGTTCGCAGCTGGCGGAAATCGCCCAGGCCAAGATGAAGGACCTGAACGCGAACGACATCGACGCCGCAACGAAGATCATCGAAGGCTCCGCGCGCGCGATGGGCCTCACCGTGGTGGAGGGCTGATTCCATGGCCAAGCAGACCAAGAAGCAGAAGGCCCTTGCCACCAAGCTGGGCGACAACCAGAAGCTTTACGCAGTCGATGAAGCCATCGCGCTGCTCAAGGACCTGAAGTCCGCCAAGTTCGACGAGAGCCTTGAAGTCTCGCTGAACCTCGGCGTCGATCCGCGCCACGCCGACCAGATGGTCCGCGGCATGGTCACGCTGCCCTCGGGCACCGGCAAGGACGTCAAGGTTGCCGTGTTCGCCCGTGGCGACAAGGCTGAAGCCGCGCTGGCCGCCGGTGCCGACAAGGTCGGTGCCGAAGACCTGCTCGAGGACATGCAGAACGGGAACCTCGACTATGGCCGCGTGATCGCGACGCCCGACATGATGGGCATCGTCGGCCGCCTCGGCAAGGTGCTGGGTCCCAAGGGCCTGATGCCGAACCCGAAGCTCGGCACCGTCACGCCGAACGTCGCTGATGCGGTCAAGGCTGCCAAGAGCGGTCAGATCGAATTCCGCGTCGAAAAGGCCGGCATCATCCATGGCGGCATCGGCAAGCTCTCGTTCTCGGACGAAGCGCTGCGCGCGAACTTCGACGCATTCGTCGATGCGATCGTCAAGGCGAAGCCTGCTGGCGCCAAGGGCAAGTACCTGCGCAAGGTCGGCCTGTCCTCGTCGATGGGCCCCGGCCTCAAGATCGACGTTGCCCAGGTTCACGGCGGCTGATCATGCTGCGTCCCCGCGAACGCGGGGACCTCGTGCACTGATGCACCAGAAAAAGAAGGCCGGGGAGGGATACCTCTCCGGCCCTTTTTCTGTCGGCGTCACTCGTCTAGGAGCGGCGGATGCCCGATCCCGAAATCGCCCAGAACCCGGTCACCGTCGCCCGCCTGCAGGTGGAGGCGATCATTCCGCCCGAAAAGCGCGGGCCCGGCTGGGATCGCCACTGGCGTGAACTCGAAGCCTATGCCGATGCCGCCATGGAAGGCGCGGTTGGCGACTGGACGGTCAGCCCGGATCGAACTCGAGGCTGACCCGAAAGCCAGGGTTGGCACTCTGGGCGCAGATCGAGGCGCCAAGTCCGCGCGCCATGGCCTTGACCAGGCGCTGCCCAAGGCCGGTACCCTTGGTTTCGGCGTTCTCGCCAAACCCTGCGCCATCATCTTCCACGGTCAGGCGAACGTGGCCGGCCGCGCCGGTTGACAGGATGATCCGCACTTCGCCGGCGCAATCGGCGCCGTAGGCGTACTTGCAGGCATTTGCCACCAGCTCGCAGATGATGATGCCCAGGGTGACTGCCTTGTCGGTCTGCAATTCCATCGGTTCGGTCCTGGCCACGACATTGCGCGGCGCATGCGGCGACGTCCAGGTCTCGGTCAGATCGCGGGCGAGGTTGGCGAGATATTCGTCCAGCGCCACGCTCTCGACATTGCCGGTAGCATAGAGGTGGCGGTTGACGTGCGCGATGGCGCCAATGCGCTGTTGCGAGGCCAGCAGCGCGTTGCGCGCCTCGCCTTCGGGCAGGACCGAAGCCTGCATGTTGATGAAGCTCATCGTCATCTGCAGGTTGTTGGCCACGCGATGGTTGACCTCGCGCAGGAGCGCGGCGAGCCGCTCGTTGCTGGCAATCAGGTCGCGCTCGGCCTGTTCCTTGGCGCGGCGCAGGCGTACCCTTTCGAGCGATTGCGAGAAGGCCGAGCGCAGCAGCTCGATGAAGTCCTCGCCGATCGTCTTGACGACATAGTCTTCGGCACCGGCACGCAGCGCGGCGGCGGCAAGACGGCCATCATCGGCCCCGGTGACGTAGACGACCGGAGGGCAGGAGGGCAGGGCGAGCAGTCGCTCCAGCGTCTGCAAGCCATCCATGCCCGGCATGTGATGATCCACCGCGATAACGTCGAACTCTTCGCCCTGCGCCGTGGCAAGGCCCTCGTGCCCGTCGGCCGCGAGCGTGATCTCGAAGCCCAGCGTGCCAAGGCGACGTTGTACCAGCCGGCGCAGCGCCGGATCGTCGTCGATATAAAGGAGGCGGACGGGATCCGCGCTCAATGGGCCTCCTCGGCGTCCGGCACCTGGATGACCGAGAGGAACAGGCCGAGCTGGCGGATCGCCTCGGCGAAGTTCTCGTAGTTGACCGGCTTGGTGATATAGACGTTGCAGCCCATGTCGTAGCAACGCTGAATCTCCACCTTGTCGTCGGTCGTGGTGAGCACCACAACCGGCGTGCGCCGCAGATGCGGATCGCTCTTGATCTTGGACAGGATGTCGATCCCGCTCATGTCCGGCAGGTTGAGGTCCAGCAGGACAAGGGCCGGGCCGTTGTGTGCCGGGCCGTGCGGATCGTTCCACAGATAGTCGAGCGCGCTGGTGCCATCGGTGAAATGATGGATGGTGTTCGAGATACCGGCGCGCCGGATGTTCTTCTCGATCAGACGGGCATGGCCTTCGTCATCCTCGACCATGACGATGTTGACGGCGAGTTGATCAGGCATCGGCTACTCCGGATTGAAACTTGAGCGGCAGGCTGACCGTGAAGGTCGAACCCTGTCCTTCCTCGGATGATACTTCGACGAGCCCTCCAAGGCGATAGGCCAGCGCGCGCACGTGGGCGAGCCCGATGCCTTCGCCCGGCTGGTCCTGCATGCCCGACCGGCGGAAGAGATCGAAGATGCGATCGTGGTCACGGGCGGATATGCCACGGCCGTTGTCCGTCACCGTTATGATCGCGCGGCCGTGGGATGTGCTGCCCGCAATGCGAATCTCGCCGGGGCGGCCCGGTTGCAGGTACTTCAGCGCATTCTCGATCAGGTTCGACAGGATCTGTTCGATCGCCAGCCGGTCGGTCTCGACTACGGGCAGTTCACCCAGTTCCACGCGCGTTTCGGTTTCGTCGATCCGGTGCTGGAGGGACTCGATAATGGATTGCACCACATCGGCAATCGCAACGTGCGCCGGGGAGAGCGTGCGGCGGCCCTCGCGCGAAAGGCGCAGGATCGCGTTGATCAGGCGGTCCATCTTCTGCGTGGACGACCGGATGAAGCCGATGGATTCGGGCAGGTCCTCCTCCACCGCCAGACGCACCTGCTGCGGCACTTCCTCGCCATCCTTCAGCACGTGTTCGCCGATAACCTTGCGTGCTGCATCAAGCTCTGCGGTAAAGCCCATGACATTGACCAGAGGCGAGCGCAGGTCATGGCTGACGATGTAGGCGAAGCGCTGGATCTCGGCATTGGCGCGCTGCAATTCGGCCGTGCGCTCGTCGACGAGCGTTTCCAGTTCCTGATTGAGCAAATGGAGTTCGCGGCGCTTGCCGTCGATTTCGGCGATGTTGCGGCGGATGATCTGGATGGCGGCTATCGCAACGCCGATGACCAGGGCGGCACAAAGCGCCAACATGGCCGAAAGCAGGGTGCGCGTGCTGTCCTGCGCGAGGTTCCGTTCGCGCAGGAGCTTGTCCTCGCGCACCAGCATCTCGTCGGCATAAGTGCGAATGTGGCGAATGGCCGCAACGGTGCTGTCGCGGTCAAGCGAATCCACCTTGAGAATGCCGAGCTTGGCCTCCGCCTCGGTGGTGCGTGCCTGTTCGGCGTATCCGTCAAAGGCCTTGCGCAGGCCAGCCACCGACCGGACTTGGGAGCTGTTGTCCTTCACCAGCGTTTCGAGCGTGGTCAGCTCGTTGCTGGCATCGGCGATGGCCTTCTCGGCAATCGTGATGAAGTTTGTTTCGGTCGGCGCGATGATGATCCCGCGCCGCGCTGTCTCGGTCCGCTCGGCGTGGCGGACGAAGCGATTTAGCGACGCTTCCACGTCAAGCGTGTGCTCTACCCAATAGGCATCGCGCTCGGCCTGCCGCTGCACGATGACCACGGCGGCAACCGCCGCGACGACGGCTGCGAAGCCGATCGCGAGCAGCAGCAGGATAAGCCGGTTGTTCCCCGCATCGCGCGAGAAAGCGTAAGTCGGCGTCGTCGGCATCGTAAGGTAGCACTCCCGTCGACGCAGGAACTCCTCAAGCCGCCATTGCGTTCCCGCTCTGTGTAAAGAAATGTTACCGGATGTTTTCGGTTGTATAGCACTCGGCGACCAGGCTGATCACTTGGCCCTCAGCCGTGCGCAGCCGGGCCCGGTGCGAAAGGACTGTCCCCTGCGGGCACTGCTCCATCGCCCCGCGCCGCTGTGCCAGACGCTCCCGCTGGAAGCGGAGCGGCGCAACGACTTTCCCGAAGGGCGTGTCGGTCGTGGCCAGCGCGCGGTTCATCTCGGGCGTCAGGCGTGACGGGACATACCAGTTGTGCGCTACCGAGAGCGTGCGGTTCCCGCAGACCAATCGCACATGGCGGTATGCCACCGGCTCGTCGGAGGAAATCTCGAGGCTCTGGCGGACTGCGAGGGAGACCGGTGCGGCGGCGGGATCGGAGATGGCCCGGATCACCGGGGGCTGGGCAAGCCCCCGCCTTTCACACCACTGGCCCAACGCCGCCGTCGCGCTGTCATCGGCGGCAAGCGTGCGCTCGAAATCGGTCAGGGTCGCGGAGCATCCCGCCAGCGCTGGCAGCAGCAGTGCCAGCAGCATCCCATCAAGGTGCGGGCGGAGCATCGGGCGCAGCAACGGCCACGCGCCGGGCCGAGAGAATCTTCACCGGCTTTGCCAGGATCTGCCCCCGCATGATCCCTTCGCCCTCGGTCTCCGAGATCGGTGCAGCGAAGATGGCCTTGACCACTTCCATGCCTTCGACAACCTGACCGAACGCGGCATATCCTGCCTTGGCCTCGGGATCGGTCGAGTCCGGCTGGGCATCGAGGCCCGGCTGGTCCGATACCATGATCGAAAAGTCGCCGGTTGCCGTGCCCGGTGCATAGCGCGCCATCGAAAGCGTGCCGGCCTTGTGCAGGATGCCGGTCACGTTTGTCGGCTCATGCGCGACAGGCGGCAGGTTGCGCCTGGGGTCGCCGCGCGTTCCGGCCTGGATGAGACCGTTCGGCTGCTCGCCCCAGTTGAGATGCATCGCGCGGTAGAAGACCGTGCCATCAAGGCGCTTCGTCTCGGCATATCGGACGAAGTTAGTCGCCGTCGCGGGCGCATGCTTGACGTCGACCTCGACGACAATTCGCCCGGCCTCGGTCTCCAGCGCGACCCGGACCGTGTCGGGCAGGGGAGCAGTCGACGGCGCGGGATAGGCTGGCGCTGCTGCGCGCGGCGCGGGCGCGCGCTTCTTTATCGGCGCGGCGGCAACGAGGGCAAAGGCGATCGGTGCCAGCACGGCAAGGCGACGGGTCAGCACGGCTTCAGATTCCCCCCGCAACGGGGAAACGGCCGATTGCGGCCAGCCCCTCTTCCAGCGCATGGGCGCAGGCCTTGAGCGTCGTCTCGCTGACCGAGCGGATCACGAAATTCGCCCCGGTCTTGCCTTCCCGGAAGAACGGGTAACTGCCGATCTGCACACCATCGAACGCCTTTTCCGTCTCGCGCAGAAGGTCGGCGATCTCGCTTTCTGCCACCCAGCAGCCGACTGTTGTCGAGAGCAAGGGCAACCCACCTTCGAGTTGACCGGTCAGGCCATCGAGCATCTGTGCGGTTATGCCCGGCACACCTGCCATCAGGAAAACGTTGCCGATGCGGATGCCGGGGGCGCCGGAAACGCGGTTCTCGATCAGGTCCGCGCCGGCCGGCACGCGCGCCATGCGCAGGCGCGCATCATTCAGGCCACCGCGCGTGGCGTAGTAGCTTTCCAGAATCGCCCGGGCCTTGGGGTGAATCACTACGTCCACGCCCAGCGCCGCCGCTACTGCGTCAACCGTGATGTCGTCGTGCGTGGGGCCGATGCCGCCGGTGGTGAAGAGGTAGTCGTTGCGGGCGCGCAGGGCATTGACCGCTTCGATGATGGCCACCATGTCGTCTGGCACGACACGCACCTCGCGCAGGCGTATGCCCTGGACGCCAAGCCAGGTCGCCACCTGGGCGATGTTCTTGTCCTGCGTGCGGCCGGACAGGATTTCGTCACCCACGACAATCAGCGCGGCGGTCCAGATGCGGGATTCGTCAGTCATCGCGGGTGTGGTATCGCAACGGGACGTCCCGCAAAAGCGCTTATTCCGCTGCCGCCATGTGCGCCTTGTGCGCGGTTGCGGGGCGGGGATGGCTGAACTGCAGCACGCCATCCTCGATCGGGTCATCGCGCATCCACGTCACGTCCCGCACGTAGTCCTGGTTCAGTCGCCAGCGCATGTCGCTTGCCGACTTGGGCAGGAGATGGCGGGCCCGTTCGATATAGCCCGAGGAGAAGTCGTAGATGTTGTCCTCGTCCAGATGGTGGTTGGGCGCCAGTTTCGGAACGGCCACTTCCATCCCGCGCGATTTCATCGTGTTGAGCACGTCACAGATGTAGCGCGCGTTGATGTCGGCCCGCAGCGTCCACGAGGCGTTGAGATAGCCAAAGACCGCCGCTAGGTTCGGCACGTTCGAGAACATCGCGCCCTTGTAGTAATAGCGGTCGGCGAAATCGACCGGCAGGCCGTCCACGCTGATCGCGATCTTGCCGGCCATTACCATCTTCAGGCCGGTGGCTGTCACGATCACGTCGGCATCGAGATGCTTGCCGGATTGCAGCTGGATGCCGGTCGCATCGAAGCGCTCGATCCGGTCGGTCACGACGCTGGCCTTGCCCGCCTTGATGGCCTCGAACAGGTCGGCGTCGGGCACCAGGCACAGTCGCTGCTCCCACGGATTGTACGGCGGCGTGAAGGCTTTTTCGTCGTATTTGTCGCCCAGAAGGGACTTCAGCCGCTTGGTCAGGAACGCGGCGACCTTGTCCGGCCGGGTGCGTGCCCGCTTGAAAAACAGGTTCTGCAGCTTGACGTTCTTGAAGCGGGTGATCCGGTACGCGGTCTCCTCCGGCAGGAACTTGCGCAGGAAGTTGGCGATCGCGTCCTTGGCCGGCCGGGTGACGTACCACGTCGGCGTGCGTTGCAGCATCGTGACGTGCGCGGCCTTGTCGGCCATCGACGGCACGATCGTCACTGCGGTCGCGCCCGATCCGATGACTACAACCTGCTTGCCCGTGTAATCGAGGTTCTCCGGCCAGAACTGCGGGTGGACGATCTCACCCTTGAAGTCCTCGCGCCCGTCGAAATGTGCTTCGTAAGGCTTGTCGTAATCGTAATAGCCGGATCCGAGATAGAGCCAGCCCGCCGTCACCCGGCTGCGCTGCCCATCCTTGCCTTCAAGGGTCACCACCCAATAACCGGCGGCACTGTCAAAATCGGCGCTGACCACCTTGCTGTCGAAGCGGATATGGCGGCGGATGTCGCGTTCGTCGGCAATCCGGTTGAGGTAGTCGAGGATGGAAGGCCCGTCGGCAATCGACTTCTCGTGCTTCCAGGGTTCGAACACGAAGCCCAGCGTGTGCATGTCCGAATCGGAACGCACGCCGGGATAGCGGAACAGGTCCCAGGTGCCTCCGATCTGTGACCGGCGCTCGACTATGGCGAACGAGCGGTCGGGGCAGAGCATTTTCATGTGTGCTGCCATGCCGATACCGGAGATTCCGGCCCCGACGATCAGCACGTCAGTATCCGGCTTGCTGGCCGTAAAGGTGGACTGCTCTGCACCCACTGTCTCTCTCCATCGCTTCTATTTACAGCGATGTTAGCACACTTGCGCGCGATTGCCAGTGGCGCCCGACTTTGCCACTCATGTCGACATGACCGTTATCGCCGCCCGCCGCTACAGCAATGGCACCGCTCACGATGAAGCCCTTGCACTGACCGGCGAGTGCGTACCCGACCTTGCGCCCCACACCTTTGACTGGATCGGCCTGTGCGAGCCTGACGTGGCCGAGATGGATCTCGTGCGCCGCCAGTATGGCCTGCACTCGTTGGCCGTGGAGGATGCCCTCAATCCCCGCCAGCTGCCCAAGGTCGAGGTCTATGGCCGGACGCTGTTCGTCGTCGCCCGCACCGCCGAGCTGAGGGAGGGCGAGGAGATCGGCTATGGCCAGACAGCATTCTTCGTCGGCCCCCATTTCCTCATCACCGTGCGCTTCGGCAGCACGCGGCCCCACCTGTCCCTGCGGGCCGAGATCGAGGCACAAGGCGACAGGCTTTCTGAAGGACCGGATTACATTCTCCATGCCGTGCTCGATTTCATCGTCGATGGCTACCTGCCGCTGCTCGAACGCCTCGAGGAGATCGCGCAGGAGATGGAAGAGGCGGCCATCGACGTGTTTCCGGAGCAGTCCGTCATCCGCCGCATCTTTCGTCTGCGCCGCCAGCTGCGTCGTTTCGAAAGGGTGATCGGTCCGATGGAGGAGGTTTGCGAACGCCTGGTCGTGGCTGATCTTCCCTGCATCGATCCCACTGCGCGGATCTGGTTCCGCGACGTGCTGGATCATGTCCGCCGGGCGATGGCGCGGATGCGCGGGCTCAAGGAAACGCTCGCGGCGATTGTCGAAACCGCCAGCCTGCTTGAACAGCACCGGCAGGGAGAGATGACCCGTCAGCTAGCTGCCTGGGCCGCCATCCTCGCCGTGCCCACCGCCATTGCCGGCATCTATGGCATGAACTTCGAATACCTGCCCGAGCTGAAGTGGCATTATGGCTACTTTGCGGTTTGGGGGGTCATCATCACCGTCTGCGGGGGCCTGTGGTTGCGCTTCAGGCGGATCGGCTGGCTCTGATCGTGTGGACAATCGCGCGCTTTCGGATTGTTACCGCACTATGACTGCCCTAGTGCGCGCACAGGAGGAGACGAGTCGTTTCCCCTGGTGCGTGCGGCAATTCGGGAAGCTTATCGATGTTCGGCTGGTTCCAGCGTCTCCTGCCCAAGTCGGGCGATTTCTTCGGCATGTTCGAACGCCATGCGGCCGCCTGTGTCGATGCGGCTGATGCGCTCGCCAGGTTGACGCGCGCCCAAGGCGATGCGGCGCAGTGGGTCGGCCGGATCCGCGATCGCGAACACGCTGCCGACGACGTCATCCGCGAAGTGCTGTTCACTGTGCGCCGCACCTTCCTGACGCCGTTTGATCGCGGGGCCATCACTTCGCTGATCGGCGCGATGGATGACACCATCGACGAGATGCAGGCCGCAGCTTCCGCCATCGAGCTTTATGAAGTCGTCGGCTTCGAGGCCGAGATGCAGGCCATGGCCGACAAGATCGTCGAAGCCGTCGGCCTCATTGCCGAAGCCATGCCGCTGCTCCGCGACATCGAGCGCAACGGCGGGCGTCTTCACGCGCTGACCGAACGCATCGTCAAGCTTGAGGGCGAGGTCGACCTGATTCACCAGGCGGGCCTCAAGGCCAACTTCGAACGCCATCGCGCCGATGGCGATCACATCGCGTTCATCGTCTCGCGCGAGATATTCAAGCACCTCGAAAAGATCGCCGACGCCTTCGAGGACGTCGCGAACGAGATCGACGCGCTGGTCATCGACCACGCCTGACGGCGCGGGACAGGAGCTGATCCGATGCACGAGCTCGCCTTTCCGCTGCTGGTCGGCCTGATTGCGCTGGCGCTGGCCTTCGACTTTCTCAACGGCCTGCACGATGCGGCCAATTCCATCGCCACCGTCGTCTCGACGCGCCTGCTCTCGCCCGTGGCGGCGGTGATCTTTGCTGCCGCCGGGAACTTCGGGGCTTACTGGCTGGTCGGTCTCCATGTTGCCGATACCATCGGCAAGGGCATCATCGACAAGGATATCGTGACCCCTGCCGTCGTGTTCGGCGCACTGGTCGGGGCGATGTTCTGGAACATCGTCACCTGGATCAAGGGCATTCCCTCCTCGTCCAGCCATGCCCTGATCGGCGGGCTGCTGGGCGCGGGCGTGATCCACGGCGGGTTTGATGCGATCGAATCCAAGAAGACGATCGAGACGTTCGTCGCCATCTTCATGTCGCCGATGATCGGCATGGCGCTGGCCATGTTCTTCGTGCTCATCACCAGCTGGCTGTTCAAGGGTTTCCAGCCGCGCCGCGCCGAAGGCGTGTTCAAGGGCCTGCACCTGCTGTCCTCGGCGGCCTATTCGATCAGCCATGGCGGCAACGATGCGCAGAAGACCATGGGCATCATTACCGTGCTGCTCTACTCGACCGGCTACCTGAAGGGTGAATTCCACATTCCCGAATGGGTCGTGCTGTCGTGCTACGCTGCCATCTCGCTCGGCACGATGTCGGGCGGCTGGAAGATCATCAAGACGATGGGCACCAAGATCACCCGTCTCAATCATCACACCGGTTTCTGCGCCTCTTCGGCAGGGTCGATCGTCGTGTTCGGGGCGAGCGCGCTCGGCATTCCGGTCTCGACGACCCATGCGATCACCGGCAGCGTCATCGGCACCGGCGCTGCCCGCCGTGCCAGCGCAGTGCGCTGGGGCGTCGCGCAGCGCGTGGTCATGGCCTGGTTCATCACGATCCCGGCCAGCGCCACCGTCAGCGCCGCCTTCTACCTGCTCACGCGCCTGTTCTGATCTGCTCGGGGCGCTATCGCCCCACCGTCATCGCTGTCGCGGGCGGCGGAGGCTTGCGGAACAGGGGCACGCGCTTGAGCCACAGCTTGAGCGCCTCCCAATGAATACCTGAAGTGACCTTGAGAGTTGCCAGAGGGTAGCCCAGCGCTGCTCGCAGGAGTGCCGCATCGGTCAGTTCTGCACGTCGCGCAGAGTGGACTGCCGCCAGGATCGGGCCTTTGCTGTCGGCCACGGTGATACCGATCGTCAGACGATCGCCCGGCGGAGCGACGCAGAAGGCATATTCCAGATCCATCGGCAGGAAGGGGGAGACGTGGAAGCGCTTGGCCGCGCTCTGGTGCAGGATCGTTGCCCCGGGCCGCGCTGCGATCACATAATTGTGCCGTTCGCCGAAGGTGTTCGAAACCTCGTAGATCACTGCCCGCAACGCCCCGTCGGCACCATGGCAGAACCAGGTGCTCAACGGATTGAACGCATATCCCAGAATGCGCGGCATCGTCAGCAGCACGATGCGGCCGCCGTCCGGTTCGATCCCGGCCTCGCGCAGCAAACGTTCCGCATGTGGACGCAGCGCCCCGCCGTCGCCGATATCGCGGTCGTGGAAGGAAAACAGGTTGAACGTCCCGCGCGAAAACAGTCTGAGCCGCGTCGCGAGGTCGTCGATCCGGTCGATGTCGAGCGCCATGTGCAGCACGCGATAGCGCAGTACGTGGATGCAGGGCCGCAATCGCCGATGCAGGACATGCCCAAGGTACAGAGCGCCGTCGTCCATCACGCCATTTCCGGCACGCGCGCCTGGTGCGTCACATGGATGCGCCCGGATTCCTCCGCCACGTTCCACGGTCGGCGCACCCCGCCCAGCTGCTCGGCCACGGCCAGCCCCGATTGCAGCCCGTCCTCGTGGAAACCTGCCCCGAACCACGCTCCGCAGAACCAGGTCCGCCGCCGACCCTGCAAGGACCACAAATCCTTCTGCGCAAGGCCGGCGGCCACGTCGAACACAGGGTGATCATAGGCTTCGCGCCGGATCACCAGTGCCGGGTCCGGCTCGACGAGCGGATTGAGCGTGACGAACAGGTCCTTGTCGGTCGGCAGATGCTGCAGGCGGTTCATCCAGTATGTCACTGAAAGCTGGTGCTGTTCCGCGCCCCGCTGCGCCGCATAGTTCCACGCTGACCACACCTTGCGCCGCCGCGGCATCAGGCGCGGATCGGAATGGAGCACGGCCTCGTTATGGCGATAGGGAAAGGCGCCAAGCAGACGGCGCTCCTCGGCATCGGCATCGCCCAGCATCGCCAGCGACTGATCCGCGTGCGATGCCATCACCACGTGATCGAACCGCTCCCAACCGCGCCCGGTGTCAACCTCGACGCCATTGGGCAGGCGCCGCACCTGCCGCACCGGCGAGGACAGCCGCACCCCCTTGATGAACGGCGCGCTGATCCGCTTCACGTATTCGCGGCTCCCACCATTCACCGTGCGCCAGCGGGGGCGCTCGCGGAACTGCAACAGCCCGTGGTTCTCGAAGAAGCGCACGAAGGCCGCTGCTGGATGATGCGGGATATCGTGCACCGGGGTGGACCAGATCGCCGCTGCCATCGGATAGAGATGATCGTCGCGGAACGCCGGCCCACAGCCCAGCCCGTCAAGATAGGCGCCAAGCCCCAGCTCGCCCATCTCCGGCAGATCGCGCGGCGCCGCCTTGTAGAACCGCACCAGGTCGCGCAGCATCGACCAGAAGCGCGGAGACACGAGGTTCCGCCGCTGCGCGAACAGCCCCCGCAAGTCGCCCGAGTATTCCAGCCGACCCTGGTCCAGCGTCACGGCAAAGCTCATCACCGTCTCGCGCGTCGGCACGCCAAGATGGGCAAACAGCGCGGTCAGGTTGGGATAGGTCCGTTCGTTGTAGACGATGAACCCGGTGTCCACCGGCACGCCATCGGCCTCGACCGTGTTGCTGTGCCCGCCCAGCCGGTCCGCTGCCTCGAACAGCGTCACGCGGTGCCGCCGCGATAGCAGCCACGCAGCCGAAAGGCCGGAGATCCCGCTCCCCACCACGGCAATATCGAGCGCGCCCCCCGGCGCACTACCCTCTGTTATCACACCATGACCCCCATAGGCACCGCGATACGAACCGCCGCGACCTTACCCGTCCGTTTCCCGTTATAGACCGTTCCCGTGGTGACAGGTTGACACAAGTCACACCCCGGTGGCTAGTTGCTCTTCGTGAGCCTCCTTGCCCCGCTGATCTCGCTCGTAGAGCGCGCCCCGCTGCCCGATGCGCTGACCCGCGCCGGTGTGTCCTTCATGTGCGAAAAGCGCCGCCGCGCGGTCCATCGCGATCGGCCCGACGATGCGCGTTTCGCCGCGTGGATGGCGCAGCGGCCCGTTGCCGAACACACCGAAGCCGCCAACGAACAGCACTATGAACTGCCGCCGCGCTTTTTTGAATTGAGCCTTGGGCCGAACGCCAAGTATTCCTGCTGTCTCTATCCCACCGGCAACGAGACGCTCGAACAGGCCGAACTTGCGGCCCTTTCCGCCACCATGGAACATGCCGCGCTCGAAGATGGCCAGCACATCCTCGAACTCGGCTGCGGCTGGGGTTCGCTCAGCCTCACCATGGCCGCGCGCTTTCCCAACGCTCGCATCACCGCCGTCTCGAATTCTCGGCCACAGGGCGAACATATCCGCGCAAAAGCCGAAGCGCGCGGTCTCAGCAACCTCACCGTGCTGACTGCCGACATGAATGCCTTTGCGCCGGAAGGGCAGTTTGATCGCGTCGTCTCGGTCGAGATGTTCGAACACATGGCCAACTGGCGCGAACTGCTTGCCCGGGTGAAGACATGGCTCCGGCCCGATGGTCGCCTGTTCCTTCACGTCTTCAGCCATCGCCAGTATCCCTACCGCTTCGACACCGCCGACAAGTCCAGCTGGATCGCGCAGTATTTCTTCACCGGCGGCATTATGCCCAGCCACGCGCTCATCGGCCAGTTCGACGATCTGTTCGCGCTCGAGCGGGAATGGTGGTGGGATGGCACGCACTACGAAAAGACCGCGCGCCACTGGCTTGCGCTGTTCGATGCCAAGGCGGCCGAGATCGAGCCGGTGCTACGTCAGGTCTATGGCGGCGATACGCCATTGTGGATGCGTCGGTGGCGCCTGTTCTACCTCGCCACCGCAGGATTGTTCGGTCATCGCGGCGGCAGGGAATGGGGCGTCAGCCACTGGCTGCTCAGGCCGGTATAAAAAAAGGCACTTGGCAATCGCGGCTCCAGCGGCAAGACTGGTTGCGATAGAAACTTGCTCAGGGAGCCTTCCAGACATGACCGTCCGCTCGCGCGTCGCCACCGGCGTCGCCGCCATTGCGCTTTGCGCCACCGCTGCTCCTGTCTTTGCCGGACCTGCCGAGGACAGGCTGATCGCCCAATTGCTTGACGAAGGCCTTAACCGCTCCGACGCGATGGAAACCGCCTCGGAACTGATGGACCGGATCGGCCCGCGCCTCACAAACTCGGAAAACCACCGCAAGGCCGAAGACTGGGCTGCGGCAAAGTTCGCGTCCTACGGCCTCAAGAACATTCACCGCGAACCGTTCGAGTTCGGTCTTGGCTGGAACCTCAAGTCCTATTCCGCCACGATGACCAGCCCGCGCAGCCTGCCGCTCACTGTTCTGCCGGTAGCGTGGTCGCCCGCCACGAATGGCACGATCACCGCTCCGGTCGTGGTCGCGCCGATGAGCAAGGTGGAGAATTTCGAAGCCTGGAAGGGCAAGCTCGCCGGCAAGATCGTCCTCGTCAGCCTGCCGGGCGAGAGCAGCGAATCCAAGGATCCGATGTTCGAACGCCTCTCGGGCGAGGATATCGGCAAGCTCGACAAGTACAGCCTCCCGCGCCACGATCCCGAAGGGCTGGCCATGCAGGTCGCGCGTCGCGGCTTTGCCCGCAAGCTTTCCGAATTCCTCAAGGCCGAAGGCGCGCTGGCGATGGTCAAGATGACCTACCGCGACGGCAAGCTGGTCCACGGCGAAGGCTATGATTTCATCCCCGGCGAAACGCTCGCTGTGCCGGCGATGGACATGGCGCAGGAAGACTACCGCCGCCTCGTCCGCCTTGAGAAGACTGGCGCTGCCCCGCAGCTCTCCCTGTCGATCGACGCCAGCTTCGATGACAAGGACCTCATGGCCGACAACGTCATCGCCGAAATTCCCGGCACCGATCCCAAGGCAGGTTACGTCATGGCCGGTGCCCACTTCGACAGCTGGATCGCTGGCGATGGCGCTTCCGACAACGGTGCGGGCAGTGTTGCCGTGATCGAAGCCGCGCGCCTCCTTTCCAGGATGGGTGTCCGGCCGAAGCGCACCATCCGCTTCGCATTGTGGAGCGGGGAAGAGCAGGGGCTGCTCGGGTCCAAGGCCTATATCGAGCGGCACCTGGCGACGCGGCCGGTGGATCCCACGCTCAAGGGGATCGACAGCTATTCGGCATGGCGCAACGCCTATCCGATCACGCCCAAGGCCGGCTATGCCGATCTCAAGGCCTATTTCAACATGGACAACGGCTCGGGCAAGTTCCGCGGCATCTATGCCGAAGGCAATGTGGCTGCCGCGCCGATCCTGCGCGAATGGCTGGCGCCCTTCAATTCGCTCGGCGCGGACAAGGTGGTGATGAGCAAGACTGGCGGCACCGATCACGTCTATCTTCAGGCGATCGGCCTGCCCGGCTACCAGTTCATCCAGGACCCGCTCGACTACGACAGCCGCGTCCACCACTCGAGCGTCGACACGCTCGATCACATGCGCGCCGATGACATGCGCCAGGCCTCGGTGATCCTGGCCGGCATGCTGTTGCAGGCCGCAATGAGCGACAAGGAATTGCCCCGCTCGCCCTTGCTGACAAAGCCCGACGCCACCGATCCGTTCAAGGTGCAGGACCCCAACCAGTAACACGATCAGACTCGCTCCTTCCCTTGGCCGCCATGGCTAACGGAAGGAGCGCAGGCCTTACGCATTTCCACGGAGTTTTCCGGCTGGAAAAGGCACACCCGCTATAACCTAGGTTAGTGCCCGTCATTCAAGCAGGCGGGCCATGCTCAAGCGCATATCCACGGACGAAGTCCAACTCGGCATGTTCATCCACAAGCTGGAAGGAAGCTGGTTCAGCCATCCCTTCTGGAAGCGGAAGTTCCTGCTCGATGATCCCGACATGCTCGAACGCCTGCGCGAGAGTGACGTGGACGGCGTGATCATCGATACGACCCGCGGCAAGGCCGTGGCGGACGAACCTGTTGCAGCACCGCATATCGTCTCGGGCCCGCGTAACGCCGGCATGACCGCCAAGTCCATGCGCCCTGCCATCGAACCCGTGCCCCAGCGGCCCGGGCCTGGTTTCGGTCGGGCACCTGCAGCCATGCCCATGGCGCGTGAATTCGGGCGGGCCAAGCGTGCTGCCGGCGATGCCCTGCGCGTGGTGAGCAAGGCCTTCATCGAGGTCAGGCTGGGCAAGGCGATCAAGGTGCACGATATCGAACCCGTGCTCGATGCCGTCTATGCCTCGGTCCAGCGCAACCTCTACGCCTTCAACGGCCTGCTGCGCTGCCAGAACGACAACGAGCCGGTCTATCGCCATTCGCTTGCCGTCAGCGCCCTGATGATCGCGCTGGCCCGCCATATGAAATTCTCGCCCGTCGACATCCGCGACGCGGGCATGGCAGGCCTGCTGATGGACGTTGGCGTAGGGCAACTCCCGGTCGACCTCGCGTCGGTCGGCGGGGACTATTCGCTGCTTCGCCCCGACCTACGCGAACAGCACGTCGTGCTTGGTTACACCTTCCTCAAGGCGGCAGGCGACATTCCCGAGCCGGTGCTGCGGGTGATCCTGCACCATCACGAAAGGCTCGACGGCAGCGGCTATCCGCAAGGTCTGAGCGGCGCGGCAATCGAAGCCCTCAGCCGCATGGCCGCAATCTGCGATACCTATGACACGCTGATTTCGGGTGCCGAGCAGCTTGATCCGGCCGACGCTATCCGCAGGCTGCGCGAACAGCCAAGCACGTTCGATCCCGGCATCCTCGAACGCTTCGTCGAAACCGTCGGTGTCTACCCGATCGGTTCCTTCGTGCGCCTGCGGTCACAGCGCCTGGCCATGGTGGTCGACGAGGACCCTGCCGACACCGCGCTCCCGGTCGTCCGCACCTTCTGGTCCCTGCCTCTGGCCAAGCGGCTCAAGGGCGAGACGATCGCACTTGCCCATTGCTACGGCGACGATGCCATCGAAGGCATCGCCGACCTTGCCGACCTCGATCTGCCGGATATCGGCGCCCTGCGCGAAAGCCTGCTGGCCGCTGCCTGCAAGGAAGCGGCCTGATCCTATTCCACGATCACACCGTAGAGGTCGTGGGCGTCGGCATCCTCGACCAGCACCTGCGCAAAATCGCCCGCCTTGAGCGTGGCTGGCACGTTGCGCAGATAGACCGCACCGTCGATCTCGGGCGCATCGGCCTGTGATCGTGCGGTCGCGCCGATGTCGCCATCTTCGTCAGGCTCGCCCACTTCATCGACGATAACCTTGATCGTCCTGCCGATCTTGGCTGCCAGCTTGGCAGCGCTGATGCGCTCGGTGGTTTCCATAAGCCGCCGATAGCGCTCTTCCTTGATCTCCTCGGGCACCGGGTTCGGCAGGTCGTTCGCAGCCGCACCGGCCACCGGCTCAAACCGGAAGCCGCCCACGCGATCAAGCTGCGCTTCTTCCAGCCACTCCAGCAGGTACTCGAAGTCGGCTTCGGTCTCGCCGGGGAAGCCGACGACGAAGCTCGAGCGGATGGCGATTTCCGGGCAGATTTCCCGCCAAGCCTTGATGCGGTCGAGCACCTTGGCCTCGTTGGCCGGACGCTTCATGCTGCGCAGCACGTTGGGGCTGGCGTGCTGGAACGGGATGTCGAGATAGGGCGTCACCAGCCCTTCCGCCATCAGCGGGATCACCGCATCGACGTGGGGGTAGGGATAGACGTAGTGCAGCCGCACCCACGGCGTTTCGCCTTCCGGCGTGCGCAGCTTGCCCAGTTCACGGGCGAGGTCGGTCATGTGCGTGCGAACCGGCTCGCCCTTCCACATGCGCTCTTCATGCCGCACGTCCACGCCATAGGCCGAGGTGTCCTGGCTGATCACCAGCAGTTCTTTGGTGCCCGCTGCCACCAGCTTTTCGGCCTCGCGCAGCACCGCGTCGATGCGGCGGCTGGCGAGCTTTCCGCGCAAGCTTGGAATGATGCAGAACGCGCAGGCATGGTTGCAGCCCTCGGAAATCTTGAGATAGCCATAGTGGCGCGGCGTCAGTTTCACGTCGCCTGGTTCGGCCTGCGGGATAAGGTCGATGTACGGGCCCATGCTCGGCGGGGCGGCTTCGTGCACCGCTTCGACTACCGCCTCGTACTGGTGCGCACCCGTCACCGCCAGCACCTGCGGAAACTTGGCGCGGATCACGTCGGCCTCGTTGCCCATGCATCCGGTCACGATCACCCGGCCGTTCTCGGCAATGGCCTCGCCGATTGCGGAAAGGCTCTCTTCCTTGGCGGAATCGAGGAAGCCGCAGGTGTTGACCAGCACCACGTCCGCGCCCGCATAATCGGCGCTCATCGCATAGCCGTCGGCGCGCAGGCGCGTGAGAATGCGCTCGGAATCGACCAGCGCCTTGGGACAGCCAAGGCTGACCATGCCGACCTTGGGGGCTTCGGGAATTTCGAGAGGGGGAATCTGGCTTGCCATCGTGGCGCGGCCCATAGGCTAAAAAGCACGCCACGTCACCATTGCCCCGCTTGGCGTTGCCATCCGCGTTTGTCAGGCGTAGCAGTTGGTCGCAACGGGGGCTTGGCAAAGAAGGAAAAGATGGGCCCGGTCAACTGGATAGCCGTCGTTGTTGCAACGCTTTTTGCGCTTGGTGCGTCAGCCCTTTGGTATGGCCCGCTGTTCGGCCGTGCCCGGCTGGAGGAGGTTGGCCCCGGCAAGCTCGGCATCCGCCGCTCGCCTGCCCGTACCGCCGCGATCACCGCTGCCCTGCTGTTCATTTCCGCCAGCATGATGGGCCACATGTTCGCCCGCGTCGGAGCGGCTACGCTCGACCTGAAGTGGTGGCTCTACTTCATGATGTCAGGCGGCCTCGCCATCGCCTTCGTCGTTCCATCGCTGTGGATCAGCTACAGCCAACAGCGCATCAGCACCCGGCTGGCCCTGATTGACGGCGGATTCTGGCTCGCCGCCTATCTCTCGATGGGCCTCGCGTTCATGCTCATGGGGCAATAGCAGGGGTAGGCGCGATCTCGACGATCTCGTCACCTTCCTCAAGCCGATCGGCGGCGGCTTCCCAGAAGCCGATTGCCGTTCCGCGCCGATAGATCCTCAATCCCCGCCCGCCGCTGACCAGTGCCGCCAGCGGACGACCGACTTCCTCGGGCCTCACCTTGCGCTCCACGAGCTGCACCCGGCCTTCGACCGAGGCGAGATCGGTCAGGTATTCGGCGACGTGCTTGCCATGGGCGGACCCGGCCATCAGCAGCCCGGTAAAGCGCACCGGGTTGATGACCGTGCTGGCGCCAGCCTGCCGGGCCAGGTCCTCGTTGTCGGCCGCGCGCACCACGGTGCTGATCGGCACGCCGGGCGCCAGATGCCGCGCGGTAAGGGTGATGAGGATCGAGGTATCGTCACGCCCGGCTGAAACCAGGATGGCGCAGGCCCGGTCGATCCGCACGTCGACCAGCGTTGCATCGCGCGTGGCATCGCCAGCCATGACATTGCAACCGATGTTGGCCGCGGCCGCCAGCGCGCTTTCCGAGGGATCGATCACCACGATGCAGCCCGGATCGGTGCCCCGCGCGACCAGTTCGGCCACGGCTTCTGCCCCCGAAACGCCAAAGCCCAGCACCACGATATGGTCGGTCAGGTTCTTCTGGATCTGCGCCATGCGAAACCGCTCCCAGGTGCGCTTAATGATGAAATTGTAGGCCGTGCCCACGAAGATGAAGATCACCGCCACCCGGATCGGCGTGACGATGACCGCCTCGATCAACCGCGAACGATCGCTCACGGGGGCGATGTCGCCAAAGCCGGTCGTCGTGATCGAGATCATCGTGAAATAGACCACGTCGAGGAAACTGATAGACCCGTCATGGCTGTCCTTCAGCCCCGACCGGTCGATCCAGTGGACCGCCACCACGATAGCCACCAAGGCGAATGCGGCGCCCAGCCGCAGCCCGAGGTCCGCCCAGACCGAAACCTTCAGCGTTCGCCGCAGCACGTTCACCGGTTTGCGCTTTCCCGGGCGGAGAAGGTGGAGGTCCATGGGCGTTACAACCGCGGCGGCAGGTAGAGTTCCGGATCGCGCGGCACGTTGTTGCGGCGCAGCTCGAAATGGACCGTCGGCCGCTGTGCCTCGCCGCTCTGCCCGACCAGCGCGATGCGCTCGCCCTTGGTCACCGTCTGCCCTTCCTTCACCGTCATCATGCCGAGATAGGCATAGGCGGTGACGAAGCCGCCGCCGTGATCGATCAGGATCAGCTGCCCGAAGCGTTCGGGTTCCTTGCCGGCGTAAAGCACGATGCCTGCCGCCGCCGCTCGCACCTTCTGTCCGGGGTGGGCAATCAGGTCTATTCCGTTCGAGGGAATGCCTGCCACCTTTTCGCGGAAATGACTGACAACGGCGCCTTCCGTGGGCCAGCCGATCTTCGGCGCGTCGGATTCACGCGGGGCCAATGGCGCGCGAGGGGGCGGGGCGGGGCGCAACGTGGGGGCAGGGCGGGGCACGGCCTTCGGGGTTTGACCGGCTGGAGCCTGCGCCGGAATTGCAGGTGCCGGCCTGGCTGATGGCTTCGGCGTGCTTTTCGGATCTGGTCGCTTCAGCACCTGTCCGATGCGGATGACGTAAGGACTGGGAATGCCGTTCGCCTCGCCCAGCGCTGCCATGTCCACGCCCCAGCGCCGCGCGATGTCCGAGAAGGTATCGCCCGCCTGCACGGTATAGGTCCAGGCCACGATCGGCGGTCGCGCGCCTTGCGCAACAGCCGGTGCCGCTGCCAGCAGTGCCAGGCCTGCCGCCAGCGCGCGGATCACGCCAGCGGCACGAGGCGGGTCAGTCCGCCCATGTAGGGGTGCAGCACTTCTGGCACGTCCACCGATCCGTCCTCCCGCTGGTAGTTTTCCAAGACTGCCACCAGCGTACGGCCCACGGCAAGGCCCGAACCATTGAGAGTATGAACGAACTCGGTGCCTTTCGCGCCTTCCGGGCGATAGCGCGCGTTCATGCGCCGCGCCTGGAAGTCACCGCAGTTGGAACACGAGGAGATCTCGCGATAGGCTCCCTGGCCCGGCAACCACACTTCGAGGTCATAGGTCTTCCGGGCGGTGAAGCCCATGTCCCCGGTGCACAGCAGCACCTTGCGATAGGGCAGGCCCAGCGCCTGCAGCACGCCCTCGGCACAGCCGGTCATCCGCTCATGCTCCGCTTCCGAATCTTCGGGCCGCGTGATCGAGACCAGCTCAACCTTTTCGAACTGGTGCTGGCGGATGAACCCGCGCGTATCGCGCCCCGCCGCGCCCGCCTCCGAACGGAAGCAGGGCGTCAGCGCAGTCATGCGCAGCGGAAGCTGCCCTTCGCTCAGGATCTCCCCTTGCACCGCATTGGTCAGGCTGACCTCGGCGGTGGGGATCATCCAGCGACCGTCGGTCGTCTTGAACAGGTCTTCCGAGAACTTGGGCAATTGCCCCGTGCCGAAAACTGCCTCGTCCTTGACCAGCAGCGGCGGAATGCACTCCAGATAGCCGTTCTCGCCGGTCTGGCGATCAAGCATGAACTGCGCCAGCGCCCGGTGCAGCCGCGCCATCCCGCCCTTGAGGAAGGTGAACCGTGCCCCCGAGATCAGCGCGCCAGTCTCGAAATCAAGGCCGAGCGCCGGGCCAAGGTCGGCGTGTTCCTTCGGCGGAAAACTGAACTCGCGCGGCGTGCCCCAGCGCAGCAATTCGGCATTCTCGCTCTCGTCGGCGCCTTCCGGCACATCGGATGCAGGGGCATTGGGATAGGCGGCGAGCGCGGCATTCTGCTGCGCCGTCAGCGTCCGCTCTTCCTCTTCCAGCGCAGGCAGTTCAACCTTGAGCGCGGCAACCTCGACCTTTAGCGCTTCGGCCGTATCCTTGTCGCCCTTGCCCATGGCTGCGCCGATGGCTTTCGACGCTTCATTGCGGCGGGCCTGAACCTCCTGCATCCGCGTCGCGATCTCGCGACGGCGCGCATCGAGCGCGAGGATGGATTGCGCCGCAGGCTCCACGCCCCGGCGGGCGAGGGCGGCGTCGAAAGCGGCGGGGTTTTCGCGGATCAGGCGGATATCGTGCATGGCGCAGCGCTATGCCGCCTCGCGCCCCCCGGCGCAACCCGCCCTCAGCGCTCTTACGTGCGGGGGCAGGTATTCATGCCAAGCAGCGAATAGAGCGGGCACGTGCGCAGCAGCCCCGTCAGCAAAGGAACCAACCCGATCCAGCCCAGCGGCGTCTGCGGCCCGACAAAGACGAGCGCGATGAGCACGAGACCGAGCACGATGCGAAGCACACGATCGATCCCGCCAACATTGGTCTTGAACATGGGTCTGGTCCTCCTTGTGAACCAGCCCATGATGGCGCCTTATATTAGGCTTTCCTTGATTTCGCGCAAACGCCGCTCATTCATCGCGTTCGCCCTCGCTCGGCTCTTCGCTCGAACGTGATTGTCGGGTCGCGTCCTGTGCCTGGTCCTTGCGGACGCCCTCGCTCGGTTCCTGCGATGAGATCGCCTGCATCTTGCGATCTTCCTCGGGATAGTCCTCCGGCGTCACGTTCGAATTGATCTTGGTGGTCGCGTGGACTTCGCTGTTGAGGCTCGCGTTGTCGCTCTTGGGCTCGAGCGGTGGCGTGCGTTCATCCTTGTTTTGCATGGAAATTTTCTCCGTTTGGGGAGAATGACCAATCCACCGGAGCATTGCGCGGTTCCGCCAGATACAGAAAAGCCCGCGATCTCTCGCGGGCCGTTTCTGGTGGGCGCGACAGGGATTGAACCTGTGACCCCACCCGTGTGAAGGGTGTGCTCTACCGCTGAGCTACGCGCCCGTCAGAGCATGGCCGGTGTTCGACCGCTTGACAGGGGCGGGCCTCTACGACGCTCCGCTTCGATTGACAAGTGGGGCAATCAAGATATTTGCGCGCTCCATGAGCGACGAAACCAACCAGCCCGAAACCACCGGCAGCGACGTGCCGCCGGATCACCTCGCGATCAACCCGCGCAGCCCCTATTTCGATGCGGACAAGCTGCGTCGCGGCGTCGGCATTCGCTTCAAGGGCGTGGTGCGCAACAACGTCGAGGAATACTGCATTTCCGAAGGCTGGGTGCGCGTGCAGGCGGGCAAGACCATGGACCGCAAGGGCAACCCGCTGACGATCAAGCTAAACGGCCCGGTGGAAGCCTGGTACGAAGACCTTGGGCCAGACGCGCCCGTCGCGAAGGTTTGAGACCCCAACGGCATCCTTCGACAAGCTCAGGATGAGCGGGCTACTTTGACTGGATGAGCGCGTTTTTGCAAAAGAACCGCTCGTCCTGAGCCTGTCGAAGGACGCCCGCACCACTACCGCGGTAGCAACCGCCCGCGTTCGCGCGTCACCAGCGCGGTCAGCCAGTCCTTGAACGCCCGCACGCGCGCCAGGTTGTGCGTGTCCTTGTGCGTCACCAGCCAGAACGATCGCGTCACGCGGGCGGCGGGCAGCACCGGCACCAGCCACTTGTCCGAATCGCCAATGAAGCACGGCAGCACGCCGATGC
This sequence comes from Novosphingobium sp. GW835-FHT14H07, assembly GCF_058793515.1. Taxonomy (NCBI): domain Bacteria; kingdom Pseudomonadati; phylum Pseudomonadota; class Alphaproteobacteria; order Sphingomonadales; family Sphingomonadaceae; genus Novosphingobium; species Novosphingobium sp. GW835-FHT14H07. The sequence continues at coordinate 70,389 of NZ_JBXAFX010000013.1, forward strand.
CCGCCCCCGCCGCGATCATGCGGTGCTGCGCGATGATCGAGGACGAGCGCAAGTTGGCGGTCAGGTCCGGCTCGATCTCGGCCAGGTAGCGCAGCTCCGGTGCATAGAGCAGGTCGGGAATGTAGCCGACCAGCCGGTGCCCCTGCGCCAGCTCGGCGGGCTTTTCAGGCAGCCCCTTTTGTGAAAGATACCCCCGCGTGGCATAGAGCCGCAGGCTGTAGTCCGACAGCTTGCCCGCGATCACCGGCCCTGCGCGCGGGCGTGACAGCGTGACGGCAAGGTCCGCTTCGCGCTTGGACGGGCTGAGAAATCCGGACGAGGCGACGAGATCCACCATCAGTCGCGGATTAGCCTCGACAAAGCCGCGCAGGGCAGGAGCGACAATCCAGCTGCCAAACCCTTCGGACAGGCTCACCCGCAGGGTTCCGGCAACGCCCCCGCCACTGGCGGCGTGTTCGGCGATGCGACTGGCGGCCTGGTCCATCGCCTCGACCTCGGCCAGCATAGCCTCGCCCGCCTCGGTCAGGACCTGCCCCTCGCGCGTCTGCTCGAACAGCGTGGCGCCGACTCGCGTTTCCAGCCGCCGCAATCGCCGCCCGATCGTGGTGGCGTCCACCCCCATGTTTGCCGCCGCCCGCGCGAGCTGTCCGGCACGCGCTACCGCGAGAAAGGCCTGAAAGTCGTTCCAGTCGCTGGACTGCATCCGGTCACCTGCAAATTTGCAGGTAGACCTCGCATAATCGCTTGTTGCCTGCAATCAGTCATCGGCGCATCACGCCAGCAAGTTTTGATGAAAGAGGATTCCTGATGCGTCTCGTAGACCACTTCATCGTCGGCGGCCCCGGCGGCGCGCCCGCCCGCAAGAGCCCGATCTTCGATCCGAACAACGGCGGCGTGCAGGCCGAAGTCGCGCTCGGCACCGCCGAAACGCTCGAGCGCGCTGTTCAGGCCGCCCTGAAGGCGCAGCCCGCCTGGGCCGCCACCAACCCGCAGCGCCGCGCCCGCGTGATGTTCCGCTTCAAGGAACTGGTCGAGGCGAACATGGACAGCCTCGCCCACATGCTCTCCTCCGAGCACGGCAAGGTCATCGCCGACTCGAAGGGCGATATCCAGCGCGGTCTCGAAGTGGTCGAATTCGCCTGCGGCATCCCGCACGTTCTCAAGGGCGAATATACGCAAGGTGCCGGGCCCGGCATCGACGTCTATTCGATGCGCCAGCCGATCGGCATCGGCGCAGGCATCACCCCGTTCAACTTCCCCGGCATGATCCCGCTGTGGATGTCGGCCATCGCCATTGCCACGGGCAACGCCTTCATCATCAAGCCTTCAGAGCGTGACCCCTCGGTTCCGGTTCGCCTTGCCGAACTGTTCATCGAAGCGGGCCTGCCCGAAGGCATCTGCCAGGTCGTCCATGGCGACAAGGAAATGGTCGACGCGATCCTCGATCACCCGGCCATCGGCGCGGTCAGCTTCGTCGGCTCGTCGGACATCGCCCACTACGTCTACAACCGTGGCGTCGCCGCTGGTAAGCGCGTGCAGGCCATGGGTGGTGCCAAGAACCACGGCATCGTCATGCCCGACGCCGACCTCGATCAGGTCGTCAACGACCTGTGCGGCGCGGCCTTCGGTTCGGCTGGCGAGCGCTGCATGGCGCTGCCCGTCGTGGTGCCGGTGGGCGAGGAAACCGCCAACAAGCTCCGCGCCAAGCTGATCCCCGCGATCGAGGCCCTGCGCGTCGGCGTCTCGACCGATCCCGAAGCGCACTACGGTCCTGTCGTGACCCAGGCGCACAAGGAAAAGGTCGAAGGCTGGATCGGCAAGTGCATCGAGGAAGGTGGCGAACTGGTCGTCGACGGCCGCGGCTTCACGCTGCAGGGTCATGAGGAAGGCTTCTTCGTCGGCCCGACGCTGATCGACCATGTCACGCCCGACATGGACAGCTACCACAACGAGATCTTCGGCCCCGTCCTGCAGATCGTCCGAGCCAAGGACTTCGAGGAAGCGCTCGCGCTGCCTTCGAAGCACCAGTACGGCAACGGCGTCGCCATATTTACCCGCAACGGCCACGCGGCGCGCGAATTTGCCGCCCGTGTCAACGTCGGCATGGTCGGCATCAACGTGCCGATCCCGGTGCCGGTTGCCTACCACACCTTCGGCGGCTGGAAGCGTTCGGCCTTTGGCGACACCAACCAGCACGGCATGGAAGGCGTGAAGTTCTGGACCAAGGTCAAGACCATCACCCAGCGCTGGCCGGATGGCTCGCCCGATGGTGGAAACGCCTTCGTCATTCCGACGATGGGCTGAGGCGGAAAGGCCCGCTCATGGAAAGGATCGCTCCGGTGCGCGTTGGTTATGCCATCAACCACACCGGAGCATTCCCGATGAAGCAATCCGCTCTTCTTCTCCTTGCCGCACCGTTGGCGCTTGCCGCCTGCTCGGACCCATCGCCCGAGCCGGGCGCGTCGGCCACGCCCAGCCTCGCGCCCACAGTCAGCGAGAGCGAGGCCATGGTTCCACCGGTTTCGCCCGCGGCATCGGCACCGGCAGCGGACGGCGTCTTCCCGGTCGCAATGCGCGGCAAGTGGGGCGTCAACGCGGCGGATTGCAACCCTGCGCGCGGTGACGACAAAGGGGCGATCACTGTCGGCGAGAGGTCGGTCAAATTCTATGAATCCGTTGGAGAGATCGCTTCGGTAAAGGATGTCGATCGCAATACCTTGCGCGCGGTGTTCGATTACGAGGGCGAAGGCATGAAGTGGCAGCGCGATGCCAGCTACAAGCTGGAGGACGGCGGCAAGACGCTGGTCTTGACCGAGTTCGGCGATGACGCTCCGCAAGGCCCGCGTCGCCACAGCCGTTGCAAGTGAGGAGAGCCGTGATGAAGCCTGCTATCATTGCCATCGCTGCTCTGGCCGGTCTTTCGGCCTGCACGCAAGGCACGCCGCCACGGGGGGACCTTCCCGCCATGCCCGAAGGCACCTGCAATGCCGACGCAGTCCAGTCGCACATCGGCCACAAGGCCACTGCTGCCAGCGGTGCCGAGCTGATGCGTCTCAGCGGCGCACGCACCCTGCGCTGGGTGCCGCCGCGTTCAGCCGTGACAATGGACTACCGCGCCGACCGGCTGACGGTCTCCTACGACGACAACTACACGATCGTCCGCATTTCCTGCGGATAGGTCTGGACAGCATGGGTGGTGGGCCATATCCGCCGCCCATGACAAATTTAAGGGCGCGGTTAACTCTGCGTGACGGCCAAAAGGGTAAGACGGGAAGAAGATGACCGACCAGTTCTCACTGACCGAAGATCAGATTGCCATCCAGGACATGGCCCGCCGCTTCACTGCCGACGCCATCACGCCGTTCGCCGCGCAATGGGACGAGGACCACACCTTCCCGCGCGAAACCATCAAGGCCGCCGCCGAACTCGGCTTTGCCGCAATCTACGTCAGCGAGGAATCCGGCGGCATCGGCCTTGGCCGCCTTGAAGCTGCGCTGATCATGGAAGCCATGGCTTATGGCTGCCCCGCGACCAGCGCCTTCATCTCGATCCACAACATGGCCGCATGGATGATCGACACCTTCGGCGGTGAAGAGATCAAGGGGCGCTACCTTCCCGATCTTGTCACCATGGACAAGATGGCGAGCTACTGCCTGACCGAGCCCGGTTCGGGATCGGATGCAGCCGCGCTCAAGACCACCGCCCGCCTCGATGGCGACCACTACATTGTCAACGGCACCAAGCAGTTCATCTCGGGCGGCGGCGTCAACGACATCTACGTCACCATGGTGCGCACCGGCGAAGATGGCGCCCGTGGCATCTCCTGCCTCGTCATCGACAAGGACATGGAAGGCGTCAGCTTCGGTGCGCCCGAACGCAAGCTCGGCTGGAATGCCTCGCCGACCGCGCAGGTGATCTTCGACAACGTGCGCGTGCCGGTCGCGAACCGGGTCGGCGCCGAAGGCGATGGCTTCAAGTTTGCGATGGCCGGGCTGGATGGTGGCCGCCTCAACATCGGTGCCTGCTCGCTGGGCGGCGCACAGCGCTGCCTTGATGAGGCAATCGGATACGTCAAGGATCGCAAGCAGTTCGGCAAGGCCATCGCCGAGTTCCAGAACACCCAGTTCGTGCTGGCCGACATGGCGACCGACCTCGAATCCGCCCGCGCGCTGCTCTACATGGCTGCCGCGAAGGTGACCTCCGGCGCACCCGACAAGACGCGCTTCTCGGCCATGGCCAAGAAGCTGGCGACCGACAACGGCTCGTCGATCGTCGACCGCGCGCTGCAGATGTTCGGCGGCTACGGCTACTTGCGCGATTACCCGATCGAGCGGTTCTGGCGAGACCTTCGCGTCCACCGCATCCTCGAAGGCACCAACGAAGTCATGCGCATGATCGTGGGAAGGGACCTGCTGAAGTGACCGACGAAGTTCTTGCCACCCGCAGCGGCGCGGCTGGCGTGCTCTCGCTCAACCGTCCGCGCGCGATCCATGCGCTGACGCTCGACATGGTCCACGCCATGACTGCATCGCTCCTCGATTGGCGCGGTGACGATGGCTTGGCGGTCGTGATGATCGACCATCAGCTTCCCGCCGATGGCGATCCCAAGCTGTCGCGGGGCTTCTGCGCAGGCGGCGATATCGCCTTCCTGCGCAATTCGGCGCTGAACGACGGCGGCACGTCGGGCCGCAAGTTCTTCCATGACGAATACCAGCTCAACCACCTGCTGATGACCTATGGCAAGCCCGTGGTCGCCTTCATGGACGGCATCACCATGGGCGGCGGCGTGGGGATTTCCGGCCCGGCCACGTATCGCGTGGCTACCGAGAACACCAAGCTGGCCATGCCCGAAACCGGTATCGGCCTGTTCCCGGACGTGGGCGGCGGTTGGTTCCTGTCGCGGCTCAAGGGCCGTCTCGGCCAGTACCTTGCGCTGACAGGCGCGCGCCTTGATGGTGCGGAATGCCTCTGGGCAGGACTTGCCACGCATTATCTGCCCTCGGCCAACCTTGCGCAGGCCAAGGCCCGCATCGCGGCAGAGCCCGACAATATCCCGGCCATCCTGCGCGAACTGTCGTCGGTCCCGCCCGAGCCGAAGATCGCTGCTCATGCCGATGATATCGCCCGCCTGTTTGCTTCGGACCGCTACGAGGACATCCTCGCCGCGCTCGAAGCCGACGGTTCGGACTTCGCGGCCGAAACGCTAAAGACGCTGCACACCAAGAGCCCGCAGACCTGCAAGGTCGCCCTGCGCCAGCTCGCCACCAGCCTGACCCTGCCCGACTTCGCCGCCAACATGGCGATGGAATACCGCATCGGTGCCCGCGTGCTGACTTTGCCGGATTTTGCCGAAGGCGTGCGCGCCGTGATCGTCGATAAGGACCACGCCCCGAAGTGGTCGCCTGCCACGGCAGAGGGCGTCACCGACGATCTTCTCGACCAGATTTTCGCGCCGCTGGGCGCTGCTGACGAATGGAAACCGCTATGACTTACGAAACCATCCTCGTCGAACAGAAGGGTGCTGTCACCCTCATCACGCTCAACCGCCCGCAGGCGCTGAACGCGCTCAACTCGCAGGTTCTGGCTGAGCTGATCGAGGCCTTTGCTGCCTACGAGGCCGACGCCTCGCAGCGCTGCGCCGTGCTCACCGGCGCGGGCGAGAAGGCCTTTGCCGCCGGGGCCGACATCAAGGAAATGTCGGAAAAGCCCGCCGCCGATTTCTACAACGAGGACTTCTTTTCGAAGTGGACCAGCCACCTCGTCAAGACCACGCGCAAGCCGTGGATCGCGGCGGTCAACGGCTTCGCGCTCGGCGGCGGTTGCGAACTCGCGATGATGGCCGATTTCATCATTGCTTCGGACAACGCCAGGTTTGGCCAGCCCGAGATCAAGCTCGGCGTGGCCCCCGGCATGGGCGGATCGCAGCGCCTCACCCGCGCCGTGGGCAAGGCCAAGGCGATGGACATGTGCCTGACCGGCCGCATGATGGACGCCGCCGAGGCGGAGCGCTCGGGCCTTGTAACCCGCGTGGTGCCGCTGGCCGACCTGCTCGCCGACGCGCTCAAGACCGCCGAGACCATTGCCGCGATGCCGCCGATGGCCGCCGTCGCCAACAAGGAAATGGTCAACGCCGCGTTCGAGACCACGCTCGACCAGGGCCTGCTGTTCGAACGCCGCGTCTTCCAGATCCTCACCGCCAGCGAGGACAAGGCCGAGGGCATGAAGGCCTTCATCGAAAAGCGCCCCGGCGTATGGAAGGGGCGTTAAGGCCATGAAAATCGCATTCATCGGCCTCGGCAACATGGGCGGCGGCATGGCCGCGAACCTCGTCAAGGCGGGGCATGACGTCCACGCCTTCGACCTTGCCGAACCGGCGCTGACCCGCGCCAGGGAAAACGGCTGCACCACCTACACCTCGGTCAAGGAAGCCGTGCAGGGTGCAGATGCCGTCGTCTCGATGCTGCCCAACGGCGCCATCGTCAAGTCGGTCTACAGCGCCGACGTGATCGGCCACGCGCCGACCTCGGCCCTGCTGCTCGATTGCTCGACCATCGACGTCGCCACTGCCCGCGAAGTTGCCACGGCAGCCGATGCTGCGGGCTATGTCATGGTCGACGCCCCCGTCTCGGGCGGCATCGCGGCTGCCAATGGCGGCACGCTCACCTTCATGGTCGGCGGCAGCGACGAAGCCTTCGCCCGTGCCGAGCCGATCCTCGCCGCCATGGGCAAGGCCGTGATCCATGCCGGTGCCAGCGGCGCAGGGCAGGCGGCCAAGATCTGCAACAATATGCTGCTCGGCGCCTCGATGGTCGCCACGTGCGAAACCTTCGCCATGGCCGAGAAGCTCGGGCTTGATCTCCAGACCTTCTACGATATCTCGTCCAAGGCCTCGGGTCAGTGCTGGTCAATGACCTCGTATTGCCCGGTCCCCGGCGTCGGCCCGCAAAGCCCGGCCGACAACGGCTATCAGGGCGGCTTTGCCACCGCACTGATGCTCAAGGATCTGAAGCTGGCCATGGCCGCTGCCAAGGATGCCGGGGCCGATGTGCCGATGGGCCAGCGCGCCGAAGAGCTCTATTCGGCCTTCGCCGATGCGGGCAACGCCGGCCTCGATTTCTCGGCCATCATCAAGTCGCTCTGATCGAACAAGCTGGCGCCCCCGCGCAGGCGGGGGCCTCGGCATTGTTACGGAACGTCAGCGCGTTTTCGCGGCAATGATCCGCCCGATCGGATCGTTCGCCAGCCCACCCGAAGCTTTGGCCACGGGCCTTGCAACCGCCGTCTTGGGCGCCTCATACCGATAGGACAGCTCGCGCCGTACAGGCGATGTCCTCACCGCCACTTCGGGTTTGATGCCCTTGAGGAAATCCGCCCCGATGGTCGCGCGCGGGGATTCTGTCGCCCTCGCCTTGCTGGCGCTGGAAAGCAGCGTCAGCCGCTCCTTCGTGCCTGCCTTGTCCGGATAGATGAACCCGTTCACCGGCCATGCGGTGGTGCCAAGGTTGCCGATGGGGGCATACCATACGCGCACTTCCGACCAGTCGTTCGCCTCGGATACGTCCACCGCGCGCACGTCGTTCTCGATCTGCCCGCGCCGTCCGTCAATGGGCGACCAGTTGGCATGGCGCAGCAGCACGGTGCGCGAATCGATCACCCGGCTGACGGCGGCAACGTGGCCAAGTTCCATCCGGCCATGAGGTGCAAAGCTCATCACCGCGCCCACTTTTGGCCGGTGACCGCGGGCATAGCGACCCTCGGCCTGATCCCACCACGTCAGCGCATCGCCATAGATCTTGATGCCGCTGACCTCTCGGGCATAGGGCACGCATTGCAGATAGGGCAGGGCTTCGGCCTGATCGTAGTCCCCGGTCCCAGGGCGTGAAGAGTCGCGGAATTCTGCGGCATTTGCACCTGTTCCCAGCAGGACCAGCGCACCGAGCAATCCGAAACGGCAGATCTTTTCCCTCATTCCTGCAGATATCTGCAGGTTAGGTTATGGCGGACCTTATACCCATGGTTAATGGCGCAATAATCAATTGCCCTCACTTAAACGCACTCTTGCGTTCATGCGCTTAAACAGCCACGGCAGGCCCATGCGCCCCCAAGTCATCATTATCGGACGCCCGAACGTCGGTAAATCGACGCTGTTCAACCGCCTCGTCGGCAAGAAGCTGGCCCTGGTGGACGATCAGCCCGGCGTGACGCGCGACCGCCGCTTCGGCGATGCGACACTGCTCGGGCTTGAGTTTACCATCGTTGATACCGCCGGCTGGGAGGATCTCGATCCTGATACGCTGCCCGGCCGCATGCGTCAGCAGACCGAAGCCTCGCTGGTCGGTGCCGATGTCGCCCTGTTCGTGATCGACGCACGCGCCGGCGTCACCCCGCTCGACGAGGAAATCGCCCGCTACCTGCGCCAGAGCCGCGTGCCGATCGTGCTCATGGCCAACAAGGCCGAAGGCCGCCAGGGTGATCCCGGCATCTACGATGCCTTCGCGCTGGGCTTTGGCGAACCGGTCGCCTTCTCCGCCGAACACGGGCAGGGCCTCGCCGACCTGTTCGAAGCGCTGCGCCCGCATCTCGAACCCAAGCAGGTGGAAGAGGACGACGAGGCCGAGGTCGAGGGCGACGAGGAGGAGTTCGATCCCGAATCCGTCCTCAAGCTCGCCATCGTCGGCCGCCCCAACGCGGGCAAGTCCACGCTGATCAACAAGCTGCTGGGCGAAAACCGCCTGCTCACCGGGCCGGAAGCGGGGATCACCCGCGATTCCATCGCCATCGACTGGCAGTGGTTCGATCCCGAGCGTGAAGGCTATCGCCCGGTCCGCCTGATCGACACGGCGGGCATGCGCAAGAAGGCGCAGGTCACCGACAAGCTCGAAAAGCTCTCGGTCGCCGATGCCCGCCACGCCATCGACTTCGCCGAGGTCGTCGTGCTCACGCTTGATGCCACGCGCGGGCTTGAACATCAGGACCTCAAGATCGCCTCGATGGTGCTCGAAGAGGGCCGCGCGCTGATGATCGCGATCAACAAGTGGGACGTGGCCGAAGACCCCTCCGGCCTGTTCCAGGGCATCCGCAAGGCGCTCGACGAAGGCCTTGCGCAGGTACGTGGCGTGCCGCTGCTCGCCATCTCCGGCCGCACCGGCAAGGGGCTGGACGATCTGCTCAAGGCCGCGTTCGAAATCCGCGCCGCATGGTCCAAGCGCGTGCCGACCGCCGCATTGAACCGCTGGTTCGACGATGCGCTCGCCGCCAACCCGCCGCCGGCCCCCGGCGGCCGCCGCATCAAGCTGCGCTATATCACCCAGGCCAAGACGCGCCCGCCGGGCTTCGTCCTGTTCGGTACCCGGCTTGATCAGCTTCCCGAAAGCTATCGCCGCTACCTGATCAACGGCATCCGCCGCGAACTCGGCTTCGACGCCGTGCCGATCCGCCTGACCCTGCGCAGCCCCAAGAACCCGTTTGCGAAGTAGGCGTCATGCCCACCGAAGCCCTGCCTCTCGACCGCACCTCGCTCCCGCAAGGACTTGGCGCGGCGCTGTGGCGTGGCGTGCGCGGCAAGTGCCCGCGCTGCGGAGGCACCCACCTGTTCGCGCGCTTTCTCAAGCCGGTCGAGCGCTGCCGCCTGTGCGGCCAGAACTGGACGCTCCACGCGGCTGACGACTTCCCGCCCTACATCTCGATCCTGCTGACCGGCCACATCATGGCCCCGGTGATCATCGAACTGGGCCTGCACACCGGCCTGCCGGGCTGGGCGATGATGCTGATCGTGGCGGTCCTGGCGCTGGCGCTGCTGGTTGGCCTGCTCCAGCCCGCCAAGGGCGGCGTGATTGCGCTGCAGTGGTGGCTGGGCATGCACGGCTTTGCCGGGCGGGCAGGGAAGGGTGAGGCAGGCGTCGGTTAGTCCAGCGAGTGCACACACTCGGCCAACCTACGTCACCCCGGGCTTGACCCGGGGTCCCGCTTTTGCCCTTTACGCACCGCCAGAAGAAGCGGGACCCCGGATCAAGTCCGGGGTGACGGCGTTTCTTTTAGGCGCTGGCAGAGCTGGTGAAATGTCGAGAATGGGTCAAGGGCGGGGTTGGCTACGGAGGATTAATCACCGCCGTAAGCATCTGCGGTGATAATAGTCAGGCTCGCATCTTCAGTCAGAAACAGGCAGATGTCGTCAAAGTTTATAAACCGCTGCTGTACGCCGTTGCTCACCTCAATCCAGCATTGATCGTGCACAGCAGCAGACTTTTCCAAGCCAAAATATTTCAAAATCAATGCGACAGCATCAACACTGTGCATGCCGATAATGTTCACATCACCGATCAAAAAATGCCTGTGCGACGAAAGTCCTGTCACGAAACGATCTTTTACAAAAACAGTGTATGACCCATCACGACTGTCAAATATCTCCGAACCAATCTCGTCTGCCGATTCGACGAGACAGTGGAGCGATCGAAAATCATCGTAATCTTCAATCGGCACACCCAATCTAAAACCTGCAACTTGGTTGCATGGCTGCCACCAAGCACCTTCAGACCCGTTTCTCGATTGACAGCTCATTGAGAATGAATGGGGCAACTGCGGAATATTCGCAATCTCCTTCGTATCCAGATCTTCTGCTTCCAACTTGGTGACCGCCAGCCACCCCCTCACAAAAAATTATTCGGCCAGATCATCGTCCGCCACATATGCGCCGTGGGCGACCCGTCAAACCCCAGCCCTTCCTCAGGCTCGCGGAAGTTCCTCGCGATGACGCCTTCCAGTTCCTCCGGCTCCACCACCGGAAAGTCGTCGAAGAAATAGGTGTCGTAGAGCGTCACAGCCCTCGCGGTCATGTACCATTCGTGGCCGCGCGCGTATTCGGCGTCGCGCAGCAGGTATTCGGGCACCTGATAGTCCGGCCCGAAGAACTTGTGGTAGCTGTCAGGGTAGGCATAGCCGACGCTTTCGTCCGCCACATAGCGCAGTGCCTGGTGGTACTTCACCGCAAAGGCCACTTCCGGATCGACATAGGGTGCGATCAGCTGCGCGCTCCAGTAGCCGTGGTCGGCGCGGATCAGGCAGCCGTTGGAAATGTCGTGCAGCATGCAGGCCATCACGACCTTCTCCGGCAACCCATCGTCCAGCGCGCGTTTGGCGCTGACCAGCAGGTGCCGCACGGTGATGTCGCCAAAGCGGTGGCGGAAGAAATCGAGCAGGCGTGGCCGCTCGGGCATCCGCGGCAGGGCGGGATTGTCGCCCATCATGAACACCGTCTTGGGGTTCAGCAGCTTGAGCAGTTCGGCCTCGTTGTCGACGAAGTCGGTGCCCTTCCAGCCCACCGGCGAGGGATAGATCAGCCTCTCGCGCCCGGCCTGCGGCCAAGGGCGTTCCATCTCGTTATCGTTCATGGGGGAAGGGTAGGCGCGGCACCGCTTCGGGGCAAGCACCGCGCCGATCAGCTTACAGTACCTCGAACAGCCCCGCAGCGCCCATGCCGCCGCCGACGCACATCGTCACAACGACATACTTCGCGCCACGACGCTTGCCCTCGATCAGGGCGTGGCCGGTGCAGCGGGCGCCAGTCATGCCATAGGGATGCCCGATCGAGATCGAGCCGCCGTTGACGTTGAGCAGGTCATTGGGAATGCCCAGCTTGTCGCGGCAATAGAGCACCTGCACGGCGAAGGCCTCGTTCAGTTCCCACAGGCCGATGTCGTCCATCTTGAGGCCGAAGCGCTGCAGCAGCTTGGGGATGGCGAAGACCGGGCCGATGCCCATTTCGTCAGGCTCGGTGCCCGCCACCGCCATGCCGACATAACGGCCCAGCGGCGTGAGCCCGCGCTTGGCGGCAAGTTCTGCTTCCATCACGATCACGGCCGACGATCCGTCGGAAAGCTGGCTGGCGTTGCCCGCGGTCACGATGCCGCCTTCGATCACCGGCTTCAATGCCTGCAGGTTCTCGATGGTGGTCGAGGGCCGGTTGCCTTCGTCCTTGGTCAGGTGGACGTCCTGGAAGGTGATCTCCCCGGTTTCCTTGTTCTGGACGCCCATCGAGGTATCGACCGCGACGATCTCGTCATCGAACTTGCCGGAGGCTTGCGCGGCGGCGGTGCGCTGCTGCGATTGCAGGGCATATTCGTCGCACTGTTCGCGGCTGATGCCATAGCGCTGTCCGACGATCTCGGCGGTCTGCAGCATCGGCATGTAGATCGCCTTGTGCATCGCCATCAGGCTCTTGTCCGGGGCGACGCGCATGTCCTTGGTCTGGACCAGGCTGATCGATTCCTGGCCGCCTGCGGCAACCACGTCCATGCGGTCGATGATCACCTGCTTGGCGGCGGTGGCAATGGTCATCAGGCCCGACGAGCACTGACGGTCCATGCTCATGCCCGATGTGGTGATCGGCAGGCCCGCACGCAGCGCGACCTGGCGCGCGATGTTGCCCGCCTGCGCGCCCTGCTGCAGCGCTGCACCCCACAGCACGTCGTCAACTTCGGCCGGATCGATCCCGGCGCGGGCAACGGCGGCCTGCAAGGAAAGTGCGCCGAGCGTTGCGCCCGGCGTGGCGTTGAAGGCGCCCTTGTAGGCGCGCCCGATGGGCGTGCGGGCGGTCGATACGATTACGGCGTCACGCATGGTTCAAGCTCCTGCTGGGGATGTTTTTTCAAGCGATGTGGCGGCGAGGATGGGATTGCCGCCGAACCTGTCGCGCAATTCGCGCTTGAGCACCTTGCCGATCGGGCTGCGGGGGAGTTCGTCCACCACTTCGATCGCGGAAATGCGCTGCGTCTTGCCCAAGTGTCTGTTGGCTTCTGCCAGGACGGCCTGGGGGTCGGCCGAAGGATCAGCCAGAACGACTACCGCCAATGGCGTTTCGCCCCAGGCATCCGAAGCCACGCCCACCACAGCGGCTTCCTTCACCGCGCTCTGCCGGGTCAGCTCGGCTTCAAGGTCGCTCGGGTAGATGTTGAACCCGCCCGAGATGATCATGTCCTTGGCGCGGTCCATCAGGATCAGGAAGCCGTCCTCGTCGAACTTGCCGACATCGCCATGGCGGATGTAGCGGCGTCCCTCGGCATCGTACCACTCGACCTCGCGGGTCTTGTCGGCCTTGTTGTGATAGCCGTTCATCATGATCGGCGAATGGCCGACGATCTCGCCCACTTCGCCTTGCGGCAGCTCGTTGCCGTCCTCGTCGATGATCTTGATGATATGGCCGGGGGAAGGCTGGCCGACGGTGTGCAACTTGTCCGGGTGCAGGTGCGCCAGCAGGATCGCCGTCGCGCCGCCCTCGGTCATGCCATAGCCATCGGTCAGGCCGCCCGGCCAGCGCTTGAGCACATCGGCCTTGAGCCAGGCGGGGAAGGGCGCAGAGGTGCAGGACTTGAGCTTGTAGGATGACAGGTCGAAGCGGTCGAAGTCGGGCACTTCCATGATCCGCCGGTACTGCACCGGCACGAGCATGGCGTGCGTCACCCGCTCGCGCTCGGACAATTGCAGGAACGTGCGCGCATCGAACTTGCGCATCAGCACCACCTTGCCGCCTGCGGTAAGGGCAGGAAGGAAGCTGACCAGCGTGGTGTTGGAATAGAGCGGGGTCGAACAGATCACCGCCGTATCGTCGCCATAACCTGCGGGGATGGTGCGCCGGGCATATTCGTGGCGCATCTTGTGGCTCTGCACGATGCCCTTTGGTGCACCGGTGGTGCCTGAGGAATAGATGATGTTGAACGGATCGCCGGGGGCGGGGGGGCGCTCTTCCGGCTTGGCGCCTTCCTCGGCAATCCACGTGCTGAACGGCTCGCCCGCATCGCTGTCGTCCAGCGCGATGCGCTTCACGCCTTCAGGCAGGTCCAGCCCCGCGAGACGGCGAGAAATCTCCTTGTCCAGCAAGAGCACCCGGCTCCCGCTGTCCTCAAGCATGGCGATGATCGTTTCCGGCGTCGCGGTGGATGTCAGCGGCGCTGCCACCGCGCCTGCCCGGATCGCGCCGAGGAAAGCGAGGCCCGTGGTCACCGCGTTCATAGCCGCGATTGCCACAGGCTCGTGCCTTTGCACGCCCTCGCGCTGCAGGGCCGTGGCGATGCGGTCGAGCAGGGCGTCCATCTCGGCCCAGCCGACAGTGCGGTTCTCGTCCGCCAGCGCCACCGCATCACCCCGCCTTGCGGCATGGGTGCGCAGAATGTCGCTCAGCGGCGTGAACTCGCTCTCGACGATATCCTCGATCCGCATCGCAGTTCTCCGGTCAGCCGTTGAACTTCTCGCCTGCAGCCGCCTTGCGCTCCAGCAGGGGGGCGACGGGAAGGCCGTGCTTCTTCAGGCCCGCGACCACGGTATCGAGCCCGATATGATCGGCCCAGAACATCGGCCCGCCGGTCCATGCAGGCCAGCCATAGCCGTTGAGCCAGACGGTATCGATATCGCTCGCCCGCTGCGAAATGCCTTCCTCGAGGATCAGTGCGCCTTCGCTGATCATGGGGTAGAGCAGGCGTTCGCGGATCTCGTCCTTGTCAATCGAGCGCTGTGGCTTGCCTTCCTTCTGGGCGAAATCGGCGATGATCGCCTTCACTTCGTCCGAAGGCGAACGCTGGCGGTTGTCGTCGTAGTCGTAGAAGCCCTTCTTCGTCTTCTGCCCCCAGCGGCCGACCGCGCACAGCGCATCGCGCAAAGTCTCGATCCGGTTGGGATCGCGGTGCCAGCCGATGTCCACACCGGCAAGATCGGCCATCTGCCACGGCCCCATCGGGAAACCGAATTCGAGCAGCGCCTCGTCCACGTCCCAATAGTTCGCGCCTTCCATGATCAGCGCATGGGCCTGCGCCTGACGGGGTGAGAGCATGCGGTTGCCGATGAAGCCATGGCACACGCCCGAGACCACCGGCACCTTCCCGATCTTCACCGAAAGCGCCATCACCGTTGCCAGCTGCGCCTTGCCCGTCGCCTTGCCGCGCACGACTTCAAGCAGCTTCATCACGTTGGCGGGCGAGAAGAAGTGCATGCCCAGCACCGCTTCCGGGCGCGAGGTGACACTGGCGATCTCGTCGATGTCGAGATAGCTGGTGTTGGAGGCGAGGATCGCGCCCGGCTTGGCCACCTTGTCGAGCCGGCCGAACACGTCCTTCTTCACGTCCATGCTTTCATAGACCGCCTCGATCACCAGATCGGCCTCGGCCAGCGCCCCGAAGTCCAGCGTCGGCGTCAGCCGGCCCATCGCGGCCTCGGCGTCTGCGGCCTCCATCTTTCCGCGCTTGACGGTGTTCTCGTAGTTCTTGCGCATGGTGGCAACGCCGCGATCGAGCGCTTCCTGCGTCATTTCCACGATGGTCACCGGAATGCCCGCCGTCAGGAAGTTCATGGTGATGCCGCCGCCCATCGTGCCAGCGCCGATCACGCCGACGCGGTTGATGGGAAGCAGCTGCGTGTCAGCCGGGATATCGTCGATGGTCGCTGCCAGCTTCCGAGCGGCGTCGATGTGCTCCTTGGCACCGGGAATGGGGTCGGACATCGTGGTTCTCTCCTAAAGCTGGATCAGGCGCGGCTGGTGGCCAGCGCGCTGTAGATCAGCGTCTTCAACTGACGCCGGATGGGATAGATGAACGAAGGGTAGAGCTGGGTCATGAAGACCGCGTGGACCTTCTCCACCGGGTCCACGAAGAACGCGGTCGAAAAGATGCCGCCCCAGTAGAACTCGCCGGCTGACCCCGGCACCAGCGCCTTCGCCGGGTCGATGGTCATGCCGAAGCCAAGGCCGAATCCAGCGCCCGCGTTGTAGGCCTCGCTGAACAGTGCCTTGGACACCTGCGTCAGATCCGCGCCGCCGGGCAGGTGGTTGGCGGTCATCAACTGGAGCGTCTTGGGGCTGAGGATACGCACCCCGTCTGCCGCGCCGCCGTTCACGAGCATGCGGCAGAAGTGGTGGTAATCGGCGGTCGTGGAAAGCAGCCCGCCACCTCCGCTTTCGAAGCGTGGCACTCGGCGCGTGCCCGATTTCTCGGCGGGATCGAACAACTGCGGCGGCTGCCCGGCCTGGTAGGCCCAGGCATCGGCAAGCCGATGCGCCTTGTCGTCGGGGCAATGGAACCCGGTGTCGACCATGCCCAGCGGATCGAGGATGCGCGTGCGCAGGAATTCGCCAAGGTTCATCCCCGAAAGCCGCGCCACCACCACGCCGAGAACGTCGGTGCCCACCGAATAGTTCCACGCCTGTCCCGGCTCGAACTCCAGCGGCAACTTGGCCAGTTGCTCGACGAAATGGTCGTTGCCGGGCAGGCTGGCGTGCCCGTCCAGCCGCGCCTTGCGATAGGCGGCGTCCACGTTGGTGCGGTTCTGGATGCCGTAGGTCAGCCCCGACTGGTGCGTGATCAGGTCGACCATGCGCATCACCGGGGCGGGGCGGACGGGCATGAAATCCACCTCGCCGCCGCCTCCGGCATAGACACCAAGGCTGGCAAACTCCGGGATCACTTTCGTCACCGGATCGTCGAGCGCAACCTTGCCTTCCTCGACCAGCATCATGAATGCCACCGACGTCAGCGGCTTGGTCATTGAGGCTATGCGGCAGATCGTATCCACCGCCATCGGCGTCCCGTCCTCGCGCGCACGGCCCGCGGTGTGGCGATAGACCGCCTCGCCATCGCGCGCGACCAGCACGTCGAGCCCCGGCAAGCGCCCGCTGGCGATATAGTGCTCGTCGAGATAGGCTCCGATCCGGTCCAGCCGGTCAGGCTCGAACCCCAGCGATTGCGCGTCGGCCAGTTCCATGTCCTTCCCCTCAGCCAAAGATTGCCACGCTCTGCAGGCCGTGCATCACCTGCACGCCGTCGGCGTTCCACATGCGCAAGCTCTCGCTGCTGAAGCCCTCGGCCATGTGGTTCGAAGCCGTCTCGAGCAGCCACCAGCCGTCGCGCGTTTGCGGGGAGTCTCCCAGCAGGGTGAACGCCCAGTTGATCGAGCTGATCGGGCCTCTGCGCTCCATCGCGCGCATCGATCCGGGCGGCAGCGTATCGCCGATCAGCACCAGCTCTCCGATGGGATCCAGTTCGGTACGGTCGCGCAGACGCACCCAGCGCCGCACAACGCCCGGACGCCGATCTTCCTTTGCTTCGCCGCGGCGCAGTTCGAATTTCTGGATGAAGTGCAGCCCCTCGGGCGAACCCAGTTCCTCCATCTCGGTATGGGATATGAAGTTTTCCGCGCGCTGCGGCGTGACGGATCCGTTCGATGGCCGCGCACTGCCGAATACCCACGCGGCACGATGCGCCAGCGTGCCCCCGCTTGTCATGTCGGTCTGGATGTTGGCCACGCTCTTGCCTTCGCGCAGGCTTGCTACGGTGATGTCCAGGTCGGACCCCACCGGGGCGAGGAAGCTGATCTGGCCCCCGCGCAACGGCGGCAGGTCGGGCCGCGCCTTGCGGGCCGCGGCATAGGCGAGGAACGAGGATGCCCCGCCATACATCGTGCGCCCCTGCAGCCAGCCGTCAACGCCGCGCACGGAAAAGTCGGGACCGGCTCCCGCCAGCCCTTTCGCGATTGTGCCGATCGATTGTGCGTCCATGCCGATTGCAGCTTCCAATGCTCTCTCCCGGTCGCCTGTCGCTGGAACGACTCTGTGACCCAAGAGCTAGTGGAAGTTTACGTAAAGGGAAAGGGGGTGGGCGCCCGGTCCGAGCCGGAACGAGGCCCTTACGCTACGGCACGCACGGCCTCGGGCGGCCAAAAAAATTCGGCCCCGGCGCAAGGACCGGGGCCGACGCGTTCTCGTGTCGTCAGGTAATGCGGATCAGTGCATGCTTTCGCCACTTGCGCGGCGCAGGATCGGCGCCTTTGCCGCGCTCGCGGCAAACACGACCAGCAGCACGTAGCAAACCAGCGGCACAAGGAACGAAGCGAAGATGCCAGCCGCATCCGTCACTCCACCGGCCAGCGCCGGAATCAGCGCGCCCCCGATGATGCCGGTGCACAGCAGTCCCGAGGTCGCCTCTTCGCTGGCCGAGGAACGCTCCAGCGTCAGCGTGAAGATCACCGGGAACATGATCGAATTAAACAGCCCGATCGCCAGCGCCACGTATCCCGCCGAAACGCCGCCGACGAGGAACAGATAGGCGCACATGGCCGCGGCAATCGCAGCAAACAGGGTCATCAGCCGTGCCGCCGGGAAGCGGGCGAGCAGCACCGTGCCGATCGCGCGGCCAACCATGGCGCCACCCCAGTAGAACGACACGGCCTTGCCCGCCTGTTCGAGGCTGACATTCCAGATGCCCGGGTTGTTGAGGTAGAACGCCATCTGCGTGCCGATGGTCACTTCCGCGCCCACGTAGATGAAGATCGCAGCCGCACCAAGCACCGCCCAGCGCGACGAGAACGCCTGGCCGAGCAGAGCGCCGATGCCGCCGGTCGGCTGCGCTGGAGGGGCCGCCGCCGAAATGCGCGCGCGGTTCACGAAGAAGAACGCCAGCAGCACGATCAGCAGTCCGCAGATCCAGAAGTAGGCGCGGTCGATACCGGCCAGCGCCGCCTCGCGCACCTCAGGCGTCAGCGCGGTGCCTTCCGAAACCTCCACGCCTTTCAGGAACAGCGATGCGCCAAGGGCCGGGCCAAGGAAGGTGCCGAACGAATTGAACGTCTGCGAAAGCGTGAGTCGGAAATGGCTGCCTTCGGGCTTGCCGAGCGCTGCGGCCAGCGGGTTCGCGGCAACCTGCAGCACCGTGATGCCCGCAGCGAGCATGAACAGTCCGGTCAGCACCAGCGGGTATGACGCGATGTTGGCCGCAGCAAGCATCACAAGGCAGGCCACGACCATCGTTGCCAGCGCCAGCAGGATCGCCGGAACGGCTCGCAGGCGTCCGATGATCGCTGCCGCCGGGAAGCTCATCACACCATAGGCGATAAAGAAGGCAAAGGCCGAAAGCTGTGCTTCCAGCGTGGTCAGCGTGAAGATGCCCTTCACTGCGGCGACGAGCGGATCGATCAGCGAGGTGATGAAGCCCCAGGCAAAGAACAGCACGGTAACCGCGATGAACGCGGCCCTCTGCGAACCTGAATGTGCATTGCTGCCTGCCACGTATCTCTCCTCACCCAGCCATATTTGGCGTATCGCGCCTTCTAGCCACCGCTGACAGCCTTGTCATGCTTGTTGCATAGCTATTCCTGTGAACGTTCTCACAGAACGCGCGGCATTTCAACCCGCCGCCATTGCCGGGGCCAGTTCGCGCCGCAGTTTTTCGATGATCCGTTGAACCTTGGGCAGCAGGTGCCGCCGCTGCGGGTAGACTGCCCAGATCGGATCGACCTCGGGCCTGAACTGCGACAGGACTTCGACCAGCGCGCCTTCGGCAACCGCCCGGCTCACATAGAATTCGGGCAACTGGCACAGGCCCAACCCCGCCATCGCCGCATCAAATACCGCTGTCCCGTTGCTGCACCGCCAGCGCCCCCGTGGTCGCACCGTGCGCACTTCGCCGTCTACCAGATAGCGCCACATGTCGAGCGTCGCGGGGATGCAGTCATGCGCCTCGAGGTCGTCCACCGTCTCGGGTGTGCCATGCGCGGCCAGGTACGCTGGCGA
Organism: Novosphingobium sp. GW835-FHT14H07; assembly: GCF_058793515.1. Lineage (NCBI taxonomy): Bacteria > Pseudomonadati > Pseudomonadota > Alphaproteobacteria > Sphingomonadales > Sphingomonadaceae > Novosphingobium > Novosphingobium sp. GW835-FHT14H07. Next base: position 89,932 of record NZ_JBXAFX010000013.1, read on the forward strand.
AGCGCAAGTGACGATCCCGCGCGAGGCGATCTGCGTGCGGATCAGGCGGCTGTCGGGCAGGGTGCCGGTGCGGATGGCCAGATCGTACCCTTCGGAGACCAGCTCGACCACACGGTTCGACAGGTCGAGGTCCACCGAAAGCTTCGGATAGTCCTGCACATAGGCCCGCACGATCGGCGCGACGAAGCGCTCGCCCAACGCAGTCGGGCAGGTGATGCGCAAGTGGCCCTGCGGTTCGCCCTGCAAGTCGAGCATGGCAATCGCCTCGTCGCGCTCGGCAATCAGGCGGCGAAACTGGTCGACCAGCGTGCGCCCTGTGTCGGTAAGGCTGACAGCCCGCGTCGTGCGGTGGAAGAACTGCGCGCCAAGGCTCTGCTCCAGCCGCGCCACGGCCCGGCTCACGTGGGAAGTCGATGTCCCCAGCCGCTTTGCCGCCGCCACGAATGTGCCGGTATCGGCAACCGCCACAACTTCATCTATCCCGTCCCAGCGATTGCTCATTATTCTCGTCTTGCAACAGTGTTTCGCATATTGTGCAATTTAACACTGCCGTAGCAATTATGCTAACGCGCCGCCACATCCAAAGGGAGACCGGACACCATGAAGACCCGCGCCGCCGTAGCGTTCGCGCCCAAGCAGCCGCTCGAAATCGTCGAGCTCGACCTTGAAGGCCCCAAGGCGGGCGAGGTTCTGGTCGAAATCATGGCCACCGGCGTCTGCCATACCGATGCCTACACGCTCGACGGCTTCGACAGCGAAGGCATCTTCCCCAGCGTGCTCGGCCATGAAGGTGCGGGCGTAGTGCGTGAAGTCGGCCCCGGCGTCACCTCGGTAAAGCCCGGCGATCACGTGATCCCGCTCTACACGCCGGAATGCCGCCAGTGCAAAAGCTGCCTCTCGGGCAAGACCAACCTGTGCACCGCGATCCGCGCCACGCAGGGGCAGGGCCTGATGCCCGATGGCACCAGCCGCTTCTCCTACAAGGGGCAGACCATCTTCCACTACATGGGTTGCTCCACCTTCTCGAACTTCACCGTCCTGCCCGAAATCGCGGTGGCGAAGATCCGTGAGGACGCGCCGTTCCAGTCCGCCTGCTACATCGGCTGCGGCGTGACGACGGGCGTCGGCGCGGTAGTCAACACTGCCAAGGTCCAGGTGGGTGACAACGTCGTGGTCTTCGGTCTCGGCGGCATCGGCCTCAACGTGATCCAGGGCGCGCGCCTTGCCGGCGCCAACAAGATCATCGGCGTCGACATCAACCCCGATCGCGAGGAATGGGGACGCAAGTTCGGCATGACCGACTTCCTCAACTCGAAGGGCATGAGCCGCGAGGACACCGTGGCCAAGATCGTCCAGATGACCGACGGCGGCGCCGACTATACTTTCGACGCAACCGGCAACACCGAAGTCATGCGCACCGCGCTGGAAGCCTGCCACCGCGGCTGGGGCACCTCCATCATCATCGGCGTGGCCGAAGCCGGCAAGGAAATCAGCACCCGCCCGTTCCAGCTCGTCACCGGTCGCAACTGGCGTGGCACCGCATTCGGCGGCGCCAAGGGCCGCACCGACGTGCCCAAGATCGTTGACATGTACATGACCGGCAAGATCGAGATCGACCCCATGATCACCCACGTCATGGGCCTTGAGGAAATCAACACAGCATTCGACCTGATGCACGCCGGCAAGTCGATCCGCTCGGTCGTGGTGTTCTGATCCACCTGACTGAAAGGCTGGCCGATCATCCGTCGGCCGGCCTTTCCTTTTGCCTCACATCGCCGAAATCCCGCCGTCGAGCTTCAGTTCTGCCCCGGTCATGAAGCGGCTTTCGTCGCTGGCGAGGTAAAGCACGCCCGCAGCAATGTCATTCGGCTCGCCCACGCGGCCCAGCGGGATCTGGCGGGCGAGCTTGCCCATGACCACGTCCTTGTCGATGTTCGCATTTGTCGCGATGCCGTCGAGGATCGGCGTGTCCACGAACGTGGGATGCACCGAATTGCAGCGCACGTCCCAGCCGCGCTTGGCGCAATAGAGTGCCACCGATTTGGTCAGCATCCACACCGCCGCCTTACTGGCATTATAGCCGGGCATGGTGTCCGAAGCGATCAGGCCGGCGATCGAGCTGATGTTGACGATCGAGGCTGGCTGGTTGTCGCGCAGCAGGGGCAGGGCCTTCTGGCAGCCGAGAAAAACGGAATCGACATTGATGGCAAAGCCGCGATGCCATTCCTCCAGCGTGCAGGTTTCGATATTCCCGCGCACGCCAACGCCAGCGTTATTGACCAGCACCGAAAGTCCGCCCAGCCTTTCCGCCGCCAGCGCAATCGCTGCGTCCCAATCGCTTTCCTGGGTCACGTCATGGCGCATGGCAAAGGCCGTCCCGGCGCCCAGTTCGGCGTTGATCGCTTCGGCCTGTGCCGCTGCGCCATCGCCGTTGATATCGGTCAGCAGCACCCGTGCCCCCTCGCGCGCCAGCATCCACGCATGCGCGGCACCCAGCCCTTGCGCTGCGCCCGTCACGAGTGCCTTCTTGCCTTGAACCCTGCCCATCGTGACGCTCTCCTGCTTTCCGTTTGCGGCAACGAAGCAACTCGCGCCCGATCACGCAAGCCCCGGAAAGGTCAGCGCAAGGTCAGCCCATGATCCCGGGCGCGAGCAGCAGCAGCATCCGCACGTCGATGGCATAGCCCTGGCCGCGCTTATCAGCGAGGAAGCGCTCGATTTCCGTAAGGGCAACCCGGTGGACGGTAATGCCTTCGCCTTCGACGCCGCCGCCCTCGGAAACTTTTTCCAGATCGCGCGCGCGGAACAGCGTGAAGGCCTCGGTCACCATGCCTGGCGAGGAATGGAACTCGCCCAGCGATTCGATCCGGCCCGGCCGATAGCCGGTCTCTTCCTCCAGTTCGCGGGCCGCCGCAGCGGCCGGATCCTCGTTCTCCGCACCTGCTTCGTCACCGATCAGCCCGGCAGGCAGTTCGATGCACGGGCGCCCGAGCGGCACGCGGAACTGCTCGACCAGCAGCACGTGCCCGTCTTCGATCGCAAGGATTACCGCCGCCTTGATGTTGCGATTGCGCGAGACATATTCCCACCGTCCGCGCGTCTTGGCGACGATGAAACGCCCTTGCCAGTGCACCTGCTCGGGATGGTCGCGGTACTCTTCTTCAAGACTCATACTTCGATCAACCTGTCGGGCAGTTCGTTCTTGTCATCGCTGGAACGTGGGAAATGCTCGGCCAGGACCCTGCCCACCTCGGCCACCGCCGCTGCCATGCCTTCCGCCATCCGTCCCTGCCGCAGCGGGTCAAGCATGGCTTTCATCGCCAGCCCCCAGGTCTCGGGCGAAACCTTCGAGGCAATCGCCGCATCGGCGATGATCTCGGCACGGTGCTCGGCAAGGCTCAGGTAGATCAGCACGCCGGTGTGGCCAGTCGTCCGGCTTTCTGCCCCGACCCGGAAACACGTCAGCGCCCGCTCGCGCACCCGCGCATTGCGGACCCGGCGCGGCGTCAGCCACAGGCCGAGCGGCGTGAACCGCATGAGCAGGTACATGGCCCCGAACTTCAGCGTGATAACCGTCAGCGCCAGTCCCAGCACGGCGCGCGGAGTCCACTCGAACGCCCACAATCCAAGCACATGCTCGAAGACGGGCAGGTAGAACCCGGCAAACATGTCCACTACGGCCAGCGCCACGAAAGCCACCAGCGCGCTCCAGACCAGCGCCACGTCGCGATAGCTGTCGGAACGCGGCGTCACGATCGTCACGATCTCGCCCGCGCTCTGCGCCTCGGCTGCGGCCACGGCGTCGGAGACCAGCTTGTGATCTGCCTCGGTCATCTGCACCAGCCTGCTCATCACCAGTCCCCCGAAGCGCCGCCGCCACCGGAATCGCCGCCGCCAAAGCCACCGAAGCCACCGCCCCAGTCGGACCCGCCGCCGCCGCCCCAGCCGCCGGAATGGCGGTTATCCGATGCGGCACGCGCAATTTCGCTTATGCCCCACAGCACGATGCCCGGATCGATTCCGCTGCGCCGCTGCACATAACCCTTCCGACGACGGCCGAAGACGGCGATCATCACCACGATCAGAACCACCCAGAATATCGCGCTGCCTATGGTCGATCCGCCGCCAGAGACGTCCTCGCGCGCACCGGCCCTAGCTGCTTCGGCAACCGCCTTGGCCTCGGCAGGGGTGCGGTTCAGTTGCGTCAGGATCTGGTCGATGCCGGCGTTTATGCCACCCGGATAGTCGCCCGCCTTGAAGCGCGGCGTCACCGCGCCCGAGATGATCCGGCCAGCGAGTACGTCGGGCAGGAACTCCTCCAGCCCATAGCCCACCTCGATCCGCACCTTGCGATCATTGGGCGCAATCAGGAACAGAAGGCCTTGGTCGGTCTCCTTCCCGCCCACGCCCCAGGTCCGGAACAGCGTATTGGCATATGTCTCGATATCCTGCCCGTCGAGCGAGGCGACCGTGGCCACGATCACCGCCCGCCCGGTCTGCGCGTTGTAGGCGGAAAGCCTCTGCGCAAGCGCCGCCTCGTCGGCGTCGGGGATGATCCCGGCCTGATCCAGCACCGGTCCCGCAGGCCGCGCGGGCATGGCCGCGTGTGCTGCTCCCGCGATCAGCAGGAGCAGCAGCGCAACAGTCTGCCAGAAAGCCCGCAACTGGCGGGTCACGTCACTTGCCCGACGCTGCAGGCGCCGGAGCGTTCATGTCGAAATTGACGGTCGGCGCCACTTCCGATCCTGCGGCCGCCTTGAACGGCACCATCGGCTTGGCCCCATGGATCAGCTTCGCGCCGATCGCGTCGGGGAAGGTGCGGATCGTGGTGTTGTAGGCCTGCACCGCCTCGTTGTAGCGGGTGCGGCTCACATTGATGCGGTTCTCGGTGCCTTCAAGCTGCACCATCAGGTCGGCAAAGCGCGCCTGGCTCTGCAACTGCGGATAGTTCTCCACCACCGTGCGCAGCTGGCCCAGCGCCTGGGTCAACTGGTTCTGCGCGTTCTGGAATTTCTCGAATTCTTCCGGATTGGAAAGATCGTCGGTGGTGATGTTGATCGACGTGGCGGCGGCGCGCGCGTTGGTCACGTTGGTCAGGATCTGGGTTTCCGAAGCCGCCGCGCCCTTGGCCGTGGCAACCAGGTTCGGGATCAGGTCGGCACGACGCTGGTACGAGCTTTCGACGTCCGCCCAGCGCGCCTTGGCTTCTTCCTCGGCCGCGGGGACCGAGTTGATCCCGCAGGCCGAAAGGCTGGCAGCGGCAACGGTGGCAAAAGCGATCTGCGTAAAGCGGGTAGCGGCCATCGACGTGAGTTCCCCTAAAGTTATGCAGCAGAGATAGCGGTCCGCCGAAACGGTTCAAGTATCCCCCATGCTGCAACCGATTGCCACTTGTGGCGTTCCGCGCACGATGGCAACCAACGGAAAAGGGATCATGGTTAATCAGGACGTGAAGGGGGAAGTGGTCGGCATGTTCGCAGAGTTCAAGAAATTCATCGCCCGGGGCAATGTGCTCGATCTGGCGGTCGGCGTGATCATCGGTGGCGCATTCGGCAAGATCGTCACCTCGCTCACCGAAAGCGTGATCATGCCGGTGGTCGGCTTCATCACCGGCGGCGTCGATTTCAGCCGTTATTTCGTGCGCCTCGGCCCGGTCCCGGCAGACTTCAAGGGCGATGTGTCCAGCTATGCCGAATTGAAGGCCGCCGGGGTGCCGATGATCGGGTATGGTGATTTCATCACCCAGGCGGTCAATTTCGTGATCGTCGCCTTCATCATCTTCCTGCTGGTCAAGGCGATCAACAAGGCCTTCGAAAAGCCCGCCGAGGAAGCGCCCGCCGCGCCTGCCGGCCCGACCGAGGTCGAACTTCTCGCCGAAATCCGCGATGCGCTGAGGGCCAAGGGCTGAAGCCACAGGTCCACGCATTTCAAAGGGGCGGGCGCAATCCCGCCCCTTTTCATTTGCGCCCGCCTCCCTATATGGGTTCCTGCCGGTTTCGACCGGCTATGGTGATAAACTGCGGCGTGCAATAGGCACAGCGGACCCGGGGGCGGTACCCGGCGGCTCCACCATCACTACCGTGTCTTTCGGGATGCGGGCCTTGTTGTCGCAAGGGTGTTGATGGGGCCGAACTAGGATCGACGTGTGTTGAAAAGCGCTGTTTTTGCCCGGGCTGAGTAACCCGTTCAAGGCTCAAAACTCACAAGTGCCAACGACAACGAAGCACTTGCTCTCGCCGCATAATTCTAGGGGCTGACGCCCTGAAGTTATAAAGCGAAAGCACGGTTCGGACCGAACCGGGTAACAGAATCGGAAACCGGGGGCTGGGGGCGAGCCTAGCAACAGAATCGCCCTACTTGCTTTGCTGCGATCCTTCGACAAGCTCAGGATGAGCGGCTTTCAAAAGGTGGTCCCAAGTCCCGCTCGTCCTGAGCTTGTCGAAGGACGCTGGCACTACCCCTCGGCCTTCGCCTCAAGCTCCTGCAGCCGCCGCTCCATCCGCAGCGAGTCGAGGATCTTCGCCCCGGCGATGAACACCGCGCCGGTGGCTGCGACGAACAGCAACTTGCCGGCAAAGCCCGGATATTGACCGAGATAGGCGTGCCCGCGCTCCACCGCGCCCAGCGCCAGCGCGTAGATCACCGCGAACGCTTCGAAGCGGGTCTTGATGACAAACAGGCGACCGATCTTGCGAAACATCCGAAGCAATATCCTCTTTTGACGAGGCGCCCCTCGTCGGCGAGTCTCTCCGCAAGCATCGTGCCAGATCATGAAACGCTGGCAATAGTCTGGTTAATCCAATCTTCACTGTAAAGCGAAGCGACAACCTGTGGAGCGGACCTTTCGGAAGATACGCCGCAAGGCTCAGGCCAGTTCCTGCACCTCCAGCAATTCGAGCAGTGCCTGCCGGGCGCTGACCACTGCGCGGCCCAGGGATTCCGCCCCCAGATCAGCAGGATCGATCTGCTCGGGCCAGTGCGCCTCCACCACCCTCTCGATCCGCGCGATCTTTGCCTCGTCCAGCAAAAAGCGCGGGTCGACAGTGGCAGGATCGGCGACAACCCGCAGGCGCAGACAGGCAGGTCCGCCGCCATTGGCCATCGACTGGCGCACGTCCACCGGCAGCACCTTGCGGATCGGGCCGTTCGAGGCAACGTGCCCTTCCAGCCAGCCGCGCACCGATGGCGTCTCCCACGCCTCGAGCGGGATCACCAGGCCCATCTCGCCCCCTGGAAGCGTCAGCAACTGTGCGTTGAACAGGTAGCTCCTGATCGCTTCGCCAAGGCTTACCACGCTGGCCGGCACCACCACGATCTCGGCCTCGGGCAACTTCTCGCGGATCGCGGCATAAGTGCCTTCGGGGTCAGCAAAGGCCTGTTCGTGCGTGAACAGCACCCGCTCGTTGGCCACGGCCACCACGTCGTTGTGGAACGCGCCTGCCGCAATCGCCTCGCTCGCCTGTTCCACGAACAGGCAGCGCTCGGGATCGAGGCCATGCAGCCGTGCCACGGCGCGGCTCGCCTGCTCGTGCTGGCGCGCGGGGAAGGCGCCACCGGTCGTGCCGTAGACGAAGATCTCGATCCCCGGCGCATCGTGGCTCGCGCACATGCGCATGTGGTTTGCCGCGCCCTCGTCGCCGAAGCACGGCGGCACCGCATCGTGCACGGCAAACGCGGTGCTGTCGGCAAAGGCGAGGCGCAACTGGCGCACCGTATCGGGCCATTCCTGCGAGCGGTGGGGCATCGTCACCAGATTCGCCGCAGTCAGGTGGCAGCGCCCGTCCGCGGTGTCAGGGGCGGGGCTCACCGTCGCCGCATTGGCCGTCCACATTGATGACGCAGACCACGCCGCCGCCCGCAACCGCCGCTGCGCCGCATCGCTTTCGTCGATGCTTTCAAGCCCAAGCGCGCCGAGCAGTACCGGGTTGGGGCGGGGCAGGGGCGTGAACAGCCCTTGGGCCAGCCCGAGGCCCAGATTGTGCCGCATCTTGCTTAAGCCCTGAAGCGCTGCCGCGCGCGGGTAGGACACCTCGCCCGCGTTGCTGGCCGAGGCCAGGTTGCCAAGGCTGAGGCCGGCATAATTGTGGCTCGGTCCGACCAGACCGTCGAAGTTGATTTCCACCAGAGGCATGTCTTTTCCTTAGCGACCGACAAACCAGACCATGTCACCCACGCTTACGCCGAGAGCGGTGGCGGCTACGGGGTCGAGCGTCAGGCCATCGTCCGCCTCGGCTATCTCGGCGAAAGTGCAGCGGTATTCGGCCAGCTTGCCCGTCGCCACCAGAGCCTTGGTCACGTTGCCGCTACCCTCGGGCGCGCGGATGTGCGCCACCGGCACCTCTTTCGCCTCGCAGATCGAGCGCACGCGGTCGGTCCGCGCGGTCATCGTCGGGCCGCCATCGAAGATGTCGACGTAGCCTTCGTAGGCAAAGCCTTCCTCTTCCAGCATCCGCATCGCGGCGCGGCCCGAAGGGTGGGGCAGACCGATGGCAGAGCGCGCGGTCTCGGGCAGCATGGCGATATAGACCGGGTGCTTGGGCATCAGGTCGGCAATGAACTGATTGCCGTTGATCGCGTTGAAATAGTCTGCTTCCTGAAAGCTCATGCCGAAGAAGCGACCGGCCACGCCGTCCCAGAACGGCGATCCGCCGCGCTCGTCGATCACCCCGCGCAGCTCCGCCAGAATCTTGTCGCCAAAGCGCTTGCGGTGCATCGCGATGAACAGATAGCGGCTGCGCGCGAGCAGCATGCCAAGCCCGCCTGCGCGTTCGGAAGGATGCAGGAACAGCCCGCCCACTTCGCTCGATCCTTCAAGGTCGGTGACAAGGTTGAGCATCTCGGCGCGGAAGGTGCGGTTCAGCTCTTTCGAATGCTGGGTCAGCGTGGCCATGCGATAGGAATAGAACGGCCATTGGCGCCCCACCGAGGTGAAGATCTGCGCCGTGCCGCGCACTTCGCCGGTGGTCGTATCCTCCAGAACCAGGACGAACAGCTCGTCCTTCGGATTTTTCGGATCGCCCTCCTCGCTATTGCCATAGGCCTCCGACGCCCGCGCCAGCTTCGCCGTCAGGGCCTTGCGGTCGGGTGGCAGGTTGGTGAAGCCGCCGCCGGTCAGCTTGGCCATCTCGTAGAGCGGTTGGAGATCGTTCGCGCGCGCGGCGCGGATGCGAAATGTCATTGGTGTCCCCCGGACAGTCGATGCAGGACAAGCGCGGACAAGGCGGCGCGCTCAGCCAGCGATGGCACGATCAGGTACTCCTGATCGGAATGGATCGCCCCGCCGCGCACGCCCATGGTATCGACCACCGGCACGCCGCAGGCGGCAATGTTGTTACCGTCGCAGACCCCCCCCGAGGCCTGCCAACGGATCGTCTGGCCAAGAGATTCGCCGCACTCGCGCACCAGTCCGAACAGCGCCTCGGCCTCTTGGGTCAGCGGCTTGGGTGGCCGTGACACCCCGCCATGGAGGTGGATTGCAACCTCGTGCAACGCTTCGAGACTCTGCACCAACTCTCGCAGACTCTCGGTGAACTCCACGGCAACTCCCGGCAGCCGAGGCCGGACATTGAAGCGCAGGATCGCATGGTCGGGCACGACGTTGTTGGCGCTCCCGCCATCGATCCTGGCAGGGTTGATGGAGAGGCCGGGACGCTCCAGACCCTTCAGCTTCAGCGCCATGTCGGCCGCCGCGATCACCGCGTTGCGTCCGTCCTGCGGATTGCGCCCGGCGTGGGCCGATCGGCCCTTGATCACAGCGCTGTAGTTCCCGCTTCCCGGACGCTCTCCAGCCAGCGTGCCATCTGGCAGGGCGGACGGTTCGTAGGTCAGCGCCGCCGCCTTGCCTTGTGCCAGCTGCGCGATCAGCGGGGCGGAAGACAGGCTGCCGGTCTCCTCGTCCGAATTGATCATCACGTCATAGCCAACCCCGGCCGCAGCAGGGCTCTGCTCGAATGCCTTGAGCGCAGCGAGGATCACCGCGATGCCGCCCTTCATGTCGGCAACGCCCGGGCCATTCAGCGTTTCCGCGTCGAGCCAGCGCAGGGTCTGGAAAGGATGGGCAGGGGGGAACACCGTGTCCATGTGGCCGGTCAGCAGATAGCGCCGCTGCGCCTCCGGCCTGACCGACAGCACGAAATGCGCGCCGTTTGCTGTCTGCACCTCGTGCCCGTCGGCGGCCATCGCGGTGACCGGGGCCGGCTCGACCTTGCGAATGTCTCCGGGCAATGCGGCGAAGGCGTCGGCCAGCAGATTCCACTGCGCTTCGAGCCCCGGAAGGTTGCCGGTGCCGGTATTGACCGTGCACCATGCCTCCACCTGCGCCAGCATGGCGGCGGCATCCATCCCCTCGATCAGTTTGTGTTCTGTGTGATCAAGCTGTTTCATTTGATACGACCCTAGCGGTTCCCGAGGGCGGGGTGAACCCCCGGAAACCGCCAGAAGTGGTATCAGTCGTCAGCCAGCATCTCGATCAGCGCCTTCGAGAACGCGGGAATGTCGTCAGGCTTGCGGCTGGTGATCAGATTGCCGTCCACGGCGACTTCCTCGTCCACGACGTCGGCACCGGCGTTGGCAAGGTCGGTCATGATCGAGGGCCACCCGGTGACGGTGCGGCCGTCGACGATGTCAGCCTCCACGAGAAGCCAAGGGCCGTGGCAGATTGCGGCGATCGGCTTGTCGAGATCGTCGAACTCATTGACGATGTCGACCGCGCGGTCGTCCATGCGCAGGATGTCCGGGTTCATCTGGCCGCCGGGAAGCAGCAGCGCGTCGTATTCGTTGGCGTCCACTTCATCGAGCGTGATGTTGACCGCGACGGCATCGCCCCAGTTCTTGTCCTTCCAGCCGGTGATCGAACCTGCCTTGAGGCTGGCAACCACGGTTTCGATTCCGGCGTCTTCCAACGCCTTCTTGGGGCCTTCGAGTTCCGACTGTTCGAATCCGTCGGTCGCGACGATCAGCACGCGCTTGCTCATGAAAATCTCCTTTGGGGGAATTCGGGGCGGCATTTGCCCGTTCCCCCCAAGAATTGCCGGGGACTGCGGTTGTTCCGTGACTTCCGCACGGACGGACGTGTTGCTAAGGCGTTCCAACCATGGCGACAGACACGACCGAGCCCGATCCTTTCGACGCAATCGTCGATGCCCCGTTCGATTCCGCACTGTCGGAGCGCTACCTCGTCTACGCGCTCTCCACGATCACCGCGCGTTCGCTCCCCGATCTGCGCGATGGACTGAAGCCGGTCCACCGCCGCCTGCTCTGGGCGATGCGTCAGCTGAAGCTCAACCCCACCGACGCCTTCAAGAAATCGGCGCGCGTGGTGGGCGATGTGATCGGCAAGTATCACCCCCATGGCGATGCCTCGGTCTACGATGCCATGGTCCGCCTCGCGCAGGACTGGTCGCTGCGCTACCCGCTGGTCGAAGGGCAGGGCAACTTCGGCAACGTCGATGGCGATAATGCCGCCGCCTACCGCTACACCGAAGCTCGCCTGACGCGCACGGCGATGCAGCTGATGGCCGGGCTCGACGAAGGCACCGTCAATTTCGTCCCCACCTACAACGGCGAGGACGAGGAGCCGGAAATCTTCCCCGGCCTGTTCCCCAATCTGCTCGCCAACGGCTCCAGCGGCATCGCCGTCGGCATGGCGACCAACATCCCCAGCCACAATGTCGCCGAGATCATCGACGCCGCGTTGCTGCTGATCGACAATCCCCACGCCGAACACAGCCAGCTGATGGAAGTTTTCCACGGACCGGACCTGCCGACCGGCGGCGTCATCGTCGATAGTCCCGCCGTCATCTCCCACGCCTATGAAACCGGGCGCGGCGCGATCCGCGTGCGCGGGCGCTTCTCCACGGGCCGTGACGAGGCGGGGAACTGGGAGGAAACCGGCGTCGAGAAACTGGGCGGCGGGCAGTGGCAGCTGGTCGTCTCCGAAATCCCCTACATGGTGCAGAAGAGCAAGCTGATCGAACAGATCGCCCAGCTCATTGCCGACAAGAAGCTGCCGATCCTCGAGGATATCCGCGACGAATCCGACGAGCAGATCCGCCTCGTCCTGATCCCGAAGAGCCGCAACGTCGATCCAGAGTTGCTCAAGGAATCGCTCTACAAGCTGACCGATCTCGAAAACCGCTTCGGCCTCAACCTCAACGTGCTGGATTCGCACCGCACGCCGGGGGTTCTGGGCCTGAAGCTGGTGCTGCAGGAATGGGTGATCAGCCAGATCGACATCCTGCTGCGCCGCTCGCAGCACCGCCTGGACAAGATCGCGAGCCGCCTGGAACTGCTCGGCGGCTATATCATCGCCTACCTCAACCTCGACCGGATCATCGAGATCATCCGCACCGAGGATGAGCCCAAGCCGGTGATGATGGCCGAGTTCGAACTGACTGACCGCCAGGCCGAAGCCATCCTCAACATGCGCCTGCGCTCGCTCCGCAAGCTCGAGGAAATGGAGCTGCGCAAGGAGCGTGACGAACTGCTGGCCGAGCAGGAGGAGCTGCAGAAGCTGCTCGACAGCCCGGCCCGCCAGCGCACCCGCCTCAAGCGTGACTTGGGCGCACTGCGCAAGGATTACGCCGAGGACACCCCGCTCGGCCGCCGCCGCACCACCATCGCCGAAGCCGCGCCGACGCGCGAATTCAGCATGGACGCGATGATCGAGAAGGAGCCGGTCACGGTGATCCTATCCGCCAGGGGCTGGATCAGGGCGGCCAAGGGCCACGTTCCGCTTGATGGCGACTTCAAGTTCAAGGAAGGCGATGGCCCCGCCTTCGCCTTCCACTGCCAGACCACCGACAAGCTGCTCGTCGCGGTCGACAACGGCCGCTTCTACACCGTGGGGGCCGACAAGCTCCCCGGCGCGCGCGGCTTCGGCGAACCGATCCGCACCATGGTCGATATCGACCCGGAAGCGCAGATCGTCAGCGTCACCGTCTACAAGCCCAAGGGACAGCTTCTGCTCGCCGCCAACACCGGCCGGGGCTTCGCCGCCGAGATGGACGAACTGCTCGCCGAAACCCGAAAAGGTCGCGGCGTCGTTTCCACAAAGCCCGGCGTGAAGCTGGCCGTGGTGCGCGAGATTGCGCCCGAGCACGATCATGTCGCGGTGATCGGCGAAAACCGCAAGCTGGTGATCTTCGCCCTGTCTGAGGTGCCGCTCCTCGCCAAGGGGCAGGGCGTGACCCTGCAGCGCTACAAGGACGGCGAGATGTCGGACGTGATCACGCTGAAGCTGGAAGACGGCCTGTCATGGACGATGGGCGGCGAATCCGGCCGCACCCGCGTCGAGAAGGACCTCCTGCCATGGAAGGTCGCCCGCGGTGCAGCAGGCCGCCTGCCACCCAACGGCTTCCCGAGGGACAACAAGTTCTGATCCTGACCCTGGGGGGTGGTGGAGGGGTTAGGCTGAACTGACGGTTCCGCCATCTGCTGAAGCGAATGGCCCCTGACCTGATCCGGCGCCATGGGTCGTCCTTGTCCAGTGCCTGCAACAGAAGGCGTGATCGCTGGTTCATACCCGGGATCACGGCAGCTTTCGGGGCTGTCGACCTTTGCTCCGAACAGCAGGAATGGGGTGGAAAACGGATTGTTCGTATCTTAAGCCGCTATTGATGCAGATGAATATCAAACGCTACGCAGAGAGGCCGCGCTACCGGATTGGATCGGCAACGCTTGTAGCGATCATTTGTGTTGCTTTGGCTTCTGTAAATATCGGCATCCCCGCTTGGCTTGTTTTTCTTGTCGGGGTTTCTGCCGCGATTACCCTTACGCTGATGACTTATCATCGCCTTCGCAATGCGAACCTATCCACTGCATGGTTGCTTTTGATGATCCTCCAGTTCGGCATCGGGCCAACGTGGCGTCTTTCGGATCATATAACTTTCAACATCGGCGGATTAATGATCAGCTTAGTGCCGGTGATACTCGGATGGGTCGTGCCCCGAATGGGGGATCATGGGATTGAGCCAGAGTCTGGTTAGGCGTCGCATCCGGAACGGCAGCTTCTCCGCCTGACGTCCAGATAGCAGCCAATCCGGCCACCGCTTCGCCGATGGTCGCGCCACCGGGGCAAGAGCGAGGATCAAAACCGCCTGGCGCGGGTTCTGGATGGTCGATTGCCCGGAGTTGCCCTGATCGTGTTGCGCTGTTTTCCCGCTCTTGCCGTGTTGACCCTGCTTGCCACACCTGCGCGCGCCGAGTGGATGAGCGGCGCGCAGCTGAACGAGGCGTGCTCGGCCAAGGCGCCGGTCGACAGGGCCATGTGCCTGTCCTACGTGATCGGCGTGCTCGACGGGTTTCGCAGTATGGAGCGCCCGCCCAAGGTGCCGGACGAAGTGAGTGCGGGGCAGGTGCGCGATGTGGTGGCAACCTATCTCGCCAGCCATGACGAAGCGCAGACCCTGCAGGGCCGCATGGTGGTGAGGGCGGCGATCGCCGATGCCTGGCCGGATATCCAGCCAAAGGTCGCGCCTCCGCCGAAGCGCAAGGCTCCGGCGAAGACGACGCGCAAGACCCGCCGCAGGAGCTAGGCTCCCGACCTTGGGCTCCTGGCTTTAAGCCGGTTCCAGCAGCAGGCTCGCGGCGGCGGTATTGCTGATCGGGATGTGGTAGTTGCGGCTGACTTCGCTCATCCCCTGTTCGCCCATTGCGCCGCGTGCAGCGATCCAGTTGAGGATCTCGACACCTTGGGTGCCGGCAAGCTCGGCCACTTCCTCGGCAGTGTGGCCGGTCAGTGCTTCCGGGTTGCTTGCCAGGTTATCGAGGCAAAACAGGTCGTATTCCGGGTTCATGAAGCCGGCGCGCGGACCGTCGAGCTGGTGCGACAGGCCCCCTGTGCCGCAGATCAGCACGCGCTCGTTCCCGCCCCACGATTGCAGGGCGCGGTGGACCGCACGGCCCAGCGCCAGACACCGCTTCGGGCTGGGCAACGGATACTGCACGGTGTTGATCGATATCGGCACAAGCTTGATCGGCCATGTCTCGACACCGGGATAGGCCAGTTCGAACGGGATCGACACGGCGTGGTCGACCAGCATCTTCTGGCAGGTGGTGATGTCGAACTCGTCGCGCACCAGGCTGTCGATCAGGTGCCAGGAAAGCGCCGGGTGGCCCTCGAAGCTCTTGTAGACCGGCAGGCCCCAGCCTTCGTCGGCGTTGTCGTACGAAGGCGCTGCGCCAACCGCGAAGGTCGGCATCTTGTCGAGGAAGAAGTTCAGGCCATGATCGTTGGAGAAGACTACGGCGACGTCTGGCTTTGCTTGCGCAAGCCATTCGCGGATCGGTGGGAAGCCCTGGAAGAACGGCTTCCAGTAGGGCGTGTCCTGATCGCCGCGCATGATCGCGCCGCCAATGCCGGGGACGTGGCTGGTGAAATAGCCGCCGATGACCTGTGCCATCATGCATTCTCCTTGGTGGGGATTTTTCTGGCCCACTCGACGAGCATGGCCTTGAAGGCATCGACCGACATGCCGGTCTGCAGCGCGCCCAGATCCTGCACGCCAAGGCCGAAGATGCCGGCGAGCTTGGCAAGGTAATAGACGTTGCCGCCAGCCTCGAGCATGGCCAGCACGTCGCGCTCGGCGACGGCCTTGCGCTGTTGCGGCGTCAGGTTGAAGCGGGCGCAATAGGCTTCCTCATCGGCAAGGAAGGCATCGCGGTTGGCTTTCTCGTTGAACGAAAAGCACATGGCATTGAGTTCATAGCCGCGCGAGGCCGGGGCGCCGTCGAACAGGGGGATGGCACGGCGCAAGGCCTGTTCGCGGGCGATCGTGTCGAGGTGATGTTCCATGCATCTGGTCTCCCATTGGACCGAATCGCGCTGGGGCGGCGATGCGGCTCACGCGGAAAATCATATGCAACACATACAATATCGGCCTTGATGCAGGTCAAAGTCCGTTGCGCACGGGATAAGTAACGTAACGGAGTAGGAGCAGATTGGGTTAACGCGTAGAATCAAAGCCATGCCTCTTTCCAACGCCGAACGCCAACGCCGCTACCGCCAACGCCTTAAGGCTCGCGCCTCGGGCGCGCTGGTGGTCGAGCAGGTGCAGATGGCGGTGGAGCGCGCGATCCATGCGCTCTGGGCCTACCACGAACGGCCCTCTCCCAGCGGCATCGCGTGGAGCGAGATCGACGGTTGCCACTCGCTGGAAGCCTATCGTTCCGAACTGGAGCGTTCGCCTGCCAATCTGCTGCAGACCTGCCGGGCGTTCCTGCCGGACTTCTCGGGCCTGACCGTGGCGGAAGCCGCAGCGGTGGCCGAAGTCATCGCGCTGGCGGACGTGCTGCGGCTGGCAACGCCGCTCAAGGTGGACTTCGAGGCGCTCGCGACTGTTGGTTAACGCTCCCGAACTGGCGGCAAAATCAGCAATTTCCTTGGACTTGGCACGCGCCGGAGATTACCGAGGTCCATAGCGGACCAATCCGTGGCACATGCCGGTCGCAGGCAAATTGGGGGTGGAGCGTGGCAGTGGGCGAGACACGTCAGGCACGAATCGTGCGGGCGCTGGTTGGCCATGTGCGGTCGCCTGCGGAATCGCTGGCGTGGATTGCGGTGCTGCTTGTCGTGCCCACGATATTGCGCGCCTCGCTCGACATGGGCGCGCTCGGGCGGCCGTTCGTGACCTATTGGCCTGCCTTGCTGATTGCATCGCTCGCACTCGAGCTGCGCTACGCCCTGACCTACCTGGTTGTTGCTTCCCTGCTGGCACAGCGGCTTTTCGGGGGCGAGCCGTGGTTCTCGCAAGTGAGTATCGTGCGCAGCCTGATCTTCGCGCTGTTCGTGTTATCCGGAGGGCTGACAGTCCTGATCGGCAGCATCCTGCGCGGGGCGATGCGGCGGATCGCGGTCGTCAATGCCGAGCAGGAGCGCTACAATCGCGAGTTGCGCCACCGCGTGCGCAACATGCTGACGCTGATCCAGGCGCTCGCCTCGCGCGGGCCCAAGGCGGCATCGGCGATGGATTTCTACAAGGAGTTCAGCCTGCGGATCGAAGGACTTGCCGCTGCGAGCGATCTCTTGCAGATCGGCGCAGAGGCGGAAGGACGGCTGCCGCAACTCGTGCGCGACACCGTCGCCCCGTTCGAGCACGACGACCGCATTCGCATGACGGGAGAACCGTGCGTGCTGCCGGCAGGAAGCTGCATTCCGCTGATCATGGCTTTGCACGAGTTGTGCACCAACGCGGTCAAGTACGGCGCGCTGTCGGGCGAGCGGGGCCATGTGGAGCTGAGCTGGTTCATCGGCCCGTCGGGTTCCACGCTGTACATGCTCTGGGCGGAAAAGGGCGGCCCACACGTTACCAGCCCCGCGCGCCCGGGCATAGGTTCGCGGTTGCTGGTGCCGCAGCCGGGGATCGAGGGACTGGAGCTGAACTTCGATCCGGCCGGCGTGTGGTGCGAACTGCGGATCGAGGGTGTCAGGCCGTTGACCCCCTGATCTCCTGAACCGCTGACGGGCCTCAGAACCCGGCTTCGATCGCCACGCGGATGGCATCGGCGCTGGTCTTCACGTCCAGCCCCTTGAGCACGGCGGAACGATGCATCTTCACGGTGCGTTCGCTAAGGCCCAGTTCGTAGGCGATCTGCTTGTTGAGCTTTCCGGCCGCCATAAGCACAAGAATTTCCTTCTGGCGGCGGCTGAGGCGTTCGACGCGTTCGGCAGCGCCATTGCGGCGCACATCATTGGCTGCGCCCTGTTCTTCGGGCAGTTCGACCTGGGAGCCAAGGAAGTATTCAACTTCGCCTTCGGCATCGAAGATCGGCGCGACCATCACCGCGTTGCGGAAGCGGGTGCCGTCCTTCTTGTAGTTGATGATTTCGACCATCACCGGTTGCTTGCGGTGAATGCCTTCACGCAGGACCCTCGCCTTGTCGTCCTCCGTCGTGGGCCCGCGGAGGAAGCGGCAGTTGCGGCCGATAATCTCCTCTCGCGGGTATCCGGTCAGTTCGACGAACGCGTCATTGCAGGCAATGATCGGGTTGTCCGGCAAACGCGGATTGCTGATGACGGCGGCCGTCGGGCTGGAGGCGATCATCTCGGCTATGGACATGCGGACAGATATACGCGCCTTTCCGCGCATTTCCAGCCCGTGCCCTTTGGTCCGTGTTGTTCCTGACAGGGCCGGGGCGCATCCGGACATCATTCCGCAACCTTTTTTCGTGCCGGATCGGAGCCTTTGCCGATGAACGTCCTGTCACCCTCCCTCGCCGCCTCATCGGGCATGGCTGACGTGATCGGCGAGGACGGCAAGATCGTCGTCCCCGCCGAGGTCGAGGAGGCGATCCGCACGCTGATCCGCTGGTCGGGCGACGAACCCGAGCGCGAGGGCCTGCTCGATACGCCCAAGCGCGTGGCACGGGCCTGGCGCGAATACTGCCGCGGCTATGCCGAGGATCCGGGCCTGCACCTTTCGCGCACGTTCGAGGAAGTGGGCGGCTACGACGAAGTCGTGCTTCTGCGCGACATCCCGTTCCAGAGCCATTGCGAACATCACATGGCGCCGATCATCGGCACCGCCTCGATCGCCTATCTGCCCAAGGACCGCGTGGTCGGCATTTCCAAGCTGGCGCGGGTGCTTCACGGCTATGCCAGCCGGCTGCAGGTGCAGGAGCGGCTGACGGCAGAAGTCGCCAAGTGCATCTGGGACAATCTCCAGCCGCAAGGGGTCGCGGTGGTGATCGAGGCGCAGCATGGCTGCATGACAGGACGGGGGGTCAGGACGCATGGCGTGGGGATGGTGACGAGCCGGATGCTCGGTTGCTTCCTCGACGATGCCAGCAGCCGCAAGGAAGTCCTGGCGTTGATGGGACGTGGTTGAGCCCGCGAAAACACCGATGAAGATGCATGTTGCCATTGTTGGCGCAGGAATGTCCGGCCTTTCCTGCGCTTCCCAGCTCGTTCGCTCGGGCCACACCGTAGCGCTTTACGACAAGGGGCGCGGCCCCGGCGGGCGCATGTCGACGCGCCGCATGACCACGCCGCTGGGCGATGCCCATTTCGACCATGGCGCGCAGTACTTCACGGTGCGCGATCCCGCGTTCATGGCGCAAGTCGCGCGCTGGTCGGCCAGCGGCGTTGCTGCGCCCTGGCCTGCCGCCGGAACCGGCGCGTGGGTCGGGGTCCCGACGATGAACGCCGTCATCAAGGACATGGCCGACCAGCACGACGTGACCTTCGGCTGGCACGTGCGCGGCCTTGTCCGCCGCGAGGATCGCTGGTTTCTGACCGGCGAGACCGCTGCGGGAGAGCGGCTGCAGGCCGGGCCGTTCGACGCCGTTGTCGTATCCCTCCCGCCCGAGCAGGCATCTGCCATCGTGGCGCTGCACGATCTTTCGCTGGCGGCAACCGCGCTGGCTGCCCGGTCGCAACCGTGCTGGACCGGCATGTTCGCCTTTGCCGAACGGCTGCCGAGCCGACAGGACACGTTACGCGAGGCGGGCCTGATAAGCTGGGCCGCGCGCAATGGTGCCAAGCCGGGGCGCAAAGGCCCGGAAACATGGGTGGTGCAGGCCAGCCCCCACTGGTCGACCCAGCACGTCGAAGACACGGTGGAGCAGGTCACGGTAGCCCTGCTTGCCGCTCTGGGCGAGGCATTGGAGGAAACCCTTCCGGAACCGGTCACGGCCTCGGCCCATCGCTGGCGCTATGCGATGTCGACCGGCAGCAACCTTGGCGCGCTGTGGAGCGCACAGTCGAAAATCGGCGTATGCGGTGACTGGCTGCTGGGCCCGCGCGTGGAGAATGCGTGGATATCGGGAAGGACGCTGGCAACCCGCATGATGGCCCGCGAACGCGAGGAAGTGGCCTGACCCTATCGACAGCCCTTCAAACGTCCGCTTAAGAAGGCGGCCATGAGCACGTCAGAGACTTCGCCGATCAGGGGCAATTTCGAACAGGTCAAGGACGGTCCCTGGGCCGGCTGGTGGAAATGGTCGGGCAAGGACCCGTTCGAGGACGGCACCGGTCCGTTCTTCGTGAAGCGCGACGAGCGCGGCATCGTCACCGGCTTCATTCCCGAAGCGAAGAACCTCAATGGCCATGGCATCGTCCATGGCGGATCGCTGATGACCTTCGCCGACTTCTCGCTGTTCATGGTCGCTGCCTCGAACGGCGACGAAGTGAGTGGCGTGACCGTGACGATGAACTGCGAATTCGTCAGCGGCGCACAGGCGGGCGAGATGCTGACCGCGCGCGGGGAATGCGTGCGCGCAGGGGGCAGCCTGGTCTTTGCCCGCGGCACGATCCTGCGCACCGGCGCGGATGGACAGGAGGAAGCCGTGCTGAGCTTTTCCGGCACGATCAAGCGGGCGCGACGCACCTCGCACTAGGGATGGTGGCTGGATGTCTGGCAACGAGTGGCGGCATCCGGATGATGGCTATGATTTGCCAATGACCGTCCTGCAGAATTGGTAGCAAACCCGCTTTCCCTTCCCCCTTGATGGGGGAAGGATACGAAGGCTTGGCAGCTTGCTGCCTAGGCGGAGTTGGATGGGGGTGAAATTCGCACGTGAAGAAGCCTCCACCTCCTCTGGCAATTCAGCGCGCACGAAAGATGCGGCGTGAACCCACCGAAGCCGAAGCGGTGATGTGGCGCCTGCTCAAGGAGCAATTCGGCTGTTGGCGTTTTCGCCGACAGGTCCCGCTCGCTCGCGCAATCTGTGATTTCGCAAGCCACCAAGCACGTTTGGTAATCGAGATCGATGGTGGTCAGCACGGTGGAAAAGACGATGCGCGTCGCGATGCAATGATGGCAAGAGAGGGATACCCGGTCCTGCGGTTCTGGAACAACGAGGTATTGGGCAACCGCGGGGGAGTTGCGCTTGTCATTGCCCGCGAACTCGGCGCAATTTCACCCCCATCCAACCTCCGCTAGCGGGCAAGCCCGCAAGCTACGGTATCCTTCCCCCATCAAGGGGGAAGGTTTGCGGCGCAATTTCGCTCAAGCCGCCTCTGCGGCAACCTCGCGCATCTGCTGGCGCAACCAGTTGAGCCCGGCGTCGTCGGCGCGCGATTCATGGAATTGCATCATCTCGTGCATCTTGGGAAACGGGAACGGCATTGGCGCCCAGGCCAGATTGAAGCGGCGGGCGATCTGGCGGACAAGGCGCTCGTGCAGAACCGCAAGGCGCGCGGTGCCCTCGATGAACCACGGCGCCGAGGCAAAGCTGGACACGGTAACTTCAACCAGCCGTTCGCGCCCCATGCGCGATAGCGTGGAATCGGCAAAGGCTGGAGTGCGCGTGGCCCCGAAGGCGACGGTGACGTGACCTGCGGCGTAGAAGTCTTCCTCGGTAAGCCCCCGCTTGAGCACCGGATTTTCTGCCCAGCCGACCACGACCTGTTCCTCTTCGAACAGGATTTCATGGGGATGCCAGGCAGCAAGGAACGGCTCGGGCGTGACGAGGAGGTCGGCCTTGCCCGATTCCAGTTCGGACACGGCCTGTTCGGTCGGCTGGATAATCTCCACGCGCACGCCCGGCGCCGTTACGGCAAAGCGCTCGATCAGGGGGACCAGTACGGCAACCATGATGTAGTCCGAACTGACGATGCGAAAGCGGCGGGTCGAGGTCGTCGGATCGAACGCGGTGGGCGTGGTGATCGCACGCTCGACCCCGCGCAGGGCGAGCTGAATCTGCGGGTGGAGCCCCTCGGCGAACGGCGTGGGGTGCATGCGCTTGCCTACGGCGACGACGATCTCGTCATGGAAGTAGTCGCGTAACCGGCGCAGGGCCGCGCTTGTCGCAGGCTGGGTCAGGCCGATCCGCTCTGCCGCGCGGGTCACGCTGCGCGTTTCCATCAGCGCGTCGAACACGACGAGCAGGTTGAGATCGAGGCCCTTGAAGCGCATCGGAAGCCACCTTTGGTTCAATCACAAGGTGATTGGTTGAGCTTCCAAACCACAATTCTTGGTGATTGTGAAGTCCTCTCCCAAAGGCGCTGCCGAAGGTGGTGGTGGCAGCGCTTGAAATGGTTTAATCGGTCGCTTAACAAGAGTGTCAACAAGACACCGTTGGGAGATTCGGATGGCCGGCGTGCTGGATGGAAAGGTCGTTGCCGTGACCGGCGCCGGGCGCGGGATCGGGCGCGAGATCGCGCTGCTCTGCGCCCGTGAAGGTGCTGCGGTGGTGGTCAACGATCCGGGCGTGGCGCAAGGCGGGGATGGTGGAGATGCAGGCCCCGCGCAGACCACGGTCAACGATATCGTGGCAGCGGGAGGCAAGGCTCACGCCAATCTTGCCAGCGTGGCCGATCCGGCGGGCGCAGCCAGCATCGTGGAAGATGCCGTGCAGCGGTTCGGGCGGATCGACGCGGTGGTGAACAACGCCGGCATCCTGCGCGACACGATCTGGCACAAGATGTCCTACGAGGACTGGACGAGCGTCATCGACGTGAACCTCACCGGCGCGTTCAATGTCTCGAAGGCGGCGACGCCCTACTTCCGCGAACAGTCTTCCGGCAGCTTCATCCACTTCACCTCGACCTCGGGCCTGATCGGCAACATCGGACAGGCCAACTATTCGGCGGCGAAGCTGGGGCTGGTGGCGATGTCGCAGTCGATCGCGCTCGACATGGCGCGCTGGGGCGTGCGGTCGAACTGCATCGCGCCGTTTGCGTGGAGCCGCATGACCGCCTCGATCCCGGCCGAGACGCCCGAGCAGAAGCTGCGCGTGGAGCGGATGCAGACGATGAGTGCGGACAAGATTGCGCCGCTGGTGGCCTATCTCGCTTCGGACCTTTCCGTGGACGTTACCAACCAGATCTTCTCGGTGCGCAAGAACGAGATCCTGCTGTTCGACAAGCCACGCCCGGTGCGCTCGATGGTCAAGCTGGAGGGCTGGACGCCCACGGCCATTGCCGAGGAGCTGATCCCCGCATTCCGCCCGAGTTTTGCGCGTGCCGACGAGGTTTCGGCACACGTCTTTCCCTACGACCCCGTCTGAGGAACCCTGACATGGCCAACGTCAACCCCGGCATGGACCCGGAAATCTTCGAACAGTTCCTCGAACAGCTGCGCCGCTATGTGCGCGAGCGGCTGATCCCCGCCGAGGACGACGTGATTGCCAATGACCGCATCCCCGACGACATCCTCGACGAAATGCGCGAGATGGGCCTGTTCGGCATCACCATCCCGGAGGAATACGGCGGCGCGGGCATGAACATCAGCCAATACATCACCACGGTGATGCACATGGCCTATGCCTCTCCCGCGTACCGTTCCACCGTGTCGATCAACATCGGCATGACCGGCAGCGCGATCAAGAACCATGGCACGCCTGAACAGAAGGCCGAATGGCTGCCGCGTATCGCCAGTGGCGAGATTGCCTGCTTCGGCCTGACCGAGCCGGGATCGGGATCGGACAGCGCGGCGATGCAGACCACCGCCGTGCGCGACGGCAACGGCTATCGGCTCAACGGCACCAAGCGCTACATCACCAACAGCCCAAGCGCCAGGATCGGCCTGATCATGGCGCGCACCTCTAAGGAGGCCCTGCCCAAGAACGCGCATGTATCGGCCTTTATCGTCGACATGACGACGCCGGGGATAACCGTGGGCAAGCCCGACAAGAAGATGGGGCAATCGG
This sequence comes from Novosphingobium sp. GW835-FHT14H07, assembly GCF_058793515.1. NCBI lineage: Bacteria > Pseudomonadati > Pseudomonadota > Alphaproteobacteria > Sphingomonadales > Sphingomonadaceae > Novosphingobium > Novosphingobium sp. GW835-FHT14H07. The sequence continues at coordinate 113,521 of NZ_JBXAFX010000013.1, forward strand.
GCGCGCACATTGCCGATGTCATCATGGAGGACGTCCATATTCCGGGCTCGGCACTGGTCGGTGGCGAGGAAGGGCGCGGCTTCCAGATCGCGATGCAGAGCCTTGATAACGGACGCCTTTCGGTGGCCGGCATGGGGGTGGGCCTGGGGCGCCGCGCGCTTGATACCGCGATCCGCTACGCCAACGAACGCAAGGCCTTTGGCGAACCCATCGCCAATTTCCAGCTGATCCAGGCGATGCTGGCCGACAGCGAAGCGGACCTCTACGCCGCCGAATGCATGGTCGCCGATGCCTGCGCCCGCGCCGACCGCGGCGAGAACATCCAGCGCAAGGCGGCAGCGGCAAAGCTGTTTTCGTCCGAGGCCTGCGGGCGCGTGGTCGACCGCTGCGTGCAGGTGTTCGGCGGTGCCGGCTACCTTGCCGAATATCCGGCGGAGCGCTTCTTCCGCGATGCGCGCATCCTGCGCATCTACGAAGGCACCAGCCAGATCATGCAGTTGCAGATTGCCAAGCACCTATTGCGTGAGTTCGCCAGCGAAGGGACCGTCTGGTAAGTCATGTACCAGCTGCTCTCCGGGCTTTCGATCGTCGAGGTCTCGTCCTTCGTCGCCTCGCCGACGGCGGGCCTCTATTGCGCGCAGATGGGGGCAGAGGTCATCCGCATCGACGATCGGCGCGGCGGCCTGGACTACAAGCGCTACATGATGACGCGCGAGGGGCGCTCGTTGTCGTGGGAGAACCTCAACCGCGCGAAGAAGAGCGTGGCGCTCGACCTGCAGACCGGTGAAGGGCGCGAACTGGCGGTGGAGCTGGCGCGCAAGACGGGGCAGGTCATCACCAACCTGCCGGTGGAAAGCTTCATGGCGCATGAGCGGATTGCGGGAGGGCGGCCCGATCTCGTCTCGGTGCGTATCATGGGCTGGCATGACGGGCGGCAGGCAATGGACTTCACCGTCAACGCCGCCTCGGGCTATCCGCTGATGACCGGGCCCGAGGAGTGGGACGCAGGCACCGCGCCGCCGGTCAACCAGATCCTGCCCGCCTGGGACTTCATCACCGGGGCCTATTGCGCCTTTGCGCTGCTGGCGGGATTGCGCCATCGCGACGCCACCGGCGAGGGCAGCGAACTGCGCGTGCCGCTCGGCGACGTCGCCATCGGTACGGCCTTCAATGCAGGGGCGGCAGCGGAAATGCTCTATCGCGGAGGCGACCGCGAACGCATCGGCAATGCCATCTGGGGCGCGTTCGGACGCGATTTCCGCAGTGGCGATGGCCATCGCTTCATGGTCGCCGCGCTGACGCCCAAGCAGTGGATGGCGACGGTCGAAGCGTTCGGGCTGACCGACGATGTGGCAGCAGTAGAGGCGGAACTGGGGGTGAGTTTTGCCGCCAGCGATCATCACCGCTTCGTCCACCGCCACCGCCTGTTCTCGATGTTCCAGGAAGCGGCGGAGCGGTTCAGCTACGCCGATCTCGCCGCGCGGCTGACCAGGGCCGGGGCTACGTTCGAGCGTTATCGAACGATGCACGAGATGGCGCGCGATCCGGACCTCGTCACCCACAATCCGCTGTTCGGCCCATCGCCCGCCAACCCGAGCGGCTTCGAATACCCCGCCCCGCGCAGCTTCGCCAACATCCCATACCGCGAGGCGGGAGATCCGTTGCCCGCGCCCTATCTTGGCCAGCACGGCGAGGAGGTCCTCAGCCAGCGGCTGGGCATGTCCTCGGGCGAGATCGCCGCACTGATCGACAAGGGCGTCGTCGCCACTTCAGACAAGGAATGACCATGACCCTTCGTAGAGCCGCCATCGTCGCCCCGATCCGCACTGCCGTCGGTAAGTTTGGTGGCAGCCTTTCCTCGCTCACCGCCGGGCAGCTTGGCGCGACGATCCTCACCGCGCTGATGGAGCGGACGAAGATCGATCCCGCCCGGGTGGACGACGTGATCTTCGCGCAAGGCTACGGCAATGGCGAGGCGCCGTGCATCTCGCACTGGTCCTGGCTGCTGGCCGGACTGCCCGAGGAAGTGCCGGGCTATCAGCTTGACCGGCGCTGCGGGTCCGGGCTGCAGGCCATCGTCAATGCGGCAATGATGGTGCAGACGGGCGTTTCCGACGTGGTCGTGGCCGGCGGCGTGGAATCGATGTCCAACGTCGAGCACTACACCACCGATGTGCGCAAGGGCGTGCGCGCAGGCTCGCTGACGCTGCATGACCGCCTGACGCGGGGGCGGGTGATGAGCCAGCCGATCGAGCGCTATGGCGTGATCTCGGGCATGATCGAGACGGCGGAGAATCTTGCGAAGGACTTCGGCATCAGCCGCGAAGCCTGCGATGCCTACGCCGTGCGCAGCCACCAGCGCGCCGCAGCCGCCTGGGCCAAGGGCCTGTTTGATGATGAACTGGTGCCGGTGACCATCCCGCAGAGGAAGGGCGACCCGGTGACCTTCGCACACGACGAGGGCTATCGCGCCGACGCGACCATGGAATCGCTCGGCAAGCTCAAGCCGCTTGAAAAGGGTGTGGTCACCGCAGGCAATGCCAGCCAGCAGAACGATGCGGCGGCGGCGTGTCTGGTCGTGGCCGAGGACAAGCTGGAAGAGCTTGGGCTGGAGCCGATCGCCTGGTTCCATTCGTGGGCGGCGGCGGGCTGCGATCCCTCGCGCATGGGCTATGGCCCGGTCCCCGCAACCGAGCGGCTGTTTGCCCGCAATGGCCTGTCGTGGGCCGACATCGACCTGATCGAGCTGAACGAGGCCTTCGCGCCGCAAGTCCTCGCCTGCCTCAAGGGCTGGGGCTGGTCCGACGATGACAGCCGCCATGACATGCTCAACGTCAATGGCTCGGGCATCAGCCTCGGCCACCCCATAGGCGCGACCGGCGGCCGCATCCTCGCCAACCTCACGCGCGAACTGCAACGGCGCGGCGGGCGCTATGGGCTTGAGACGATGTGCATCGGCGGCGGGCAAGGCATAGCAGCCGTATTCGAGGCCGCCTGATGATCCTCTCGCCTTATGACTCCGAGGACCACGGCGAAATCCGCGAGGGCGTGCGCAAGCTCTGTGCGCAATTTCCGGGCGAATACTGGCGCAAGCTGGACGAGAAGCGCCAGTACCCTACAGAATTCGTCAACGCGCTGACGCAAGCGGGCTGGCTTTCGGTGCTGATCCCCGAGGAGTACGGCGGATCGGGGCTTGGCCTCGGCGCGGCGGCGGCGATCCTCGAGACAATCCAGGCCGAGGGCGGCAATGGCGGGGCGTGCCACGCGCAGATGTACATCATGGGCACGATCCTGCGCCACGGCTCGGAAGAGCAGAAGTGCCAGTACCTGCCCAAGATCGCCAGCGGCGAGTTGCGCCTGCAGGCATTTGGCGTGACCGAACCGACGAGCGGGACCGACACCACCAGCTTGCGCACCTTCGCCCGTCGCGAGGGCGACGAATACGTTGTCAACGGCCAGAAGATCTGGACCAGCCGGGCCGAGCATTCCGACCTGATGCTATTGCTGGCGCGGACCACCCCGCGCGAGGACGTAACGAAGAAGACCGACGGCCTGTCGGTGTTCATCGTCGACATGCGCGAAGTGGTGGGCAGATCGCTGACCATCCGCCCGATCCGCACGATGATGAACCATGCCACCACGGAGGTGTTCTTCGACAACATGCGCATTCCGGCCGCGAACCTGCTGGGCGAGGAGGGCAAGGGCTTCCGCTACATCCTCTCCGGCATGAACGCCGAGCGGGTGCTGATTGCCGCGGAATGCGTTGGCGATGCCAAGTGGTTCACGCAGCGGTCGGTGGAGTACGCCAAGGAGCGGCAGGTGTTCGGGCGGGCGATCGGCGCCAATCAGGGCGTCGCCTTTCCCATTGCCAAGGCCTATGCGCAGATGCGCGCGGCGGAACTGATGGTGCGCGAGGCGGCGCGAATGTACGAAGCTGGCCTGCCGATGGGGGCAGAGGCCAACATGGCCAAGATGCTCGCCGCCGATGCCTCATGGGAAGCGGGCAACGCCTGCGTCCAGACCCACGGCGGCTTCGGCTTTGCCGAGGAATACGACGTGGAGCGCAAGCTGCGCGAAACGCGCCTCTATCAAGTTGCGCCGATCAGCACGAACCTGATCCTGTCGTTCCTGGCCGAACACGTGCTCGGGCTGCCAAGGAGTTATTGAGAGGGCAATAGAAGCCCGTCAGGACGATACCGTTGCGGGTCGTTCAAACTCGCCTCCAACCTCCCTGCCGTCACCCCGGGCTCGACCCGGGGTCCCGCTTTTCAGGCTCGAACGACCGATCAGTTGTCCTGTTCGTTCACCGCCAGCAGCGCCAGTTCGGTGCGGTTATCGATGCCCAGCTTCTGGTACATCGTGTGCAAATAGACTTTCACCGTGCCTTCGCCGATGCCCAGTTCCGCTCCGATGTCGCGGTTGCGCAGGCCACGTGCCACCAGCCCGGCGATCTTGCGCTCGCGCGGGTTGAGCTTGGCCAGCGGCCCCTGCGCATCGGGGCGCAGCGAAAGATCGATGGCCCGCTGCAGGAAGATCGGCTCGATGGCCTTCTGGCCGCCGTGAACCTTTTCCAGCACGTCGACCAGGCCGTCCTCCGCCCCGTCTTTCGAGACGATGCCCTCTACCCCTGCACGCATCACCGAAATCAGCTGGCGATCATTGATCTCGGCGGTCAGCAGCACGACAGGGCGCTTGTCGCCACGATCGCGCAAGACTTCCAGCGTCTGCACGCCGTTCATGCCGGGCATGTTGATATCAAGCAGGACAATGGCCGGATCGTGGGTCTTGATCGCGTCCAGCGTTTCCTCGCCACTTGCGGTGGCCGCTACTACCGAGAACCGGGTGCCGCGCAACACCGCTTCCACGCCTGCGCGGATGAAGCCGTGGTCATCGGCCACTAGGACTGGAATCATGCAAGTTCTCCGGATCGTAAGGCAATTTCGAGACGAGCGCCGCCTCTGCTGGAATCAAGCCTGAAGCTCCCCCCCAGCGCTTCGACACGTTCCGAAATCGAGCGTGGCCGCGCGGCATTGCCGAGGGTGGGGAATCCGACACCATCATCGGTGATGCTCAGGCGCAGTTCGCCGACATCTTCGGTCAGGGTGACAAGCACCTTGCTGCACTTGCCGTGACGGGCCGCGTTGGCAATCGCTTCGCGCACCAGTTGGCGGATTTCGTGGGAAAGCTGCACGGACACCGGCTCGGGCGCACCTGTTAGCACAAGCTCGGTCGAGATGTGCCAGTGCGCACCTGCCTCAGCCAGAAGATCGCGCAGCTCCTCGGCAATATCGGTCCGGCGGTCGCTGTCCTGTCCCCGCCTCAGTCGTTCGATCAGCAGGCGCAGCTGCCCCTGTTCGCGGCGCAATGCGTTCTTGATCGAATCGATCTCGCCTTCCGGGTCATTGCCTTCGCGGATCCAGCGTCGGAGCGCTTCGAGACGGAACAGCGTGCCCGCCAGGAACTGGGCGACACTATCGTGCAGGTCGCGCGCGACCGCGTGCCTGACGCCGGTTTCGGCGGCTGTTCGGGCAAGCAGGGCCATTTCTTCCCGGTCCAGCGCCTGTCCGACCTCCCGGGCGATGGCAGACATCAGGCCGATATCGTCAAAACTGAGGGCGTGGGCATTCCACACAACGAGATGGCCGGACCCCATCACGCTGCGCACCGAAGCGATCATCCCGGTCTCGACACCGAGGTAGGTTGCAAGCCGCGAATCCAGCTGCTCGGCGCGGACTTCGATCGCGTCGTCGGCAGGGGTTTCGATCAGTTTCCTGCTTCGCTTCATGTCTATGAGCATCGTCGGCAGGGGGGCAAGGAGCTCCTCCGCGAATGTTTCAGGCGAAAGGCGCTGTCTGTCCGGAACCCCATCGTCCATGCGGCGCAGATCGATCCACGGTTCCTCGCTGCTGGCGAAGGCGAAGGCGACGTTGCGCGCTCCGAAGGACTGGACCAGCAGATTGAGCGCTCCATCGAACACGAGGTCGCGCCGCTTGCCCGGAATCCCCGTCGGCTCTGGCAACACTGCCAGGCGCCCGGTCGAGCGTGACATGCTCAACCAGATCAGCATCGAGGCAAGCAGGATCATGTAGATCGTGCGCCGTACGAAGCGGTAGGGATCGATGTCGACGCCCCAGGAGTACAGGATCATTCCGAACAGCAGGTTCGTGAACAGCAAAACGATGGCGGTGACGACCGTGGCGCGCCAGTTCCAACGAACCATGGCGACAACAAGCAGGAACGCGGCCAGTGCGAGGAACGGGCTCTGGAACTCGGTGTAGCGGCTTTCGGTGAAATAGACTGCCGCGATGAAGATTGCGATGTCGATGGCCTGCGCGGCTGGAGCAAGCCGAAAATCGAACCACCAGCTTCGCCACGCGAGGACCATAAGCGCTGCCGTCCACAGCGTGTATGCCGAAAGCAGGCTGTAGCCCAAGGCGCTGTCCCGCACCGGTACGGTCGGATCAAGCACCAGGGCGAGCAGAAACGCAAGCGCAAGGATGGCCCGTCCGGTCGCAACGACTCGCCCCGTGTTACGCCTGCGCATTTCCTACCCGTCCTGTCCTGATTCGGACTCCCCGCATCATTTTTGCACGCCATACGCGCCGTGAACAGCGATTTGGACACGCCGGGTTTGCGCCGCCCCAAGTTAAGCGCGTTTTAACTGGCTGATCACCTTCATGGTGCGATGAATGAAAGAATATTTGGCAAATCCGGGGCGTTCGTGCAGAATTGACAGTACCGGATGTTTACCTTTTTTGAAGGCCGGGAATAGTCGGGATTCATCACTGCAATGATTGTGACGGGCGAACTTTGCGACAATCCGCTGGTCGAGCTGACGGCAAAGCAGAGAGAGGTTCTCGATCTGTTGATTCAGCATATGACATCGAAGGAGATCTCGCGTCAGCTCGGGATTTCGCCTCATACCGTCGATCAACGCATCATGCTGGCCCGGGCCAAACTTGGCGTGGCCACCCGGGGTGAGGTCGCGCAAGCCTATCGCCGATTGGTGGAGACATACGAACAACCCGTATATGAAGATTCCCATATACGTTTTCCGCCGCTTCCGGTCGAAACCAGCTCTCGGGATGACACGGATGTCGGACCGTCAGGAGCAGAGGCCAGGCTTCCGGTGCAAGATGCACCAGGGATCGAGGGTCGGGCCGATGCTCCGGTCGAACGCAGGCGCCAGGCGCCGGCCGAGGCTGACGGGATGGTCTATCATCATGTCCTCCCGGAGATGTTCGACGGGCCGAACGGCACCCTTCTGCGGCTGGGGTATATTGGCGGCATAACGGTGTTCCTGATCCTGATCGTGCTGGGCGGGCTGAGCATGTTCATGCAACTGTCCGCCATGCTCGATCGGTAGGGCAAGGTCCTTCACCGACCATCTCCTTCCATGAACCGGATTTCCGGCGCGGGGGCGTCGGCGTCCACATGAAGGGGTCCGTCCCGACAATGGGGCGGGACAGGGTGTGAAGATGAAAGCTACTGACAACACGATCGCGATGACCTTCGGGCAAACCAAGGGCGGGCAAGCCAAGGCGCGCGCCGCCGTTGCCGGCAATGCCACCGCCGTTCATGGCCTGCGCATCAGCCGCGATCTCCACGATGCCGAGGCCGCGCTCGATGAAGCGTTGATCCGCCAGGCGAACCTGCTCGCCACCATGGTCCGCGCCCGGCGTGAAACCCCGGTCGGCCCGTTCACCGGCCAGGAAGCGCTGCTCCGCCTCGCCGCCAGCCAGAAGGCGGTGCTCGATGCCAGCGGCGAACTCGCCCGCGTCCATGGCAAGCTGGCCGACGCCGGCCGCGAAATGGGCTCTGGCCTGGTCGACGACTGCCCGCCCACGGGCTCGCTCGGCGATGCCGCCCACCCGGTCGCGCTGGTCGATGCGGCCTGAGCCTCGAGCGCTGATGAATCGGGCAGCAGGCAGGGGTTGAAGCAATGCTCGTGATCTGGGCCGCTCGCATCGCCTTTGTCGGCATCCTCGTCTTTGCCTTGCGCAAGGGCGGGGAGCCGGAGCGCATGGTCGCGACGATCCTTATCGCGACCATCCTGCTCGATCTCGCCAACCATGCCCTGTTCGGCAGTCCCGCCTTCTTCGCGATCGACCCGGGGCACCTGGTCATCGACAGCTGGGCCCTGGCCGCGCTGCTGTGGGTAGCCTTGCGCGCCAACCGCGCCTGGCCGCTCTGGGCCTGTTCGGGGCAAGTGATCGTGATCCTCGCCCACCTCGCCAAGATGATAGACCTCTCGCTCGTCCGCTACGGCTACTTCGCGATGAGCCAGCTGCCCATCGCCATCCAGAGCGCCGCGCTTCTCCTCGGCACCACCGCGCATCTCCAGCGAACCGACCGCATCGGCCGCTACCACGCCTGGCGCCTCACCTGACGCCCTAGGCACCCCGGCCCGCCGCCGGACACCGCAAGACATCGCCGCCTTACCATCCATCCCATTTCACGGGAGCCACAGACATGACCGTACGTTCCATGCGCAGTGCGCCCCCCCGGCGCGATTCCGTCGGCCGCCGGGCCGGTCTCACCATCGTCGGCGCCCCGTCCGCTCCGGCCGTGCCCGCCTTCGCCGCGCTCGCCGCCCCGGCGCTCGACGAGGCGACCATCGCCCGCCACACCGTCGCCGCGCGCGAGTTCTACGCCGCCCGCCGCCGCCGCCACAAGCACCTGCCCGCCGATCTCTTCGGCGAGCCGACCTGGGACATCCTGCTCGATCTCTACGTCGCCGGGCGCGAGAACCGCCGCGTGCCGACCACCAGCGCCTGCATCGGCGCCCACGTCCCGCCGACGACCGCGCTGCGCTGGCTGCGCATCCTCGAGGCGCGTGGCCTGGTAGAGCGCGAGGACGATGGCCGCGATGGCCGCCGCACTTTCGTCCACCTCAGCCCCGCCGGGCTCGCCGCCATGGACGCCACGCTCGCCCTGATGTGCCAGCGCATGGAGGACATCGCCGACAAGATCCTCACCCCAACCGCCGAGGACTGACCGCTCATTCCTCCCCGTCAGGGGGAGGAAGGGCATCGCCAGCGAAGGAGGGGCCAGCGGAGGAGGGGCCAGCGCCGCCACGCACCTCCTCCCGCAACCCAGTCTCCCCTCGGCCGGTTTCCCGCAACACCGCCTCCCGCATCCCCAGCAGCTTCGCCCGCAGCGAAGCCCGCGCCCCATCGGCCCGCGCCGCATCCGCCGCCGCGCGCTCGGCTTCCCAGCGCACCTTCAGCGCATCATGGACCGGATGCCCCTCGCGCAGGTCGCCCACGCGCACCGCACCATACTTCTCCGGCCGCCGCGCGCGCAGCAGGAACATCAGCAGTCCGGTATTGTGATGCGTCCAAGTCGCCACGACCTTCCCGCGCGAGACCACCGGCCGCTCCTCCCCGGCAATCGCCCGCTCCAGCGCACAGTCCTCCAGCCGCGAATAGCCCCGCTCCACCGCCGCATCCCACGCCCGCGCAAAGTCCTCCGCGCCCACCCGATGCCGCAACTTGTAAAGCGCCTCCACCGAAGCCCCGATGGAAAGCGCCGCCTGACTCACGATCCCCGTAGCCGCCAGCGTGGCAATAAACCGCCGCTGCTTGTCCGGCGTGATCGAATTGCGCCGAGGCGCCACATGCACGAACGGCGCAAAGTCGAGCGCCGAGTCCTCGACAACATCCACCCGCCGCACCCGCGAAGTCCGCCCACGCTCCGCCATACCACCTCCGCTCATCGAGATGCTGCCTCAACCCCCGCTCATCCTGAGCCTGTCGAAGGACCGCAATTAACCCATACGGTTAAATGTAGGAAAGCGAAAACTGGGAAGTGTCAGGAAGAAAGCCAGAATGCGAGGGTCAAAACCCTCGCGCTCCCATGAGTCGGAGCAAACCCCGCCAACACTGCTAGTCAGAACTGCTCCCCCGCGAAGGCAGGGGCCTCAGTCGTCCTCCCGCAAGCTTCCGGCAAACCAGATCCCCCCTCCCGCAAGCGGGAGGGGCCGGGGGTGGGCACTCCTAAGCCGACGTCCCGCAGGCGAGAGAGGCCGGGGGCAGGCACCCAAAACCCGCCCGCGACAAAAGCGCCGACATCACCGCCCCCATCACCTCGCCCCTCACGCACAGCCCAGCTCCCCCGCGAAGGCGGGGGCCTCAGCCGGTTTAAGCTGACGTAACGAAGCGCCCAGACATCCTCGCCATCATCGTCCTGATCCGCACTTTCCTCAGCTTCGCGCTGGAGACCGAAATCGAAGGCTGCTCGCCTTGGCCATCACTTCATACAGCCACCTCACGTAGCTGCGCTCCAGGCCTTGAACGCGCCATATTTATCGCGTACAAGTAGGTCGTCCTTCCGAAATGATCTGTCACCAACCCGAGTTATTTCCACCGTATCATATAACTCTAGATACTCTTGTCCTCGATAAGTCCCATCAGTCGCGGCAACCGGAAATATGAAAACTCTGCGAGCAGGATGCGTAAATGCATCAAAATATCCGAGTTCCCAAGGGCACCATTTGGACTTAGTCGCATTCGTCGAATGAAGATATAAAAGCGACTTACACCGCCTCATTCTATTACGGATTAAATCCGCAGTTTCTCTGCAGACGTTCCTACGATCGAGAAGCGGATCATCGATCCAGTCAATGTAAACGCTGAACCCCTTTTCCTCCAAGATTTGCTTAGCCCCAAGCACAATCTCATTATCCATAATGGAATGGGACAGAAAAACGTCGTACGAAGAGTATAAATTACGTTCTGATTTAGCCAGAAGAGCTTCCATACCAGCATACGAAAATTGTCTCGCGCGCATTGCAGCAAATCGAAAATCATTCTCACGAACGTACGCCATTGATTTAGATCCCCAGCCTATCGACCTGCATTTTTGGCCGCTTCCTCGACCCAACGCGGAAAGTTATTGCGGCCGTCTCCAGATAACCAAGAATAAACGGGATATCTCACCAAGTACCCGAATTTATCTGTTAACGATAACTCATTAATCGGGTCAACTCCCGGTGGGTCTGCCATCCCGCGATGGTCCTTGGTCCCAGAGAGACAAACTCCGAGAATTCCCCGCCCATCCCGGTGCGCCTTCTTGATTTCATATTGCACCCACGGCCTTGTATGGGTGTCGCGTCCAATTAGAACTGCTAATACGGACGAGCCGTGCATTTGATTGTCGATCCAAGATTGGATAGCGCTTGGGCCTTTGCGCATGATCTCTTCCCAAGAAGCATGATCCACAATAGAATTAGCGCCTCGCGTTCCGGGCAAGACCCAAGCATTTCTAACTTGAGAAACTCTCCACGAGTCACGTGCGTAATGAAAGCTAAAAAATACGCGCCGCATCATTTCTGCCCCTGTCAAAAAAATGCCTAACTATCGCGAGACCGTTTTTATAATATTCATTACGCGATCAATCAACTGATCTACGGAATTATGTGGATTCGACAAAAAATCTAAATCTTCGTCACCAGGTCTTTTTGCGTGTTTGCCATCAAACGGAAGTGCTGAGCCTTTTAGGCTATTGGAAATGACGGCGGCAGCGCCTCCCGTCACACCAATTGGTAAAATAAATGCACCCATGCCCTCTGCAATATCTCTTTCCTTTAAAACGCCATCCGCAATTTCTGTTATTCCATCATCTATCCTCAAGCCTCCTATAAAGACAACGATTCCAGCAAACCTTGCGAGCTCATATCTCAAATTATCCCAGTAATCTATTGGAGGGGCTGAGCCAGATTGTGATTGTGGAAAAGATCTTAAGATTAATCTTCGATCAAAATCCCACTGCCCTTGCATTTGCATGGATTGTAGAAATCCTGCTAAAACGGAAGAGCCAACTAGCAAGCCATTTCCCGATACCAAAAAATATTCTGACGATCCAAGGCGTGCCCCCAAGGTGTGCGAAATAGTTTGGACGAAATCAAGCCGGGGATCAGTTCCGTTCGTCGGCCAGCTTCCTGAAGCCCAGACCCGCTTCCGAGCTAATTCCAGTTCCAGTTGTCGCATTATGTCGTCGATTTCCGAGTATTCTTCGATTTCGACAACAACCAGGCCGTAGCGGCGCAGATCCTTGACCCAATAGTTATGCCGTGCAAGTCTTGCTAGGTGGGCGTCGTCAGAATCAAAATCTATCCTCTGTGGTCGTCGGGATATCATGAAATGACGTGGTGGATTTTCGGGAAAATTTTCGCGCAACAATGCAAGAACGTGCTTAACGTTTGGATCAGTCAAGCTCATGCCGATGAACAAAAAAGTCATGCTGGTGAGATGGGCATGTAAGAGATTTAGAAAGGATGCCCTATTTCTGCGATAAAGCTCGTAATCTTCTGTCGAAATGACGATATCCTCGGGCGCGTCAATCGTTCCATGCATTTTGTATATTTTTATGGAGCCTGAGCTTATCGCTGGCATTGATAACTGCTTTTGGCTCGACCTCACATCGACAGGGCGGCCTAAGAGCCCGATTCAGAAGTTGATCAAATTTGACAGTATCTTGCGGTTCTGCGCGTGAGCATGCGGATTGAGGCGATGA